>JBAZPK010000001.1:0-50350 GCA_041648235.1 Thermoleophilia bacterium
AGGGTCTCGGTGGGCGCCATGAGCGCGCCCTGCAGCCCGGCCTCCGCGGCGCGCACCAGGCAGTAGAGAGCGACGACGGTCTTCCCCGAGCCCACGTCGCCCTGCAGGAGCCGGCGCATCGGCACGGTCCGCCTGAGGTCCGCCTCGAGCTCGGCGAGCGCCGACTCCTGGTGGGAGGTGAGCGCGAACGGCAGCGACTCGAGAAACGCCCGGCTGAGCGCACCCGGGGCGGCCAGGGCCGGGGCCGAGACCCGGGCCTGCTGCTCGCCCTTACGGAGCAGCAGGCCGACCTGCATCAACAGCAGCTCCTCGAGCACCAGGCGTCGCCGCGCGGCCATGGCCTCGTCGAGGTCGCGCGGCGCATGCACGGCGAGCGTGGCGTCGGCGCGGCTCGGCAGGTGTTCGTCGACCCGCAACGCGGCCGGAAGCGGGTCGGGCAGACGCCGCATGACCGGACGCACGGAGCGCAGGAGGCCGCGCAGGAGCCGGGCCGAGACCTGCTCGCTCGCCGGATACACGGGCACGAGGCCCTCGGTGTGGACCGTCTCACCGCCCTCCTCCTCGAGGATCTCATGGCTCTTGACGAGGAAGGTCGGGCGCCCGCCCTTGGGGCGATACGTCCCGCGCACACTGAGCCGCATGCCCGGCGCGAGCACCTTGACGAGGTACCGCTGGTTGAACCAGACGGCGTCGACCGCGCCGGTGTCGTCGCGCAGCGCCACGCGTACCACGGCCACCCGGCGGCGCGCCGTGAGGTCGGCGCTGACGCTCTGCACGGTGCCGCGCACGGTCGCCTCTTCGCCGACCCGGAGGTCGCGCATGAGCTTGCGGTCGCGGAAGTCCTCGTACCGGCGTGGGAAATGCTCGATGAGGTCGCCGACGGTCACGAGGCCGAAGGCGGCGAGGCGCCTGGCGACCGGCCTGGTCACGTGCTCGATCTCGGCCAGCGGGGTCGTGAGGAGGTCGGGGTCGAACGTGAGGCGAGTGAGCGGCGGTCGGCCTGTGAATGGACCGCCGCCGAAGCGGAGCGGGAGTCGCGGTGCGGTCACTCCGCGATCATTGCGAAGGCGGCGGTCCCGGGGCCGATGTGCGTGCCCACCACCGCTCCCACGTGCCCGCGCAGGACGAAGTGCGCGTTGGGCCGCAAACGTTCGATCAGGGCCCGGATGAGCGGCGGCTCCTCGTCGTTGACGGCTTCGATGGTCACGAAGTAGAGCTCGTCCTCGGGCCGGCTGTTCTCCTCCACAAAACGCTCCATCGAGGCCAGGGCCTTCTTGAGGCCGCGCACCTTGGCGTAGCCCTGAAGAGTGCCGTCGATGCCCTGGATGAGCGGCTTGATATCGAGCACGCCTCCCACGAGGGAGGCGGCGCGGCCGATGCGCCCGCCGCGCCGCAGGTACTCCAGGGTCGCGGCGTGGACGAGGAGCTTGCAGTCGTCGGTGAAGTGCTGGATGTAGGCGCGTACCTCGGCGATCGTGCAGCCCCGCTCGAGGCGGACGCGCAGGCGCTCGGCGCACAGCGACAACGCCGTGGTGACGGTGCGCAGGTCGTACACCTCGACGCCGTCGATCTGCGCCGCCGCCTGCTCGGCCGAGCGCACCGTGCCGCTCATCTCCCCGGAGATGTGCAGCGAGAACACGTTCTCGTAGCTCCGACGCGCCTCTTCGTAGACGGCCAGAAACTCGCCTGCCGTGGGCTGCGAGGTCGTGGGCAGGACGGCCGCCGACTGAAGCCGAACGAAGAACTCCTGCGAGGTCATGTCGACGCCGTCGCGGAACGTCTCTTCACCGAAGTGCACCTTGAGGGGCACCATGAAGAGGCCGGGGCGCTCGAGGAAGCCCGACGGCGGGTCGCACGTGGAGTCGAGGACGATGGCGGTGTTCCTGAGGGTGAGCAGCTCGGTCATTCGGCGCTCGCAAGGATCGGGTAGAGCGGCTGCCCGCCCTCGTGGAAGTGGACCTCGGCCTCGGGAAGCGTGCGCGCGGCCAGCTCTTCGAGCTCCGCGCGCGCCACGCCGGAGCCGTTGAGCGCCGTGAGCACGGTGACGTACTCGGCGTCCGCGGCCGCAAAGGCCTCCAGCACACCGACGAAGGCCGCCTGCAGATCGTCGGCGGCGGCGACCAGCTTGCCGTCGACGATGCCCATGGCCTGATCCTTGCGGACGGGGACGCCGTCCAGCTCCGAGTCCCGCACGGCGCGCGTGACCTCAGCCGAGTGCACACCCTGGATGGCGTCCTGCATCGCGCGCGCGTTGCCGACGGCGTCGCCGTCCGGGTCGAAGGCCACCATGGCGGCCAGGCCGACGGGGATGGACGTGGTCGGGACCACGGCGATGTGCCGGCTGCTCATGCCGGCGGCCTGCTCGGCGGTGAGGATCACGTTGCCGTTGTTCGGCAGCAGGACGACCTCCCCGGCGTCGAGGCCGTCGACCGCCTCCAGGAGCTGGGCGGCGCTCGGGTTCATGGATTGCCCGCCGTCGACGATGGCCCGGCAGCCGAGCTCGCGGAAGAGCTGCTTGTTGCCCTCGCCGGCGACCACCGCGACCGCCAGGGCGCCGCCGCCGGCTTGCCGCTGCAGGCGGTCGTCGCGCTCCCTCGTCTGCTCGTGCATGTCTTTGATCTCGACCTCGCTCAAGGCTCCGTACTTGAGCGCTTCGCTGAGCACCACGCCCGGGTCGTTGGTGTGCACGTGGACCTTGACCAGCCGCGCGTCGCCGACGACCAGCGCGCTGTCGCCGATGGGCTGCAGAAAGGCTTCGAAGGCCTCCCGCGGGACGGCCTCGCCCTTGATGAGCAGGCTCGTGCAGTACCGATAGGCTGACAGCTCGGAGGCGTACGGCGGGGCCTGCGGCGCGCCGGCCGCCTCCCCGACGCGCAGGTGTACCGTGGCCCCGGCGACGGCGAAGCCCCCCTCGGTGAGGTCGTCGAGCCCGGTGGCCAAGCCGCGGAAGAGTACCAGCAGGCCGTACCCGCCGGCGTCGACGACGCCCGCCTTCTGCAGGGCCGGCAGCTGCTCCACCGTCCTCTCGACGGCCACCCTGCCGGCCTCCTCGACCGTCGCCAGCAGCTTGTCGAGGCCCAGCGTGTCGGGCACGCCGGCGGCCGCGGCCGCCATCTCCCGGATGACCGTGAGCATCGTTCCTTCGACGGGCTCCTTGACGGCGCGGTAGGCGCTGCTCGCTCCCTCCCGCAGGGCATGCTTGAACGTGCCGGTCGTGAGCTCTTCGGCACCGCCCCACACATCACACACCCCGCGCACGATCTGCGAGAGGATCACGCCCGAGTTGCCGCGCGCACCCATGAGCGACCCTTTGGTGACCGCGGCCGCCACGAGAGGGATGCCGTCGACGTCGCTCTGCTCCAGCTCTTCGAGCACGGCCCGCACGGTGAGCGCGAGGTTGGTCCCCGTGTCGCCATCAGGGACCGGGTAGACGTTGAGATCGTTGACGACGCCGCGCTCCGACTCGATGGCGGCCAGCGCGGCGCCGATGATCGCGATGGTGAAGTGACGGACGTTCAATCCTTGAGATCCTCGACGCGGACGCTGATCTCGCCCAGCGGCAGGCCACCGACCTGTCCGAGCTGATAGCGGACCTGCTCCTGGAGGTTGGCCGTCACCTGAGCGAGATTGACGCCACGCTCCATGACGACGTGCAGACCGATATTGACCGTGTCGCCGACGACGTCGACCTCCACGCCCTCGGCCAGGGAACCGCGAAACCCGCGAGCCAGCTTGCGCATCGGCGATTCCTGCATGGCGACGACGCCGTAGGTGACGCGCGCTACGGACCCGGCGAGCTTGGCGATGACCTGGTGGGCGACGATGACGTCGCCGTGAAGGTCCCCAGAGGCGAAGGCGAGTCTGAGGTCGGACGGCGCCACAGGAGGACCCCCGAAGGGGTCAGGCCTCCGTGCCGCTCAGGCGGTTGAGCTCCTGCACAACGAGCTCGGGGTCCACCTGGTGCAGGATGGCGCCGGCCTCGATGCTCTCCGACTGGGCGCCGATGCACAGGCAACAGGCCATCCCGTGACTCTCGAGCACGGCCCGGGCACCGTCGTCGGCCGCGAGCGCCTCGAAGATCGACATCTCTTTGCGAAAACGCTCCATCACGCCTCGACGGGACGGGGACAGGGCAGGCTGTGCCGGAGGGCGCGTTTGCGTTGCCCGACCGGGTGCAGCATACTAGCGCGGCTAGCGACCAATCAAGCTGAGGGAACGGCTATGTCCAAGATCTGCTTGACCTGCGGCAAGGCGCCCGCGATCGGCAACAACATCAGTCACTCGCACCGCCACACGAAGCGGCGTTTCGACCCCAACCTCCAGCGGGTGCGCATCCTCGTCGATGGCCACCCCAAGAACGCCTACGTGTGCACCCGTTGCCTCAAGTCCGGGCGCGTGACGAAGGCTCTCTGAGACATCCGCCTCGCGCCGCGGCGCCCTCGGCGGTGCCGCGACCGGTGTCATCTCGAACCCCGCCCTCGGCGGGGTTCCGGCGTTAAGGCACCCTCCGGCCGGCGGGCGCGGGCTCCGCGCCCGTCACCGGCGCGCCGGCCGATCAAGGCAACGCGCGCCCCAGATTGGCCATCTCCAGCGCTGTTGAGGCCGCCGCCCAGCCCCTGTTGCCGGCCTTGGCACCGGCCCGCTCCACGGCCTGCTCGATCGTGTCGGTGGTGAGTACCCCGAAGACCACCGGCACGCCCGAATCGAGGCTCACCTTGGCGATCCCCTTGGCGGCTTCGGCGGCCACGTAGTCGAAGTGCGGCGTGGAGCCGCGGATCACCGCGCCCAGGCAGACGACGGCATCGTACTTGCCGGTCTCCGCCAGGCGCTTGGCGACCAGCGGCATCTCGAAGGCGCCCGGCACCCAGGCGGAATCGACGTCGCCGTCGGCGACATCGTGCCGCCGCAGGCAGTCGAGGGCGCCCTCGTACAGGCGCGACGAGATCAGCTCGTTGAAGCGCCCGACCACCAGGGCGAACTTCATCCCCTGGCCGCTGAGCTTGCCTTCGTAGGTCGTCATCGTGCGGCTCCTTTGCCGTCATGGCTGCGTGTCGTCGGGCCGTGGGGCTCCATCAGCCCTCCGGACCCTCTTCGGTGCTGAAGAGGTCTTCGTGACGCAGGAGGTGGCCCATCTTCTCGCGCTTGGTTCGCAGGTAGGTGACGTTGTCCTCGTGCGGCACGACCTCGATGTGCTCCCGGCCCGTGATCTGCAGGCCGTAGCCCTCGAGGGCGACGATCTTCTTGGGGTTGTTGGTCATGATGCGGATCGTCGTGAGCCCGAGGTCGGCGAGGATCTGGGCGCCGATGCCGTAATCCCGCAGGTCGGCGTCGAAGCCGAGCTCGACGTTGGCCTCCACCGTGTCGCGGCCCTGCTCCTGCAGCGCGTACGCCTTGAGCTTGTTGATGAGCCCGATGCCGCGGCCCTCCTGCCGCATGTACAGCACGACCCCGAGGCCCTCCTGCTCGATGCGCCGCAGCGCCTCTGCGAGCTGCTCGCCGCAGTCGCAGCGCTGCGAGCCGAAGACGTCGCCGGTGAGGCACTCCGAGTGCACGCGCACGAGCACGTCGTGCCGGCCGGCGACGTCGCCTTTGACGAGCGCGACGTGATGGCTGCCGTCCACCACCGACTCGTAGCCGACAGCCTTGAAGTCGCCGTAGCGGGTCGGCATGCTGACCGTCGCGGCGCGGCGGATGAGCTTCTCCGTGCGGCGCCGGTACTTGATGATGTCGGCAACGGTGACGATCTTGAGCCCGTGCCGGGCGGCGTAGGGCACGAGGTCGGGGACCCGTGCCATGGTGCCGTCGTCGTTCATGATCTCGCAGATCACGCCGGCTGGGTTGAGGCCGGCGAGGCGGGCGAGGTCGACGCCGGCCTCCGTCTGCCCGGAGCGCTCCAGCACTCCGCCGGGCCGCGCCATCAGCGGGAAGATGTGGCCCGGCTGCACGAGGTCCTCTGGCCCGGATTCCGGGTCGATGGCCACCTGGATCGTGTGGGCCCGGTCGGCGGCCGAGATGCCCGTCGTCACCCCTTCCCGAGCCTCGATGGACACCGTGAAAGCGGTCTGCAGACGAGCCTCGTTGTGGCTCGTCATCGGCGGCAGGTTGAGCTCGGCGCAGCGCTGAGGCGTCAGCGTCAGGCACACGAGGCCGCGACCCTCCTTGGCCATGAAGTTGATCCGGTCGGCCGTCGCGAACTGCGCCGCCATCGTGAGATCGCCCTCGTTCTCACGGTCTTCGTCGTCACAGACGATCACCATCTTGCCCTCGCGCAGGTCGTCGAGAGCGTCCTCGACCTCGGCGAACGGCCGCTCTTCGGCGGCCGGGGCGCGTTCGCCCTCGATCGTCAGGTCGTCAGTCCGGTCGGCACTCATCAGAACCCCGCTTCCGCTAACTTCTCCCAGGTGAGTCCCTCGCCGGGCTTGCGCCCCGCGACGAACGCGTGCACGTACTTGGCGATCAGGTCGGCCTCGAGGTTGACCCGCACGCCCCGCGCCAGACGCGCCAGTGTGGTGGCGGCGGCTGTGTGCGGGATGAGCGAGACGCGCAGCCGCGAGCCGGCGACGCTGACGATGGTCAGGCTCACCCCGTCGACGGCGATCGAACCCTGCGCGACGCTGACGGACGACACCGCCGTGGGGACCTCGACGTCGACCAACAGCGCGTTGCCTTCCCGCGTCACCGCCGTCACCGTGCCGACCCCGTCGATGTGGCCGCTCACGAGGTGCCCTCCGAGGCGCGCCTGGAGCGTCAGGGCCCGCTCGAGGTTGAGGCGGTCGCCGGGGCGGCGCTCGGCAAGCGTTGTGCGCCGCACCGTCTCGGGCATCACGTCGGCCGTGAAGCCGTCCGGCCGCAGGCCCGTGACCGTGAGGCAGGCGCCGTCGGTGAGGATGCTGTCGCCGACGGCGCCGCCCTGGGGCACCAGAGTGGCGGCGACGTCGAGAACCGCGCTCGCCGCCCCCACGTGCAGGCTGCGCAGCGTGCCGACCTCCTCGACGATGCCGGTGAACATCTACCGGCTCTCCGTGATGAGGCTGCCGCTCAGCATGATGTCGTCGCACACCTGGCGCCACTCGACGTCGTGCAGCCGCCAGGCCTTGGCGACGGCGCCGACGGCCGGCGACGCGAACAGGTCGGGCGCGCCGCGCCCGACGATGAGCGGCGCCACGAAGAGCGTCACCCGGTCCAGGAAGCCCTGCGACAGCAGGCTCCCCGCCAGGTCCGGGCCGCCCTCGCAGAGCAGGTCCAGGAGGCCGAGCTCGGCCAGGGCCGCGAGGGCGGCCCGCAGGCCGCCGTCGCCGACCTCGATGAGCTCGGCGCCCCGCGCCTCGAGCACGCGCCGCTCCGGCGGGGCCGCGGAGGCGGCGACGACGATGGTGCGCACCTGGCCGGCCGTCAGCAGCAGCTTCGCCGTCGGCGGCACTTCGCCGTAGCGGGTCACGACCACCCGCACGGGGTTGCGGCCCTCGGTCAGCCGCACCGTGAGCTCAGGGTCGTCGAGCCGCACCGTGCCTGCGCCGACGAGCACGGCGTCGGCTTCGGCCCGCATCCGGTGCACAGCCCGGCGGCTGTCGAGGCAGCTGATCCAGCGGGCGTCGCCGCCGGCCGCCGCGACCTTGCCGTCCAGCGTCACCGCCGCCTTGTAGGTCACGCGCGGCAACCCGGTGGCGTGGTACTTGAGGAAGGGCGCATTCTGGCGCCGTGCCCGCGCCCCCCAGCGCTCCTCTTCGAGGCGCACGCGCACGCTGCCGGCGCGCAGGCGCTCGAGGCCGCGGCCGTCGACCAGAGGGTTCGGGTCGCGGAGGGCCACTACGGCCTCGGCCACGCCGGCCTCCACGAGCGCATCGGCACACGGCGGGGTCTGCCCCTGATGGCTGCAGGGCTCGAGGGTGCAGTAGAGCGTCGCCCCCGCCGCCCGCGGCCCGGCGACGGCGAGGGCGAGCACCTCGGCATGAGGCTCGCCCGGGCCGCGGTGGTACCCCTCCCCCACCACCTCGCGGTCGCGCACGAGGAGGGCGCCGACGAGAGGGTTGGGATGGGTGCTGCCGCGGCCCCGCTCGGCCAGTTCGAAGGCGCGCTCCATATACTGGTCATCGTCCAACGCAAAACGCCCCGGAGCCAGGCCCCAGGGCGGACGACGCGACGGCGTCGCAGCGTGCTTCTTTCATCCGGACTTTGACCGTCGGCCCAGGAGTCTCACCTGGTCGGCCTCCGAAGAGGTTCGCGGGCTTTCACCGCCGGTGGGGACTTTCACCCCGCCCTGAAGCAGCTTGATCGTGCCCCTGGATTATACGGCTTCGGTGGCGGCCTGCGCCAGCTCGGCGAAACGGCCGCCGATATCGCGCCCGCCGAACACGCTGGAACCGGCGACCAGAAGGTTGGCGCCCGCCGCCACGAGCGTCGCCGCGTTGTGGACGTCGACGCCACCGTCGACCTCGATCGCCACCGTGTCAGGCAGGAAGGCCCGGGCTCGCTCGATCTTGGCGATGGATGTCTCGATGAAGCTCTGACCCCCGAACCCGGGGTTCACCGACATCACGACGACGAGGTCGCAGAGCGTCCGTACCTCTGCCAGCGTCTCGACCGGCGTGGCTGGGTTGAGAGCCACGCCGGCGGCGACGCCCGCCTCGCGGATCTGCGCCAGCACCCGGTGGAGATGGGTGCAGGCCTCCTGATGGACGACGACGACGTCGGCGCCGGCGACGGCGAACGCCTCGACATACCGCTCGGGGCGTTCGATCATGAGGTGCACGTCGAGCAGGCCGCCCGCCCCGTGGACCAGCGGCTTGAGCGCCGCCACGACCAGCGGCCCGATGGTGATATTGGGCACGAAACGGCCGTCCATGACGTCCACATGGATGACTCGCGCGCCGGCGTTGAGCACGGCTTCCACGTCGTCGCCCAAGTGGGCGAAGTCGGCCGAGAGGATCGACGGCGCTACGTTGACGGCGTGCAACAGGTCCGGCATGGGCTCCTCCGTGGCGTGGGGCGGCGCGGCCGTGGCCGCGCGCCCATTCTACTCCGCGGCGGCGCTCCGCCGCAGACGCGCGACGAAGAAACCGCTGGCGCCGTGCGCCGGCGGCAGCACGAGCAGGTAGCCGCCGGCCGCCGGATGCGCCAGCCCCGGCCACGCGGCCCCGAGATCGTCAACCGCCCAGCCGCCGCCGGCGAGCAGAGAGTCGACGACCGCGACCGTCTCGGCGCGCGGCACGGTGCACACCGCATACGTGAGCGATCCACCGGGGCGCACGCAACGAGCCGCCCGCCGCAGGAGGCGCCGCTGCAGCTGGGCGAGGCGCTCGACGTCCGCCTCCCGGCGCCGCCAACGCAGGTCCGGCCTCGAGGCCATGGTGCCGAGGCCGCTGCAGGGGGCGTCGAGCAGGACCGCGGCGAAGGCCGCATCGTAGGAGTCGGGCAGCTCGAGGACGTCCGCCTCGACCACGTCGGCGGCGACGCCGAGCCGCCGCAGATTGGCCCTCATGGCGGCCACTCGAGCTCCATCCGAGTCGACGGCGGTGACGCGAAGCGCGGGGGCGGCAGCCGTGAGCTGAGCGGTCTTGGTGCCTGGAGCGGCACAGAGGTCGAGCACCGCGGCGCCCTGGCCGGCGCCGGCCAGAGCCACGAGGCCGGCGACCTGCGAGCCGCGTGACTGCGGCGTCACGAGCCCGGCAGCGAACGGCGCAGAACGTTCCAGCGGCGGCCCCTCATAGGTGAGCGCCGCCGGCAGCCCCGGGATGCCGGCCGTGACGTAGCCGGCCGCGGTCAGCGCCGCCCGCGCCTCCGGCAGGCCGGCGCGCAACGTGTTCACGCGCAGGCACCGCTCGGGCGCCGCGTTGGCCGCCTCAAGGTAGCGCGCCGCCGCCTCGTCGCCGAGCTCCCGGCGTAACAGTCTGACGAGCCATACGGGGCAAGAATGGCGCACCGACCAGGCGCGGGCGCCGTCCCCTTGAGCGAGGTCAGCGAGGCTCGCGCGCCCCTCGGCGGCCACCTTGCGCAGGACCGCGTTGACGAATCCCTGGGTGTGCCGCCCCTGACGCGCCGCCATCGCGACCGCGTCGTCCACCGCGGCGTAGGCCGGGACGCGGTCGAGGAAGAGAAGCTGGAAAGCCGCCAGACGCAGGACCTCCAGGACCTCCCCGGCGGTCTTGCTGAGCGGCGCCTTCGTGAATCCGCCGAGGACGGCGTCGATCGAGCCGCGGCGCTTCAGGGTGCCGTTGACGAGCTCGTTGGCGAGCCCGCGATCGCGCTCACCGAGACCCTCGAGCTCGGGGAACGACGCCAGCGAATCGTCCATCCGCCCGCCCGCCGCGCGCAGGCGCAGGAGCGCCCGCAGGGCGGCATCGCGCGCGGGGCTCACGAGCCCGCCAGGGCGCGACCCGCCCCGCGGAGGAACTCGCCCGCGGCCATGCGTGTGCGACCCTCCTGCTGGAGTTCGAGCACGTCGACCCAGCCGTCGCCGGCGGGCAGGGCCAGCCGCTCTCGGCCCGGCGCCGGCATGGGGCCGGCGCCGGGCGCCGCGCGCCACACGCGCGTGCGCCGGCCCAGAAGCTCGGTGACGGCGCCGATGTGCGGCGAGAGAGCCCGCACCTGGTTGACGATCATTGACGCCGGACGCGCCCAATCGATGAGCTTGTCGCGCGGCTCGATCTTCGGGGCGCAGGTCGGCTCGCCCTTCTGGGCGCGCCACTCGACGCTGCCGTCGGCGATGCCCCGGAGCGTGGCCAGCACCCCTTGCACGGCCGCCGGCGCCAGCAGCTCGTAGGCGCGCCCGGCGTCCGCGTCCGCCGGGACGTGCACACGGCGGACGTCGCCCACCGGGCCCTCGTCCACGCCCAGGGCCATCTTGAGGACGGCCACGCCGAGCTCCGTCTCCCCCGCCATCAGCGCCCGTTCCACCGGGGCGGCGCCGCGCCAGCGCGGCACCAGCGAGGGGTGGACGACGATCGTGGGGACGGCATCGAGGACCGCACTACCGAGGATCTGGCCATACGCGCAGACGACGAGCACCTCCGGCGAGTGGGCAAGCAGCGCGACCACCGCCTCGGGGCTCGAGACGTCCTCCGGCTGCAGCACCGCGATCCCGAGCTCTGCCGCCCTGAGCTTGAGGTGCGGCGGCTGCGGCGTGCCGTGGCGGCCACGGGGCCGGTCGGGGTTGGTGATGACGACGGAGAGCTCATGCCCCGCGACAGACAGGCCGTCGAGGACGAGCTCGGCGAACGGTGCGGTGCCCGCGAAAGCGAGGCGCATGCGGGTCAGAGGCCTCCGCCCGTAGCGCCCACCAGGCCGGCGTCGCGACGCTCGGCCAGCTCCCGCAGGGCGGCGGCGCGGGCGCTGCGCGAGGTGCGGTCGACGATGAGCACCCCCTCGAGGTGGTCGTACTCGTGCTGGATGACGCGCGCCTCCAGGCCCTCAGCGTGGAACTCAAGCGCCTCCCCGGCGGCGTCCTGGGCCCGCACCCGCAGGCTCACGGGCCGGGTCACCGGCATCGTGACACCGGGCACGCTCAGGCAGCCCTCGTCGACCTCTTCGAGCTCGTCCGAGAACTCGTCGAGCACCGGGTTGACGAGCACTCGCGGGTCCTCGTCGACATCGTAGACGAGCAGCCGTTGCAGGACGCCCACCTGCGGCGCCGCGAGGCCGATCCCGGGGGCGTCGTGCATGATCCGGATCATCCGCCTGGCGAGCTTGCGGAGCCCGCGGTCGAAGGCGGTGACGTCGGCAGCGCGCTCGCGCAGTACCGGGTCGCCGATGACGCGGATGTCCCGGCGCGCCTCACCCTGCCGCCGGCTGAGCTCCTCGCGCTCGTACTGCTCCTGTGTGGTCTCGCTCATGTCACTATGGTACCTCAGCCGCGTGTCAGAGCCACTGCGGGTCGACGTCCGGCACCAGGCGCACCCCGCGAGTCGCAAAACGGTCACGGTCCCGGCTCAGCCAAGCTCGCAGCACATCGAGTGTTTTCCCTGTGGTCGTCGTTTTAACCAGGACTCGACAGGCAGAGCGGCCGCGCTCGCGCCACAGGGGGCCGGGGCCGAGGACCAG
The DNA here is from genome assembly GCA_041648235.1 of Thermoleophilia bacterium. Taxonomy (GTDB): domain Bacteria; phylum Actinomycetota; class Thermoleophilia; order UBA2241; family UBA2241; genus CAIXSE01. The sequence goes on from JBAZPK010000001.1 coordinate 12,037, forward strand.
CTCGCCGTGTGCCAGCAGGCCGCCGACGCGCTCGGCCGTGAACTGCCCCGCGAGGCCGACCTTGTGCTCGTCCCGGCCCGAGACCTCGAGGGCGATGAGGGTCGTCTGCGGTGGGTACCCGAGCTCACGGCGGCGTTCCACCTCCTCGGCGTAGAACCGCTCCTCCTCGCCGGCGGCCGCATACGCGATTGGGCGCGCGTCGGGGCTGAGCGTCTGGACCAGGACCCGCCCGGGGCGCTCGCCGCGCCCGCTGCGCCCGCCCACCTGCACCAGCATCGCAAAGGTGCGCTCCTCGGCGCGGAAGTCCGGGAAGTGCAGCGTGAGGTCGGCGTTCACGACTCCCACGAGCGTGACATCCGGAAAGTGGTGCCCTTTGGCGATCATCTGCGTACCGATGAGGATGCGTGCCCCGGGCTGCGCGAAGCGCTCGAGCACGGCGCGCAGGCGGGCGTACGAGCCGGCGACGTCCGAATCCAGGCGGAGGAGCTCCACGCCCGGCAGCAACCCTCGCACTTCGCGCTCCACGCGCTCGGTGCCGAAACCGTGGCGCACGAGCTCCGTGCTGCCGCATCCGGGGCAGATGCCCGGCGCAGGCTCCGTGTGCCCGCACGTGCGGCAGCGCAGGCCGCGACCGCCGAACAGCGTGAGGGTCACGTCGCAGCGCGGGCACTCCCAGGTGAACCCGCAACGGTCGCAGACGAGCAGCGAGGCGAAGCCCCGGCGGTTGAGGAAGAGGATCGCCTTGTCGCCGGCGTCGAGGGCCGCCGTGAGCGCCTCGGCCAGCGCCGGTGAGAACACCGCGTGCTGGCCGCGCATGTCGACGATCTCGAGCGCCGGCGGCCGTGACCCATCCACGCGCCGGCGCAGGTCGGCGTGCAGCGGCACGCGGGCGAAGCTCTCGACGCTCGGCGTCGCGGAGCCGAGCACGACGACGGCGCCGCTCCGCTGCGCCCGCCAGCGCGCCACGGTGCGCGCGTCGTAGGCCGGCTCGCTCTCCTGCTTGTAGGAGGTGTCGTGCTCCTCGTCGACGACCACGAGGCCGAGGTCGGCGAGCGGCGCGAACACCGCCGAGCGCGCGCCCACCACGATCCGCACCTCGCCGGCGGCCACATCCCGGTAGGCGAGCAGGCGTTCGCCGGACGAGAGGCCGGAGTGCAGCACGGCGATGCGCTCGCCGGCGAAGCGCTCCTGCACGCGCGCCACGGTCTGCCCCGTGAGGCCGATCTCGGGGACCAGGAGGAGCACCGAGCGGCCACCCTCGAGGGCGGCCTGGGCGGCCTGAAGGTAGACCTCCGTCTTGCCGCTTCCCGTGACCCCGTGGACGAGCACCTCGTCGCCGGGCCGTGCCTCGCAGAGGACGGCGTGCAGGGCTCGGCGCTGTTCCGGGAGCAGCGCCGGGACGTCGGCGAGCCGGGCGCAGGCCCGCAGGCGAGCGACCTGCGCGGCGACGGGCGGCGGCACGGCTTCCACCGTGCCTGTCGCCGCCGCACCGGCGGGCACGGTGCCCTCCTCGACGACCAGGGCGCCCGCGTCGATGAGCCGCCGCAGGCCCGGCAGTGAGATCCCACAGGCGGCGCGCAGCGAGCGGTCGTCGAGCGCCACGGCCTCTTCGACGACCCTCAGAGCGGCGCGCTGGCGCGGCCCCAGACGCGAGGGGGTCTCGCCGCCGCGCCGTAAGCGCGGGCGCGCCGTGCTCGCCCCCAGCACGTGGACGCGGTAGGCGGTGCGCACCCAGCCCTTGCGACGGTACCGCTCGCCGAGGCTCGTCAAGGGGCCGGCCGGGAGCTTGAGCCCGGCTATCTCGCCGAGCCCCTCCTCGCCGGCCTCGCGCGCCGCCCGCCCCTCGGGCGTGAGCTCGTACTGGCGCACAACCTTGAGGGCTGCCATCGGAGGGCACACGAGAGCGAGGGCCGCCGCGAAAGAGGTGAGGTAATAGCCCTCGACCTGCCGCGCAAGCTCCAGCAGGTCGCCGGGCACCGCGGGTACGTCGAGCAGGTCCCGCACCGGGAGCATGCGGCCCTCGTGCGCGGTCGTGGGCCGGAGCTCGAGGACGACCCCGATGACCGTCTGCGCCCCGAGCGGCACGGCCACGAGCGAGCCCACCTGGAGCCGGGCGCCGAGCTCGCCCGGGACGCTGTAGTCGAACGCCTCGGCGAAGGCGCGGGTACGAATGAGCGGGAAGACGGCGGCGAAGCTCATGCCACGCCGCCGTCTCTCGCTCCGCGCGGGCCTCTCAGCCGGCGCGGAGGCCGGCGGCGGCCCGCAGGGCCTCGGCCTTGTCGGTGCGTTCCCACGTGAAGTCGTGGTCGTGCCGCCCGAAGTGGCCGTACGCGGCGGTCTTCTGGTAGATGGGCCGGCGCAGGTCGAGGTCGCGCAGGATGGCGGCCGGCCGCAGATCGAAGTGCTCGCCGATGAGCTGCTGGATGGTGGCCAGCGACACCTTCTCTGTGCCCTGGCAGTCGACCATCAGCGAGACCGGGTGGGCCACACCGATGGCGTAAGCCACCTGCACGAGGCAGTTGTCGGCGAGGCCGGCGGCGACGACGTTCTTCGCCACGTAGCGGGCGGCGTAGGCGCCGGAGCGATCGACCTTGCTCGGGTCCTTGCCGGAGAAGGCGCCGCCGCCGTGCGGAGCGGCGCCGCCGTAGGTGTCGACCACGATCTTGCGGCCGGTGAGGCCGCAGTCGCCCATCGGCCCGCCGATGACGAACTTGCCCGTGGCGTTGATGACCGTGATGTCCTCGAGGCGGGACGCGTCGTAGAGGCCCTTCGGGAGGATCGGCTCGACTACGTGCTCGAGCAGGTCGGGGTAGATGATGCTCTGCAGGTCGGCGCTCTCGGCGTGCTGCGACGCCAGGACCACCTTGACGATCTCCACCGGCTTGCCGTCCTCGTAGCGCACCGTCACCTGCGACTTGCCGTCGGGGCGCAGGTACGGGAGGATCTCCGCCTTGCGCACCTCGGCGAGACGGCGAGAGAGCTTGTGGGCGAGCGAGATCGGCAGCGGCATGAGCTCCGGCGTCTCGTCGCAGGCGAAGCCGAACATCATGCCCTGGTCGCCGGCGCCCTGTTCGTCGAGGACGTCGTCGTCGTTGACGTCGGTGCGCACCTCGAGCGCGTGCGACACCCCCTGGCCGATATCGGGCGACTGCTCGTCGATCGCCACCATGACGCCACAGGTCTCGTAGTCGTAGCCGTAGAGCGCGTTCGTGTAGCCGACGTCCTTGACCGTCTGGCGGACGATCTTGGGGATATCGACGTACGTCTCGGTGGTGATCTCGCCGGCCACGAGGGCCAAGCCGGTGGTGACCAGCGTCTCGCAGGCGACCCGGCCGTACGGATCGTCGGCGAGGATGGCGTCGAGGATAGCGTCCGAGATCTGGTCGGCCAGCTTGTCGGGGTGACCTTCGGTGACCGACTCCGACGTGAACAGGTAGTTCTTCTCCACCGTGCCTCCTGGCGATACGCGCGGCCTCGAGCGGATGCCGGCGCGGGTTGGATCGGGCGTCTGGCGGCCATGCGACGCCCCGGGCGCCCCGCGGACGTCGCCGGGCAGCGGCACGGCCCGGGCGAGTCTACCAGACGGCCGCGACGCGGAACAACGCGAGCCGCTTCGCCCGCATCCGCGGCTCGCGGTCAGCTCTCGTGCCGCTCGCGTTTGGGGGAGCGGCCCATGAGGTCGGCGACGCATTCCTGCGGCGTGCGCCGCCCCTCGAGCACCTGGTAGACGTTCTCGGTGACCGGCATGTCGATGCCGAGCCGGCCGGCGAGGTCGTGCAGGGCGTAGGCCGTCGGGATGCCTTCGACGACCTGGCCCACCTCGCGCTCCACCTCGGTCGGCGAGGCGCCTTTGGCGAGCAGCTCGCCGGCGAGCCGGTTCCGGCTGTGCCGCGAGGTGCAGGTGGCGATGAGGTCGCCGATCCCGGCCAGACCCGTGAACGTGGCGACGTGCGCGCCCTGGACGAGCCCCAGGCGCGTCATCTCGGCGACGCTGCGGGTGATCAGGCTGGCGCGTGAGTTGTCGCCGAAGCCGAGCCCGTCGGACATCCCGACCGCGACGGCGATGGGGTTCTTGACCGCGCCGCAGAACTCCACGCCGACGATGTCGTCGTTGGTGTAGACGCGGAACGTGTCGCTGGTGACCGCCGCCTGCAGGGCGCCGGCCATGGCCTCGTCGGCGGCGGCGATGACGGTCGCCGAGGGCATGTCCCGGCTGACCTCTTCGGCGTGGTTGGGGCCCGAGAGGGCCGCCGCGGCTGCACCCGTCTCCTCCTCGATGACCTGTGTCGGGCGCTTGAGGGTGCCGAGCTCGTAGCCCTTGGCCAGGGAGAGCTGGAACGCCGAGGGTGAACGCCGGGTGGACGCCCAGCGCGCCACCTCGCGGACCGCCTGCGTGGGCACCGCGTAGACGACGAGGCCGGCGGTGGAGATGTCGGCGTCGCCCAGGGCGACGAAACGGATCTCCGCCGGCAGCAGGACACCAGGCAGGAAGTGCGGGTTCCGGTGCGTGCGCTCGAGTGCGGCCGCCTCGGCCCGCTCGAGCGTGAGCACCTGCACGCGATGCCCGCGGCGCGCCAGCAGGCGCGCGAAGGCGCTGCCCCAGCTGCCGGAGCCGACGACGGTGACGTCCACGCTCAACCCCCTCCGCCGGGACCGGCGAGCGGCCGCGAGCGGCCGCTCCACGGCAGCCGGACGCGGTGCTCCGTGCCGCGCAGAAGACGCCCGATGTTGCCCCGGTGAGCCCAGAAGATGATCACGGCGACGAGAACGGCGGCGATCTCGTACGGCAGCGGCTGGCCGCCCCAGATCACCTGGACCGGCGCGAGAAAGGCGGCGGCGAGCGAGGCCAGGCTCACGTACCGCGTGACGAGGATCAGCCCGATCCACACCGCGAGACAGACGAGGAAGGCCAACGGAGCCAGGGCGAGCACCACGGCGGCCCCGGTAGCCACGCCCTTGCCGCCGCGTCCCTTCAGGAAGATCGAGTACATGTGGCCCGCCACGGGCGCCGCGGCGATGAAGATCGCGTACCAGGGGTGGAAGAGCGCCGCGGCGATGGCGGCCGGGATGTAACCCTTGAGCATGTCGAGGGCCAGCACGGTGACCCCCGCCTTCTTGCCGAGGGTGCGGAAGACATTGGTGGTGCCGACGTTGCCGGAGCCGTGCTCGCGCACGTCCACGTTGTAGAACAGCTTGCCGATCACGACCCCGAACGGGATGGCGCCCATGAGATACGCGACGACGCACAACCCCGCGAAAGCGAGGGCCTGAAGAACGATCACCGCTTGCCTTTGAAGTCGATCACCAGCGGCACACCGTCGAGCTCGAACCGCTCGCGCAGGCGGTTCTCCACGTAGAAGCCGAAGTCGCGCGTGAGCAGCGTGCGGTCGTTGACCTCGATGGCGAAACGCGGCGGCGAGGTGCCGAACTGGGCGATGTAGTACATCTTGAGACGCTTGCCGCGCTTCATCGGCAGCGGGCGGGCCGCGGCTAGCGTAGCCAGCGCGCGGTTGAGCTCGCCGGTGGAGATGTGGGCGCCGAAGCGAGCCTCCAGCGAGGCGATCGAGGCGAGCAACTGCTTGACCCCGCGGTGCGTCTGCGCCGAAACGGCGATCACGGGAGGCCGCTGCCGCAGCTTGCGGCGCGCGATCCCGGCGATCTCCTCGAGCTCAGGTTCGGCCACGTCGCACTTGTTGACGGCGATGACCGTGGCGCAGTGGTTACGCGCCGCCTCGGTGCAGATCGAGAGGTCGAGCTCGCCGAAACGGATCGTAGCATCGACGACGATGACCGCGACGTGGGCGCGGTCGAGGCTCTGCACTGAGCGCAGGTAGGCGTAATACTCCACGCCGCTGACCTTGGCCGCCTTGCGCATCCCGGCGGTGTCGATGAAGCGGAAGGAGCCTTCGGCGGTGGTCACGGCGGTATCGATGGCATCGCGGGTCGTACCCGCGATCTCGCTGACTATCGTGCGCGGTTCGCCGACGATGGCGTTGAAGAGGCTGGACTTGCCGGCGTTGGGGCGCCCGACGATGGCCACCGGGATCTCGGCCGGCGCATCGGGCGGCCCGTCTTCGCCGGGCCGCTCCGCGCCGGCCGTCGTCACCAGCCTGTCGAGCAGGTCACCGGTGCCCAGGCCGTGCACGGCGGAGACGATCAGGGGCTCCCCGAGGCCGAGCTCGTAGAGCTCGGGGGCGGCCACGACGGTGGCCGGGTCGTCGAGCTTGTTGGCCACGAGCAGCACCGGCAGACGCGTGCGGCGCAGGACGGCGGCGATCTCGTGATCGTCGGCCACCGGGCCGCTGCGGCCGTCGACGACGAAGAGCACCACGTCCGCCTCTGCCAGGGCGCGCTCGACCTGCTCCCGGACGTGCCCGGCGAAGGGCGAGTCTTCGGCCGTGTCGTAGCCCCCCGTGTCCACCATCCGCAGGAGCTTGCCCTCCCACTCGAGCTCCACCTCTTTGCGGTCCCGCGTGACGCCCGGGGTCTCGTGCACCACGGCTTGACGCGAGCCGCAGAGGCGGTTGACGAGCGTGGACTTACCGGCATTGGGGGCGCCGACGACGACGACGGTGGGAGAGATCATCGAGACAGTGTACCAAAACCCTCGCTGAGGGACTCGGCGAGGACCAGGCGGCCGTCGCAGGCGGCCGCCAGCTCGTCCTCGGCGACATCGTCCAGGGTGCGACCCAGGGCCGCGGGCAGGAAGCCGCGCGGGGCCAGCAACCACTCCCCGGCGGCGAGCGGGCGCCGCCGGACGGCGGCGAGCACCTCGCGCCCGCCGAGCAGGCCCGTGACCGTCACGTGCGGGCCGAAGAGGCGGTTGCCGACCGGGAAAGCCGCGAGCGGCGCCCCTGCCGGCGCGAGCCACGCCGCGGCCGCGTCGATGACCGGCGCGGCCAGCGTGCCGCACAGCACCCGTACGCCGTCCGGCCCGTGGGGCCCGCCGCGCAGTGCCCGTGCCTCCGCGAGCAGCGCGGCCGACATGCCGATGCCGTTCTCGTACTGCTCGGGGGCGTCGCTCTCCGGCGGGAGCTCGCCGCAGAGGAGGTGGAACTCGTCCGCGGCGTGCACGAAGGCCGCTCCGCGCTCGCGACGGTAGCGCCGCTGCCAGCCCTCGACCGCATCGACCACGGTCCGCGCGTCCTCCGCCGTGACCCGCCGTAGATCGCCCTCGAGGGCCAGCGACACGGGCACGACCCCCAGATCGACGACCGCAGGCAGGGCCGCCGTGCGCGCCACCGTCTCGGCGAGCCGCTCGCCGTCGTTCCAGCCCGGGCAGAGCACCACCTGCAGATGCAGCTCGAGGCCGGCGGCGGCCAGCCGCTCGAGGGCGCCTCGCGTGCCGGCCGCCGCCCTCCCCATCAGGCTCGTGCGGGCCTCGTCGTCCCAGGCGTGCAGCGAGACGTAGAGTGGCGACAGGCGCAGCTCCTCGATCCGCGCCAGGTCGGCGTCGTCGAGGTTGCTCAGGGTGGTGAAGTTGCCGTGCAGGAACGAGAGCCGGTAGTCGTCCTCCTTGACCGAGAGCTCGGGCCGCAGGCCGGCGGGCACCTGATCGACGAAGCAGAAGCGGCAGCGGTTGCGGCAACGCCGCGGCGGCGCGCCGAGGCCGTCAAAGCCCAGGGAGATGCCGTGCCACTCCCCCGGCGCCGGCTCGACGACCAGGTCGAGCGGCCGGCCGTCGCGGAGCACCGTCAGCCACAGGGCACCATCGGCGGCCGCCATCTCGAGGTCGAGCACGTCCGTCGGCACGGCGTCGTTGATGCGCACCAGGCAGTCGCCGGCCCGCAGGCCGGAGCGACCGGCGGCGGCGCGCACGTCGGCGACCGGCAGGCCGGTCAGGCCGCGCCTCTCGGAGCGTTCAGCCCCCACCGATCTCCACGAGCGCGCGAACCGTGGCCTCGATCTCGGTGTCCGGCGTCGAGGCGCCGGCCGTGACCCCGATCCGCCGGGCGCCGGTGAACCAGTCGGGCTCGAGCTCGGCCGCCGACTCGATGTGGTAGGTACGGCTCTCGATCGCGCGGCAGAGCTGCGCCAGCCGCGCCGTGTTGGCGCTGTTGCGCCCGCCGACGACGACCACGACGTCGACCTCGGCGGCCAGCTCGCAGGCGGCGCTCTGGCGTTTCTCGGTGGCGTCGCAGATCGTGTTGTACACGAGCAGCTCGCGGGCCACGGGCGCCAGGGCGCCGGCGACGGTCTCGAGGTTGGCGCGCGTCTGCGTGGTCTGCACGACGACGCCCACCCGCTTGCCGCGCAGGCGCCCCAACGGCAGACCGGCGACGTCCTCCACGACCACGGCGCCCTCGCCGGCGAAACCCTCCAGGCCGGCGACCTCGGGGTGGTCACGCTCGCCGAGGATCACCACCGCGTACCCGGCGTCGTGCAGCGATGCGGCCTTGCGCTGGGCGACAGCCACGAACGGGCAGGTCGCGTCCACCACGTGCAGCTGGCGGGCCCGCACGCGCTCGATCACCTCGGGGGCCACGCCGTGGGTGCGGACGATCAGCGTTCCGCCGCTGACGTCGTCGACGACCTCCGCGACTTCGACGCCGCGGTCCTCGAGCTGCCCCACGACGCTGGGGTTGTGGATGATCGGCCCCAGGGTGGCGACCGGCTCGGTGGCACCCTCCAGAGCGTCTTCGGTGATGCGCAGGGCGCGTTCGACGCCGTAGCAGTAGCCGGCGTAGCGCGCCACGAGGATGTCGAAGGCGCCCGCGCTCAACTGGCAGAGGTCGGCGTGGCGCTCGAGCTCGTCGTCGTACGGCGGCCGCCGCTCCACGTCGTCAAAGCTGGGCATACAGATCGGCGACGGCGGCCCGCATGCGCCGCGCCGCCTCCTGGTAGCTCTTGCTGTTGCGCCCGGTCAGGTCGCTGAGGTCGAGGAGCGGCCCCACCTTGGCCCGCAGGGCGGGCAGCCCCGGCCGCCCGCCCCGGAACATGCGCTGGGTCCCCTCCATGGCCATCGGCACCACCGGCGCCCCGCTGCGCAGCGCCAGCATGCCGACGCCGGGGAGGAACTCGTGCACCGCGTCATCGCGGCGCCGGTGGCCCTCAGGGAACATCAGCAGCACGCCGCCCTCGGCGAGGATGTCGAGTGAAGTGCTCAGGGCCGCGCGGTCGCCGGCCCCGCGGTCCAGGGGGAAAGCGCCCAGCGTGACGATGAGCTTCCTCAGCGGGGCGAAGCTGAACAGCTCCTTCTTGGCCATGTAGCGCAGCGGACGGTCGAAGATCATGCCCACCACCACCGGGTCGAGGTTGGCCTTGTGGTTGGTGATCACGATGGCTGGGCCGTCGGCCGGGAGGTTGGCCGCTCCCTCGGCGCGACAGCGGTAGAGACCGCCGAAGAGCGGCACCGCGAGCCAGCGGCAGAAGGTGTAGAGGCCGCTCTCGCCGTGCCCCTTGAGCGGCAGGCCCCAGAGGCTCATCGGGCACCGGCCCGGAAGCGCACCAGGGCGACCAGCTCGGCGACCACCTGTTCGAGTGTCAGTGCCGACGTGTCGAGCTCCACCGCGTCGTCAGCCTTGCGCAGCGGCGCGACCGCCCTGCCGGAGTCGCGGCGGTCGCGCTCGATGAGCGCCGCGAGCACCTCCTCCACGTCCACGTCGTCGCCGTTGGCGCGCAGCTCGGCGGCGCGACGGGCGGCGCGCACCTCCGGCCGCGCGGTCAGGTACACCTTGACAGCCGCGTCGGGGAACACGTTGGTGCCGATGTCGCGGCCCTCCATGACGATGTCCGCATCCGCGGCCAGGGCGCGCTGCTGTTCGACCAGGAGGCGCCGCACGCCGGGCAGGGCCGACACTTTGGAGGCCGCGGCGCCCATCTCGAGGGTGCGGATCGCCTCGCTCACATCGCGCCCGGAGGCGCACAGGCGGCCGTCGGGCGAGAAGTGCAGCTCGGCAGCCCGGGCCACGGCCACCACGGTGGCCTCGTCGTCGAGCGCCACGCCGGCCTCGGTGGCCAGCAGGCCGACGGCGCGGTACATCGCCCCCGTATCGAGATACACATAGCCGAGGCGCGCCGCGACCCGCCGCGCCACGCTGCTCTTGCCCGAGCCCATGGGGCCGTCGACGGCGACGACGGTCATTCGACGGCGCTCCCCGTGATGACATCGTAGCCGAGGGCGGCGAGCAGGTGGGCGCCGCGGGCGCACGCCTCGCGGCCCAGCACGTACACGGTCAGTGTGCCACCGAGCTCGGCGCTCATGTGGTGCATCGAGAGGTCCTCGATGTTGATGCCCGCGTCGCCGAGCGCCACCATGATCTCCCGGAAGACCCCGGGGCGGTCGGTGACGCGCACGATGAGGCGCTGCAGATCGCGCGCCGGGAGGCTGCCGGCCGCCAGCATGCGCTCCTTCTGCTCCGCGGCCCGCCCGATGGCGTCGCCGAGGCGCCCGGCGTCGTTGGCGGCCAGCGCCTCGATGACCTCCTGCAGCCCTTCCTGGAAGGTTGCCAGAGCAGCCAGCAGGGCGGCGCGGTTGTCGAGGAAGATGTCGGTCCACACGCGGCGGTTGCTGCCCGCCACGCGGGTGAGGTCGCGGAAGCTGGGGCCGGCCGAGAGCAGCGCGTCGCGAGCACCGGCGTGGCGGCCGGCCTGCGACATGAGCACGTTGGCGAGCACGTGCGGCAGGTGGCTCACGACCGCCATGAGGCAATCGTGCTCCTCCGCGTCCACGGCCACGGGGCGGGCGCCGATGGCGCCGAGAAAGGCGTACAGGCGCCCGTACGCGTCGGCGTCGACGTGCGCCCCGGGCGTCACGAAGTAGGTGGCGCCTTCGTACAGGGAGGCGCGGGCGTTGGCGACCCCGGCGGTCTCCGAGCCGCACAGCGGGTGCCCGCCGACGCAGCGGCTCTGCTGCGCCGGAGTCAGGGCGCGCATGAGCGGCCCCTTGGTGCTGCCCACATCGCTGATGACGGCCGCCGGGCCTGCCGCCGCGAGCGCCGCCTTGACGTCCTCCACCACGCGGCGCACCGGCGTGCAGACGAACACCAGGTCGGCGCCGGCCACGGCCTCGGCGAGGCTGTCGCAGGCGCGGGTGATGGCGCCGCGCTCCAGGGCGAGGTCGAGGGTGGCACGCGTGTGGCTGAAGCCGCGCACCTCGGCCACCCCGGCGCGCTCGCGCGCCGCCAGCCCGAGCGAGCCGCCCATGAGGCCGACGCCGAGGATGGCGACGGAGCTGACGGCAGCCGTGCTCACGGCGTCAGCGGACGGTCTTCCCGGTCCAGCGGGCGAGGTCGAGGACGCGGCCCGCGTACTCCCCGAAGACGGCCGTCGGCAACGACTGCGGGCCGTCACACAAGGCGTGCTCGGGGTTGGGGTGCGTCTCTACGAGCACGCCGTCCGCGCCGGCCGCGACGCCCGCCAGCGAGAGCGGCAGCACCAGGTCGAGGCGGCCGGCCGAGTGGCTGGGGTCGACGACGACCGGGAGGTGGCTGGCGATCTTGATCACGGGCACGGCGCTGACGTCGAAGGTGTTCCGCGTGGCCGTCTCGAACGTGCGGATGCCGCGCTCGCAGAGGATCACGTCGCGGTTCCCCTCCTTGACGATGTACTCGGCCGCCATGAGCAGCTCTTCGATCGTCGTCGACGGACCTCGCTTGAGCAGCACGGGCTTGCCGACCTTGCCTAGCTCGGCCAGGAGCAGGAAGTTCTGCGTGTTGCGGGCGCCCACCTGAAGGACGTCGGCGTAGCCGCAGACGACGTCGAGGTCGCGAGGGTCCATCACCTCGGTGACGATGGGCAGGCCGGTCGCGTCGCGGGCGGCGGCGAGCATCCTCAGCCCGTCCTCGCCCAGCCCCTGAAAGGCGTACGGCGAGGTGCGCGGCTTGAAGGCGCCGCCGCGCAGCATGTGGCCGCCCGCCTCCTTGACGGCGCGGGCGGCCGCCAGCACCTGCTCCGGAGTCTCCACGGAGCACGGGCCGGCGATGAGCGCGAAGTGGCCGCCGCCGATCTTGGTGCCGTGCACGTCGATCACCGTGTCGCGCTGCTGGAACTCGCGGCTCACGAGCTTGTACGGCTTGAGGATCGCGACCACCCGGTCGACACCGGGCATCGCCTCGAGCGGCAGCTGGGTGGTCTCCTCGCGGTCGCCGATGACCCCGATGATCGTCACGCGCTCGCCGCTCGACACATGCGCGCTGGCGCCGATCCCCTCGACGCGCGCGATCACGGCGGCGACCTGTGCTTCGGTCGCCGCCTCCTGCATGATCACCATCATGCTCAGCTCGGCCTCCCTTCATCGCCACGGCGAAGTGCGTCCCTTTGAGGCGCCGCCGCCTGCGTGAGATCTGAGTTCCGGAGCCCGCGCATGCGGGTCATTCCGGCAAGTCGAGGCGCAACTGACGCGCCTCGCGGAGATAGACATGATGAGCCGCTCGAGCCGCCGGAAGGTACACGTGCATCAGCACTCGCAGGCACCGGGCCATCGCGCCCTCGACGGCGATCTCCTGGCAGCAGAGAAGCGGCGTGTGGGCAAGGCCCAGGCGCCGCGCCGCCACCGCGGGGAAGTCGGCTCGCAGGTCCGGCGTCGCGCTGAACACGATGCTGACGATGTCGTCGACGTCCAGCTGGTTGCGCTCCACGATGGCGCTCAGCAGCTCGGCCGTGCCGGCGCAGATCTCCTCGCTCGTGTCGGCGCCCACGGTGATGGCGCCACGGATGGCGCGCAGGCGGGCGGGGTGGTCAGTCATCCGGCTCCAGGTGTCGGGGCGAGTGAGGAATCATACACCGTCGGGAACGCCGCCCCCGGCTGTGGCGTCCTCCCCGTCCGCGGGCGCCTCCGCTTCGGCGGGCGCCTCCGCATCGAGGGCCGCCTCCGGCTCCCCGGCCGCTTCCGTGGCCGCCTCCGCTTCCGCCGGCGCCTCTAGTCCGGCGGGCGCCCGCGGTTCGAGCCGCTCCTCCACCGCGGGCGCCTCCACCGCCGGCTGACGGGCCTCCGCGGCCAAGGGCACGGGCGGGCCCTCCACCTCGCGGCCCACGGCCTCGGCCACCTCGTCGCCGGAACGCCGCAGCCCCTCGACCTCGTCGGCGGTCAGCTCGCGGTAGCCGCCGGGCTCGAGGCCCTTGTCGACGATGGGGCCGTACCGGCGCCGGTGAAGCTCATCGACCGGCAGGCCCACGGCGGCGAACATGCGCCGTACCTGGCGCTTGCGCCCCTCGTGGATGGTGATCTCGACGAGCGCCGTCTTCGCACTCTGTTTGCGCAGGTTGACCTCCGCCGGCGAGGTGAGGCCGTCTTCGAGGTCCACACCCTGCCGCAACGCCGCCAGCGCCCGGCGGCTCACCTTGCCGCGCACGCGCGCCGCGTAGGTCTTGGGGACTCCGTACCGCGGGTGCATCAGCCGGTTTGCCAGCACCCCGTCGTTGGTGAGGATGATGAGGCCGGTTGTGTCGACGTCCAGCCTGCCCACCGGGAACAGGATGCGGCCGCTGGGGACGAGATCGACGATCACCCGCTCGGCGTGCGGATCGCTGCGCGTGCTGGCCACGCCGCGCGGCTTGTTCACGAGGATGTAGCGCAATTCGCGGACCTCGACCGGCTCGCCGTCGACCGCCACCACGTCTTCGGGGGCGATCTTCTGCCTCGGGAAGGCGACGACCTCCCCGTTGACGGTGACGCCCCCGCGGCGAATGAGCTCGTCGCAGGCGCGCCGCGAGCCGACGCCGGCGCGCGCCAGATAGACCACCAGGTTCATCGGCTGGCTCACGCCCGCCTCCTCTCCGCATTGCTGAGCAGGCGGGCGCGGATCTCCTCGACCTCGGACGCCCCCAAGGCGAACTCTTCCAGGGCCGGCAATCCGGCGAGCGAGCCCAGGCCGAACAACTTGAGAAAGCGATCCCCGGTGGCGTACAGCAGGGGTGCTCCGGGGGTGTCGGCGCGGCCCCTCTGCTCCACGAGGCCGCGCTCCTCGAGCGACGAGAGCGCATACTCCGACGAGACGCCGCGCACCTCGGCGATCTCGGCGCGAGTCACCGGCTGGAGGTAAGCCACGACGGCGAGCGTCTCCAGCAACGCCGCCGAGAGGTCGTCGGGGCGCTCCGCGCCCGTGAGGCGGCGCACGTCCTCGGCGCAGTCGTCGGCGACCGCGAAGGTGTGGCCGCCGGCGACCTCGTGCAGGACGAAGCCGTGCCGTGCGGGCGCGTACTCGGCGCGCAGCTCGGCCAGGGCCTCGGCGACCTCCGCCTCGGCGCAGGCACAGGCGGCGGCGAGATCCGCCGCCGGAAGCGGGCGGGACGATATGAAGAGCAGCGCCTCGAGGCGCCGGGCGAGTGGGTGCAAGGTCCCTCGGCGGTGAGTGGCCGGACAGCTCCCGATGCTACCGCAGGAGGGCGGCCGGCGTCATCCGGCGGCGAGCGCCGCCGGCCGCGCCACGCGAGTGACGACGATATCGCCGAAGTGCCGTCGCTGGCGCAGCACGGCCTCACCGGCGGAGTGCAGCTCAAGCAACGCGAAGAAGGTGACGGCGCGCTCCAGGCGCCCCTCCGGGGCGACGCCGGCGAACGTGAACTCCCCGGCGTCGTCGAGGATCACCCGCAAGCGCCGCAGCTCCTTGACGAGCGAGACCGCGAGGTCGGCCAGGTGGCTCGTATCGGGAGCCGGCGGCTCGCGCAGCAGCGGCGCCAGGGCGGCCGGCAACGTTTCGCGCGGCAACGCCCCCGCGGGGGCGGGCCGCCGGAGCAGCGCCGCCGGCACCGGGGTGCAGCGATACAGCCTGGCGGCGTGCTCCTCCCAACGCCTGCCCAGAGCGCCGCCGACGCTCTTGAACTGGCTGTAGCGCACGAGGCGCTCGAGGAGCCGCTCGGCGGCCTCGTCGGGGTCGAGGTCGTCGAGCTCGTCGTCGACCTCGTCCTCGAGCAGCAGACGTGACTTCATCTCCAGCAGGGCGGCCACGAGGACGACGAACTGCGAGGTCGCATCGAGGTCGAACTCGCCACTGTCGGCGAGGCGCACGACGTACTCGGCGATGATGCGCGAGACGCGCACCTCCCAGATGTCGATCTCGTCGCGGAGGATGAGCGTGACGAGAAGGTCGAACGGGCCGTCGAAGACGTCGAGGTCGAGCTCGAGCGCCACCTCCGGCGCGGCGCCGCTGGTGGCCTCGGCGCGCATCGCCGTCACCTCCCCCGCGGCAGGCAACGGCCTAGTCGTCTTCCGGCTGGCGGACGAAGGCCGGGATCTCAAAGACCGCCGCATCGGCGTCCGGGGGCCGGACCGGCGACGGGCGGCGCTCCGCCTCGCGGGGCGGCCGTGCCTCCGGGCGACGCTCTGGCGCGGCGCCGCCGGCGTCGGCGCGGCGGACCTCGCCACCGAACCCGGTGGCGATGACGGTGATCGAGATCTGACCCTCGAGCCGCTCGTCGACCACGGCGCCGAAGATGATGTTGGCGTCGTCGTCGGCGGCCTCGCTGATGACCCCTGCGGCCTCGTTGACCTCGAACAGCGTGAGGTCGCTGCCGCCGGTGATGTTGAGCAGGAGCCCTCGGGCGCCGTTGATGCTGGTCTCGAGGAGCGGTGAGTTGATGGCCATGTCGGCGGCCACCTGGGCGCGGTTCTCGCCGCCGGCCACACCGATGCCGAGCAAAGCGGTGCCGGCGTCCTTGACGATGGTGCGCACATCGGCGAAATCGAGGTTGATGAGCCCCGGCACGGTGATGAGGTCGGTGATGCCCTGGACACCTTGGCGGAGCACGTCGTCGGCGTGCTGAAACGCCTCCACCACGCTGGTGTTGCGCTCAACGACGTCGAGCAGGCGGTCGTTGGGGATCGCGATCACCGTGTCGGCGACGTCGCGAAGGACGGCGATGCCGTCCAGCGCCTGGCGCTGGCGGCGGTTGCCCTCGAAGCCGAAGGGCCGCGTGACGATGGCCAGGGTGACGGCGCCCAGCTCGCGAGCGATGGCGGCCACGACGGGCGCCCCTCCGGTGCCGGTACCCCCGCCCTCGCCGGCCGTGACGAAGACGAGGTCGGCGCCGCGCAGCGCGGCCTTGAGCTGATCGCGGCTGGCCTCCATGGCCTCGCGCCCCACGGCCGGATCGGCGCCGCCACCCAGCCCGTGGGTGATCTCCTGGCCGATGTGGATCTTGACGTCGGCATCGCAGACGTCGAGCTGCTGCACGTCGGTGTTGACGGCGATGAACTCGACGCCCTTGACGCCCGAGTCGACCATCCGGTTGACGGCGTTCGTGCCGGCGCCGCCGATGCCGACGACCTTGATCGTAGTGACATAGGGCCTGCCCTTGACCACGGCGTCCGCGGCCGAGGGCTCACCCAGCGGCCCGCCCGCGTCGGTGCGCCGGAAGAGCTCGCTCAGTCCATCCTTCATGCTAGGACGATCTGCCATTCAGCACCTCCCGTGCGAGCGCGCGGTACGACTCGGCACCTCTACCTCGGGAATCGTACTTCAACACCGAGGAGCCCGTCACCGGTGCCTCGGCGAACTTGATGGTCTTCCGCACCACGGTGTCGAACACGAGCTCGCCGAAGTTCTCCCGCAGCACCTCGATGGACTCCTTGCCGTGGGAGGTACGCGCGTCGAACAGGGTCGGCAGGATGCCCTGGATGTGGACGTCCGGGTTGAGGTTCTCGCGGATCATCTCGAGCGTGCGTTCGAGCTGCAGGAGGCCGCGCAGCGAGAGGTACTCGCACTGAACCGGGACGATGACGCTCTCCGCGGCGGTGAGCGCGTTGATGGTCAGCAGCCCGAGCGAGGGCGGCGTGTCGATGAGGATGTAGTCGTACCGCTCGCGCACCGGGTCGAGGGCCCGTTGCAGGGCTCGCTCACGGCCGATCATCGTGGCCAGCGCCATCTCGGCCCCGGCGAGGTCGATGGTGGACGCCGCCACGTCCAGCTCGCGCTCGTAGATCACGTCCTCGATCGGTGTCCGGTGCACGAGGACGTCGTACATGCTCTTCTCGAGCCCCTCCGTGTCGATCCCCTGGCTCATGGTGAGGTTGCCCTGGGGGTCCATGTCGACGGCGAGCACGCGAAGGCCATGCTCACGCAGAGCCGCGCCCAAGTTCACCGTGGAGGTGGTCTTGGCTACGCCGCCCTTCTGGTTGGCGAAGGCGATGACATGCGGCATCTTGGCGTTACCCCTGTGTCGACACGACGTTAGAACGCAGTTCGGGCCGCAGGCAAGAATCCCTGCACGCGACGAGCCCCGCAGGCGCCGCAGGGCTCGTCGCGCCGATCGTCGTCGCTGAGGCGGGCACGGCGCCGCGTCAGGCCTTGGGGGCCTCCGGCGGCGGCGGAGCGTCCGGCGCCTCGTCGGCAGCCTCCTCGGAGGCATCGGCGACGTCCTCGGTCTCGTCGACGGCCTCCTCGACGAAGTCTTCGTCGGCCGCCTCGATGTACTCGTCCTCTTCGTCTTCATCGATGCTGGTGATCGAAGAGACGGCACGCTTCAGGAAGCGGGACCGGGTGCGCTTGGCGATCTCGAGCTCCACCCAGTCTTCGCCGATCGCGGTCACTTTGCCGTAGATCCCGCCGATGGTGACGACCTCGTCACCCTTCTTGAGCATCGACACCAGGTCCCGGTGAGCCTGACGCTGGCGGCGCTGCGGCCGGATGGCGAGGAAGTAGAAGATCCCGAAGAAGACCAGGATCCAGATGATGATGGCCGCGCTTCCACCCATGCGGCTCAACCTCCTGCGGAATACTGTCCCGCGACGCGATTGGCGAACTCTGCAAGACGCCCGGCGCGAATGGCCACGCGGGCGTCCGCGGCCAATCTTAGCAGAACCCGGAGGTTGTGCAGACTCAGGAGCTGAGCCCCGAGCATCTCCTTCTGCGTGACGAGATGGCGCAGGTAGGCCCTCGTGAACGTCCGGCAGGTGTAGCAGTCACAGGAGTCGTCGAGCGGCCGCAGGTCGGCGGCGAAGCGCGCGTTGCGCAGGTTGAGCCGCCCGTGGCTGGAGAAGGCCGTGCCGGTGCGCGCCAGGCGCGTCGGGAGAACGCAGTCGAAGACGTCGACGCCGCGGGCGATGACCTCGACCATGCCGACCGGGTCGCCGATGCCCATGAAGTAGCGCAGGCGGCCCGCGGGCAGCAGCGCGTCCATGAGCTCGACGGTCGCGAGCATCTCGTCGCCGCGCTCTCCGACGCTGAGGCCGCCGATGGCGTAGGCGTCGAAGCCGACGTCGAGGATCGCGGCGGCCGAGCGCCGCCGCAGAGCCTCGTCGACGCCGCCCTGGACGATGCCGACGAGGAGCTGGTCGCGGCGGCCGTGGGCCGCTTTGCAGGCCGCCGCCCAGCGCGTCGTGCGCTCCACGGCGGCCTCCAGCTCAGGCCGCTCGAGGGTGCCCGGCGCGCACTGGTCGAAAGCCATGACGATGTCGGCGCCCAGCTCCTCCTGGATGGCCATGGCCAGCCCGGGCGTGAACACGTGCCGCGAACCGTCGTACACCGAGGCGAACTCCACCCCGTCGTCGCGCACGGCGCGCGTCCCGGCGAGGCTGAACACCTGGAAGCCGCCTGAGTCGGTGAGGATCGGCCCGTCCCAGCGCATGAAGCCGTGCAGGCCCCCGTGGGCCGCGACGATCTCCGGGCCGGGGCGAAAGAAGAGGTGGTAGGTGTTGGCGAGCACCACCTGGGCGCCGAGGTCGGCGAGGTCGCGCGGCGAGACGGCTTTGACGGTCGCCTTGGTGCCCACAGGCATGAAGCAGGGCGTCTCGACCTCGCCGTGCGGGGTGGTGAGGCGCGCGGCCCGGGCCGCACCGTCGCGCGCCTCGACACGAAAGCCGAAGCCCTCGGCCTGCAGCGGAGCGCCTGCGGCCTCCCGGCTCCCCGCGGCTCCATCGCCGCCCGGCACGCTCACGCGCCGACCCTCACAGAGCCAGCATCGCGTCGCCGAAGCTGTAGAAGCGGTAGCGCCCGGCCACCGCGTGCCGGTAGAGGCGCCGCGTCTCCGCGACGCCGCAGAAAGCCATGACCAGAGCCAGGAGACTGGTGCGCGGCAGGTGGAAGTTGGTGACCAGCGCGTCGACGATGCGAAAGTCGAAGCCCGGTGTGATGAACAGGGACGTCTCACCGCGCAGGACCCCCGGTGCGGGCCCGGCGGCCGTGCCCCCCTCACGCCCCGCACGCGCCTCGCCGCCCGGCCGGCGGCGCGCGAGGTGCTCGAGCGTCCGCAGCGACGTCGTGCCGACGGCGACGACGCGGCGGCCCTGGGCGCGCGCCGCCAGGAGGCGCGCCCACACGGCCGCGTCGACCTCGAAGGCCTCGCTGTGCAGGTAGTTCGCGGCGAGCGTCTCTTCCTGAAGCGGCTTGAAGGTGCCGAGCCCGACGTGGAGCGTGGCCGTCTCGACGGTCACGCCGGCCCCGGCCAGCGCCGCGTCGAGCTCCGCCGTGAAGTGCAGCCCGGCGGTCGGGGCCGCCGCCGAGCCCGTCACGCGCGCGTAAGTCGTCTGGTACCGCTCGGGGTCCTCGAGGCGCTCGTGGATGTACGGCGGCAGCGGCGTGACGCCCCCGTGCTCGAGCAGGTCGAGCACCGGGCGCTCGCCACCACTCGCGACCCTCCAGCGCCCGTCGCCCAGGGGTGCCTCGCAGTGCAGCGGCCAGGCCGCCCCGAGCGCCTCGCTGAGGAGCACCTCGCCGGCGCGCGGGCGGCCCCGGAGCAGCACCTGCCACAGCTCGCCCGGGCCGGCCGAAGCCGCCGGCGGCTCCCCCGCCTCCGGCCGCAGAAAAAGGGCCTCGATGCGACCGCCGGTCGCCCGCCGGAAGAATGCCCTGGCCGGGAACACGCGCGTGTCGTTGCGCACGAGAACGTCGCCCGGGCGCAAGAGCGCGGGCAGGTCGGTGAACCGCCGATCCTCGATGGCGTCGCGGTCGCGGCGGTAGACGAGTAGCCGCGAGGCGTCCCGCGGCTCCGCGGGGCGCTGAGCCACGAGCTCCGGCGGGAGCTCATAGTCCAGATCGCCGAGGGTCAGCGGCGGCGAGGCGGCGAGGCGGGGGCCGGTCAACCGGCCCGCTTTCGAGCCGCCCGCTCCCGCCAGGCCTCCCACTTGCTGGCGGCGCAGCCGCAGTACGGCTGCCGGTACAGGCCGAGCCGGCGGCTCTCGGCGTAGCTCGTGGCGAAGCCGCCGCGCAGGTCGAGGTAGGCGAACGCCACGCCGTGCGCGGCTGCGGCCTCCTCACCGGCAGCCACGATCAGATCATGGCGCTGGTACGGGCTCACGCTGAGCGTGGTGCTGAAGCGCGGCACGCCGAGCCGGGCCGCGGCCGCCGCCGTGGCCCCGAGGCGCAGGCGCAGGCAGGCGCCGCAGCGCTCGTCGCCGACGGCCTCGCCGAGCGTGGCGCGCCACGCCTGCCAGCCCGGCTCCTGCCCCCCGCTCCCGGACTCGAGGAGCTGGAGGCCGGCCGCGCGGCTGAAGCGCCGCATGCTCTCGCGGCGGCGCTCCAGCTCCGCGGCCGGCTGGATGTTGGGGTTGTCGAACCACGCCACGGGTTCGCAGCCGCGCTCGCGCCAGGCGGGCACGGCGACGCTGGCGCACGGGCCGCAGCACGCATGCAGAAGCAGATCGTCCATCGTCCGAGTATAGCCTGCCGGCAGAGCCGGCGACCGCGGCGCAGGGGTGTGCGACGGCGCCGCGGAGGTGTGGAGCGGCGAGCGCTGCCCTCAGCCGCCGTCGAAGAGGGTACCGGCCGCGGCCGGCGGCTTGAGGCCGCAGTGAAGGAAGCCGGAACGCGTGAGCACGCGCCCCCGCGGCGTCCGCTTGAGGAAGCCCTGCATGATCAAGTAGGGCTCGTAGACGTCCATCACCGTGTCGGCCTCTTCACCCAGGGCCACGGCGAGCGTGTCGAGGCCCACCGGCCCGCCGTCGAACTTCTGGGCGATCGCGCACAGGATGTCGCGGTCGAGCTTGTCGAGGCCTTCGGCATCGACCTGGAACAGCTCGAGAGCCGCGAGGCAGACGGCCACGTCGACGACGCCCTCGTGGCGCACCTCGGCGAAGTCGCGGACGCGCCGCAGCAGCCGGTTGGCCACCCGCGGGGTGCCGCGCGAGCGCCCGGCGATCTCGAGGGCTGAAGCATCGTCGATCGCGACTTTGAGGATGCCCGCCGAACGCTTGACGATGGCCGCCAGCTCCTCGATCTCGTAGTACTCGAGCCGCTGCCAGACGCCGAAGCGGTCTCGCAAGGGGGTGGTCAGCAGGCCCGTGCGGGTGGTGGCGCCGATGAGAGTGAACGGCTGGACCTGCATGCGGATGGAGCGCGCTGCCGGCCCCTCGCCGATCATGATGTCGATCTCGTAGTCCTCCATGGCCGGGTAGAGCACCTCTTCCACGGCGGCGTTGAGACGGTGGATCTCGTCGACGAAGAGGACGTCGCCCTCCTGGAGGTTGGTGAGCAGGCCGGCGACGTCGACCTTGCGCTCGAGAGCCGGCCCGGACGTGGTGTGCATGCCGACGCCGAGCTCGCCGGCGATGATCCCGGCGAGGGTCGTCTTGCCGAGGCCGGGCGGCCCGGCGATGAGCACGTGGTCGAGCGTGTCGCCGCGGCGCCGGGCGGCCTCGACGAAGATCTCGAGCTGCTCCTTGGCGCTGCGCTGCCCAACGAAGTCGGAGAAGCGCCGCGGGCGCAGGCCGAGCTCGAGGTCGCGGTCGTCGGCGCGCTCGATGGGGTCGCCGATGCGGTCGGCGGGCGGCGTCACGAGGCGCTCCGGTCGCGCGTGAGCGCGTACTTCACGAGGTTCTCGAGCGACGCGCCCTCCGGGGCACCGCGCAAGGCCTCCTCGGCCTCGCGCAGGCTGAGGCCGAGGTTCTGCAGCGCCGAGCGGGCCGGGATGAACGCGTCGCCCAGCGGGGCACCGGACCCGCCGGCTTCGCCGGCGCCGGCCGGCGGGAGGCCGCCGACCCTGTCCTTGAGCTCGACGATGAGCCGCTGGGCGAGCTTGCGGCCGATGCCCGGGATGCTCTCGAACTTCTTGGCGTCGTCGCGCGCCACGGCAAGCTCGAGCTCCTCCACCGGGTAGCCGGAGAGCACGGCCAGCGCGACCTTGGGGCCTACGCCACTGACCGCGATCAGCCAATGGAAGAAGGCGCGTTCGCGCACGCTGCGGAAACCGAACAGCTGGAGCGAATCCTCGCGGACGTGGAGATAGGTGTGGAGCGCGACCTCCTCGCCCAGCCCTCCGGCAAGGCCGCCCAGCGTGCGTCCCGAGGCCAGCACCTCGATGCCAAAGCCGCCGACCTCGACCACAGCGCGCTCTCCGTCGACGAGCCGAAGGCGCCCGCGGATGGAGGCGATCACCGGCGCCCGCCAGGGGCGCGACGCACCGCCGCCGTGAACGCCGCGCCGTTGTGGTGCGTGTGCGTGATCGCGACCGCGAGGGCGTCGGCCGCGTGGTCGGGCTGCGGGATGTGCGAGAGCCCGAGGATCACCTTGGTCATCTCCTGCACCTGGACCTTGCTGGCGCGGCCGTAGCCCGTGACGGCTCGCTTGATCTGCAGCGGCGAATACTCGAGCGGGGCCGTGGGGAGGTCTGAGGCGGCGAGGATCAGGACACCCTTGGCCTGGCCCACGGCGAGCGCGGTGCGCACGTTGACGTTCACGAAGAGCTCCTCGAGCACGACGATGTCGGGGGCGAAGCGCAGGATGAGGCCGCGGGCCTGGTCGTGGATCTGCCGCAGCCTCACATGCATGTCGTCCTTGGCCGACGTGACGATGCAGCCGTGCCCCAGCGAGCGCAGGCGGTTGCCCTCCTGCTCGATGACGCCCCAGCCGGTGCTGGCCGTGCCCGGGTCGAACCCGAGGACGATCACGGCCGGCTCCCTACGCCCAGCTTGTGCCCCCAGGGGGCCCCTGCGGCTGCTTTCACGCGTCAGCCGGCCAGCCGCTCGAGAACGTCCTCGGGGATGTCGAAGTTCGCGTAGACCTCCTGCACGTCGTCGCTGTCTTCCAGCGCGTCGACGATCTTCATGGTCTTGCGGGCGTCGTTCTCCTCGAGCTTCACGGTGTTCTTGGGGACCATGGTGAGCTCAGCCTGCTCGAACTCGATGCCGGCGGCGGCGAGGGCGTCGCGCACCGCCGCGAGGTCGGCTGGCTCGGTGAGGATCTCGAACTCGTCGCCGTCCTGGCGCACGTCGTCGGCGCCGGCCTCGATGGCAGCGGTCATGACCTCGTCCTCGCCGAACCGGGCACCATCGACGACGATGGAGCCTCGGCGCTCGAAGACCCAGGCGACGGCGCCGGGCTGCGCCAGCTGGCCGCCGTGCTTGCTGAAGATGTTGCGCACGTCCGCGGCGGAGCGGTTCTTGTTGTCGGTGAGCACCTCGACGATGATCGCCACGCCGGCAGGGCCATAGCCTTCGTAGAGGATGTTCTCGTACGAGGCGCCGTCGGCGCCACCGCCGCCGCGCTGGACGGCGCGCTCGATGTTGTCCTTGGGCATCGAGTAGCTGCGCGCCTTCTCGATGGCGTTGGCCAGGGAGACGTTCAGCGCCGGGTCGGTGCCACCCTCACGGGCGGCCACCGAGATGGCGCGGGACAGCTTGGAGAACAGCTTGCCGCGCTTGGCGTCTTCCTTGCCCTTCTTGTGCTTGATGGTGGCCCATTTGGAGTGCCCGGACACGGGGACACCACCTCCTCTCTCAGCGGTTGGCGGACGCCGCGGCGGCGCGGTGCGGCTCAGCGGTGAGGCGCGGCTCCGCCGCGCCCGCCGGTTCGGCCGCCGCGCCCTCCGGGCGGCGGATCATGGCGATGAACAGCTCGTGCAGGCGCGTGTCGTCGGTGAGCTCGGGGTGGAAGGCGGTGACGAGCACCGTCCCCTCGCGGGCGGCGACGATGCGGCCCTCGTGTACGGCCAGCACCTCGACCAGCGGGCTGGCGCTCTCGACCCACGGTGCGCGGATGAACACGGCCCGCACCGGCGCCGGCCCCAGGGCGCTCACCGTGAGATCGGCCTCGAAGCTCCGCACCTGGCGGCCGAAGGCGTTGCGTCGCGCGACGATGTCCATCAGGCCCAGCGTCGGCGGCGTGCCCTCCACAGTGCCGCACGCGACCGTGATCAGCCCGGCACAGGTGCCGAAGACGACGCCGCCGCGGCGGTGAAAAGCACGGATCGGCTCGGCCAACCCGTAGGCGTCCATGAGCTTGCTGATAGTGGTGCTCTCACCGCCCGGGATGACGAGGCCGTTGAGGCCGGGGAGATCGGCGGCGAGGCGCACCTCGCGCGCCACGGCGCCGAGCCGCTCGAGCATGAGGCGATGCTCGCGGAAGTCGCCCTGCAGGGCGAGCACGCCCACCGTGAGCCCCACCCCGGGGCCGCGCCGGTCGGGAGCCGCCTCGGGCGACAGGATCCAGTCGAGCCGGCGTCTGCCGGTGCCGGAGCTCACGGCGCCGCCGAGCTCACCAGCCGCGGTGCTGGATCTTGGCTTCTTCGGGCATGCGTGCGGCGTCGATGCCCGGCATGGCGTCGCCGAGGCCCACGCTGACCCCCGCCAGGATGGCGGCGTCGCGGTAGTTGGTGACCGCCTTGACGATCGCGTTGGCGCGCTTCTGCGGGTCCGAGCTCTTGAAGATGCCCGAGCCCACGAACACACCCTCGGCGCCGAGCTGCATCATCAGCGCGGCGTCGGCGGGGGTGGCGATGCCGCCGGCGCTGAAGTTGACGACCGGCAGCTTGCCTTGCTCGGCCACCCACTTGACCAGCTCGTACGGCGCCGGCAGCTGCTTGGCAGCCACGAAGAGCTCGTCCTCGTCGAGGGTCTGCAGGCGCCGGACCTCGCCCATGATCGTGCGCATGTGGCGCACCGCTTCGACCACGTCGCCGGTGCCGGCCTCGCCCTTGGTACGGATCATCGCCGCGCCTTCGCTGAGGCGCCGCAAAGCCTCGCCGAGGTTCACGGCACCGCAGACGAAGGGCACCTTGAACTTCCACTTGTTGATGTGGTTGGCCTCATCGGCGGGCGTGAGGACCTCGCTCTCGTCGATGTAGTCGACCTCGAGTGACTCGAGGATCTGGGCCTCGACGAAGTGCCCGATACGCGCCTTGGCCATCACGGGGATGGAGACGCAGGCCTGGATCTCCTGAATCTTGGTGGGGTCGGCCATGCGCGCCACGCCGCCCTGGGCGCGGATGTCGGAAGGCACCCGCTCGAGGGCCATCACGGCGCAGGCGCCGGCATCTTCGGCGATCTTGGCCTGCTCGGCGTTGGTGACGTCCATGATGACGCCGCCCTTGAGCATGTCGGCGAGGCCGCTCTTCACACGCATGGTGCCGATATCAGTCACGAGAACCTCCGTTGATGTACCACGTCAATCCTACCGCAGCGCCGAGCCGCGCCGCCACCACCGCGGCGTCACAAAATGCCGCGGTATGCGGGGAAACTCTGGACGAGCGGGCGTGAGCGCTCAGCCCTTGTGCGCCTCTTCCTTCTCGGCCTTGGCCTGCTCGACGATCTTCTGCGTGAGGTGCGCGGGTACTTCTTCGTAACGCAGGAACTCCATGTGGTAGTCGCCGCGCCCGCCGGTCATGGAGGTGAGGTCGGGCGCGTAGCTCAGCATCTCGGCTAGCGGGACCTCCGCGGCGACCACGTTGGTGTGGCCGCGCGGCGTCGTGCCGAGCACGCGGCCGCGGCGCGAGTTGAGGTCGCCGATGATGTCGCCGACGTTCTCCTCGGGCACGGTGATCTCGACGTTCATGTGCGGCTCGAGCAGCACCGGCTGCGCCTTCTCGGCGGCCGCCTTGAAGCCCAGCGAGCCGGCGATCTGGAACGCCATGTCGCTCGAGTCGACGGGGTGGTACTTGCCGTCGTACAGCTCCACCTTGACATCCACGACCGTGTACCCGGCGAGGAAGCCCTCCGCCATTGCGGCGCGGACGCCCTTCTCCACCGCCGGGATGAAGTTGCGAGGGATGGCGCCGCCGACGATCTTGTCGACGAACTCGAAGCCCTCGCCGCGCGGCTGCGGCGAGACCTGCAGCCAGGTGTCGGCGAACTGGCCGCGGCCGCCGGTCTGCTTCTTGTGCTTGCCCTCGGCCTTGGCCGTGCCCTTGATGGTCTCGCGGTACGGCACCCGCGGGGGCTTGAGCTCGACCTCGACGCCGAAGCGCCGCTTCATGCGCTCCACGGTGACCTCGACGTGCACCTGGCTCATGCCGCCGACGATCATCTCCCCGGTCTGGTCGTCGCGATGCACCTCGAGCATCGGGTCTTCCTCGGCGAGGCGGCGCAGGGCCGTGATGACCTTGTCCTCCTCGCCTTTGCTCTTGGCCGAGATGGCGAAGCTCATGAGCGGCGCCGGGAAGGCGATGGGCGGGAAGCGCACCTCGACGCCGTCGGCGCAGAGCGTGTCGCCGGTGACGACGTCCTTGAGTTTGGCGACGGCGCCGATATCGCCGGCCACCAGATCCTCGCCGTGCTTGTTCTCCTTGCCCATCGTCTTGAGGAGCTGCCCGAGACGCTCTTTGTGGCCATCGCGCGAGACCATGACCTGCGTGTCGCTCTTGATCGTGCCCTGGTAGACGCGAAAGACGTTGACGTGCCCGCTGAATGGGTCGGCCAGGGTCTTGAAGACGAAAGCCACCGCCGGCTGGGAGGGGTCGCAGGCAAGACGTACCCCGTCGCCCTCACCGCCGGCCATCACCGGCGCCGGCACGGCGGCCGGGGACGGCGCCAGAGCCAGGACCTCGAAGAGCCTGTCCATGCCTACGACGCCGGTCGCCGAGCCGCAGGCCACCGGGAAGAGCTGGGCCGTCGCGACCGCCGCCGCGAAGGCGGCGTTGAGCTCGGCGGCGCTGATCTCCTCCTCCATGAGGTACTTCTCGGCGAGCTCGTCGTCGGTGCTCGCGACGGCGTCGATGAGACGGTCGCGCGCCGCCGCCGCCGCGTCGGCGAGCTCGGCGGGGATCTCACCGCTGCGCTCCTTGCCGCCCTCACTGACGAACGCCTTCATGGACAGCAGGTCGACGACGCCCTTGAGCTCGTGCTCCTTGCCGATCGGGAGCTGCACGGCCACCACCTGGGGGCCGAAGGTGCCCTGCAGGACGGCGACCGCGGCGGCGAAGTCGGCACGCTCGCGGTCGAGCATGTTGCAGAAGAGCACGCGGCCCAGCCCGCGCTCCTCGGCGCGCGCCCAGAGACGCTCGGTCTGGACCTCGACGCCGAGCACGGTGTTGACCACCACGAGAGCGGTCTCGACGATCTGCAGCGAGGAGATGGCGTCGGCGAGGAAGCTCGAGTCGCCAGGCGTGTCGATCAGGTTGAACGCGATGCCACCGCGGTCGACGTGGACGAGGCCGGCCGAGAGGCTCATCTGGCGCTTCTTCTCGTCCTCGTCCCAGTCGGACATCGTGGTGCCGTCGCTCACGGAGCCGAGGCGGGTGACGGCACCGGCGGAGTACAGGAGCGCCTCGAGCAGTGAGGTCTTGCCGGTGCCGCGATGCCCAACGAGGGCGATGTTCCTGATCTTGCCTGGGTCGTTCATCCGGGCTCTCCTCGTGTGTCGTCTCGGCGGCCGCGCGTCTGCCGGCGCGCGGGCGGCCGCTCGCCTCCGTGCGGAAGCCAGAAGTCTAGCACAGGGCCGCGGGGTTTCACGCCCCTGACCGAGCCTCCGGCGACGGCGCCGGCGGCGTGAAGGCGAGGGCCGGCGACGGGTGCGCGAAGTGCCGGCGCGCGGGCGCGGCACCGGCCAGGGTGAGCGCCGCGGAGCCGTACCTGGCACGCACGCGGTCGACCGCCTGGCCGAGCGCCACCTCGCGCCAGCCGTCGTCGAGCGTGAGCTGAAAGGCGCCATGGCTGAGGTTGCCGACGCTGACGCCGACGAGGCGCACCCAGCGGGCGCCGATGTCGAGCTCGTCGAGCAGCGCCACGGCCGTCTCGTAGAGCGGCCGCGTAGCGCTCACCGGACGCGCCAGCGTGCGGCGCCGGCCGACGGTGTGAAAGGTGTTGAAGCGCACCTTGAGAGCGACGGTGCGCGCCGCCATGCCGTTGCGGCGCAGTTCGGCCACGGCGTGGTCGGCGAGCGAGAGCAGGGTAGCGCGCAGAAGGCCGAGATCGTTGGTGTCGTCGGTGAAGGTGATCTCGCGGCCGACCGACTTGGGCAGCGGCCGCGCGCTGCGCACCGGCGAGAAGCTGCGCCCCAGGGCGAGCTGGCGTAGACCGTGAGCCCCGCGCCCGAAGGCCGCGGCGAGCAGCGGGAAGGGTACGTCCTGCAGCATGCCCACGGTGGTGAGGCCGAGGGCGGCAAGGCGCTCCCGGGTGACCGGGCCGATGCCGCAGACCTCGCCCACGGGGAGCTCGCGCAGGCGGCCGTGCACGTCGGCGGCGGTGAGCTCGCCCACGCCGGCGGGCTTGTTGAGGCCGGCGGCCAGCTTGGCCAGCAGCTTGGTGGGGCCGATGCCGATGGAGCAGGTGACCCCGTGCGCGTCGTAGACCTGCTCCTGGATCCGCAGGGCGATGGCCCGCGGCGGCCCGAACAGCCGCCGGCTGCCGGTGACGTCGAGGTAGGCCTCGTCGATGGAGGCGACCTCGACGAGGTCGGTGTAGCGGCCGAGGAGTTCGAGCACGGCGTGATGCACGGCCAGATAGGCCTTCATGTCGACCGGCAGGAACACCCCTCGCGGGCAGAGACGCTCGGCCTGGAAGATGGGCATGGCGCTGTGCACGCCGTAGACGCGCGCCTCGTAGGAGCAGGCGGAGACCACGCCGCGGCCACCGCGCTCGCCGCCGACGACCACCGGCAGGCCGCTCAGCTCGGGGCGCCGCGCCTGCTCCACCGAAGCGAAGAAGGCGTCCATATCGAGGTGCAGGATGGCTCGCTGGGATACGAACATATGTTCGTATCCTACTCCCGCCGCGGGCGGATGGTCAACGCCGATTGCGGAGATGAGCCCAGGCCCGGCCGCGAGAGCCGGCGCCGGGCGGGCCACCCGGCGTCAGCGCGTGCGGCGCCCGAGATCGATCGTGTACATGACGCTGCCCGAGACCCCGCGGAACGACCCGCGGGCACAGCCGACGCCGACGTCCCGCCAGCGCCGGTCGAGGATGACGGCGCGGTGCGCACTCGAACGCATCCAGCTGCGGAACACCGCTCGAGGACTCCCGGCCGAGCCCTGGCCCCAGCCGATGACCTCGCCGACCGCCCAGGAGCGGTACCCGGCGATGCCGTAACCGGCCTTGCGCAGCCGCGTCGCGAACGTGGTGCCGCCGGGTGCCGAGTGCGAGAAGTAGTCCCGCGACAGCATGTCGCGCGAGTGCGCCAGGGCGGCGCGATCGAGCGCGGTCTGCAGGTGGACGGGCGCCAGGCCGCGCGAGGTGCGCGCCAGATTGATGAGCCCGAGCATGGTGCGCTCGTTGGCCTGGCGGTCGAAGGCGGCCGCGGGCCCCGCGGCCGCCGCGACGGCGAGCGAGACGAGCATGACGATCAGGGTTGTGGCGATGAGCTTTCGCACGAGTCCCTCCCGTGGCGCTGGTCTGACGTTCATGCCTGGGTCGACGCCGCGGCCTTGAGGCCCTGCGCCGACGGCTCGGACAGCGGGAGGCGCGGGACGTCGCCCCACAGCGCCTCCAGGCGGTAGAAGTCGCGCGCCGCGGGCGTGAGCACGTGCACCACGACGTCCAGGTAGTCGATGAGGATCCATTCGGCGTCGCGCTCGCCCTCGACGCGGGACGGGTGCCGCACGGGGCGCAGCTTGATGACGATCTCTTCGGCGATGGCCTTGGTGAGGCGGGGGTTGGCGCCGGTGACGATGACGAAGTAGTCGGTGTAGCCGACCGCCTCGGCCATCTCGAGGATGACGATATCCTCGGCCTTCTTGCCGGCCGCGAGGTCGGCGACAGCTCGCGCCAGCGACTCGGTCGTGGTGGACTCCAGGAGGGGGGCTACGGCTGGTCCTTTGGCTCGACGTCGTTGGCCTCGAGGTCGCCGCCGACGATCACCACGACGGTGTCGGGCGGCAGCTGGGCGCCGTCCAGGACGACGCCGCGGCCGAGTATAGCACGGATGTCCTGGGCCACCGGCAGGGCATCCCTGCCGGCGAGGATCCGGGTCTGCCGGTAGTCGAAGCTGTCGGCGTTCACCGGCGCCGGGAGGTCGACGTCGAGCGCCGCCAGCCGGGCCGCCACCGCCTCGCCCACCCCCACCTTCCCGGAGCCGTTGCGGACCAGCACGGTGAACTGGCCGCGGAAGCCTGGCGCCTTGCGCGTGATGCGCGCCATGATCCCCTCCGGATCGGGCACGTACGCGAACTGGCCCTCGGCGACGCGCGTCGTCGCCGGCATGAGGTCCACCTCAAAGTCGCCCGCCGCGAGCTCGCGGAGGGCGTCCGCCAGGTACCAGGTGTCCGCGGGAGAGGCCGCGACCCTCGCGCCGGCGGCCGCGGCGGTGACCGCGCGATCGCGGACCGCCCTCGGGCGCAGTGCGGCGGCCTCGAGGACGGCGCGCCACAGCGCCACCTGCAGGCGTGCCGCGCCGCCGTCGTCGGGCGTGGCGGCCGTGAACAGGCCGGGGAGCTCACGCGCGGCGACCGTATCGCCGTCCTCGAAAGTGCGGCGGGCGCCTCCCAGCGGGAGAGTCACGCTCTCATCGAGGCTGATCTGCAGCACGTCCGCCGCGGCGAGGCCGGCGAGGGCCGCCGCGGGGAGGCGGTAGCTGGCGTCCAGGCGGGCGTCGATGACCCGCTCGAGGTCTTCCCCGATGGTGCCGGCCGCGAGCGCGTCGGCGGCGAAGACGTACTCGCCGTGCGGGCCCGACACGAGGAACTCAGGAGGGATCACATAGAGGGAGGCCCCGTCGGCGGCCGCGTCCTTGACGATCAAGGCGGCGGCCACGGGCCGGGCGCCCGCCTCGGGGGCCAGCGAGATGAGGGCGAGGTAACCCTTGGTCCGCGGCAGGTCCTCGTCGCCGAGCAGGCGTGCGGTCACGTACCAGGCACCGAGGACGGCGGCGAAGGCCACGAGGGCGGCGAGCACGTACAGCACCCAGGCTTGCCAGCGCTCGGCCATCCGGCGCCGGCGGCGGCGCAGGCGATCGACCCGGTATCCCTTCTTAGGCGCCGGCATGGGATTCGTTGTACAACGCCAGCGCGGCGGGCACCACCCCGCGGCCGCGGCCGATCAGGTCCAGGAGGCTGGCGCGGGCCGCCGCCGCGACGGCCTCGTCGAGCGAGGTGTGCGCCAGCGCGCGCACCTTGCCGAGACCGTCGAAGTCGCGGCCCGGCTCGCAGAAATCGGCCACGTACAGGCACTTCTCGAGCACCGTCATGCCCGCGTCGCCCACGGTGTGCCGCGCGATGGCGCCGGCCACCTCGGCGTCGAGCCCCATCCCGGCCAGCTCGGCGGCCGCCACGGGGCCGTGAAGAAGGCCGACTGGGCGCCGCCGTTCCACCGCGCCCACAGCGATGCCGTGGCGCGCCGCAGCCGCCAGGACCTCCTCCGCCGTGGCCTCGCGGCAGTAGTCGTGCAGGAGCCCGGCCAGTTCGGCCGCCGCCGGCACGGCGCCGAAGCGCCGGGCGAGCACGGCGGCCTCCGCCCCCACGCGCCGCGAATGCTCGAGCCGCTCCGGGGAGAGCCGGGCGGCGATCAGACGTTGTGCCTCGGCCCGGTCGATCACGGCGCTGCGTAGAGCGCGTGCGCGACGATGTACTCCTCCACGGCCGCCGGGACCAGGTACCGGATGGACCGGCCACCGCGCACGCGCTCACGCACGCCCGTCGAGGAGATGTCAACGAGCGGGGTGTCGAGCACCCGGACGCGCTGCCGGCCCCAGCGCGTGGCGGCCGCGGCCACGTCCGCGGGCCGGTCCCCCGGCCGCGGCGCCACGGCGAGCAGCGCTTCCTGAAGGATCGCCTGCGGGTCGTGCCAGGTGGCGAACTGCAGCAGCGAATCGGAGCCCATGATGAAGACCAGCGGGTGGTCCGGGTAGCGGCTCGCCACGGCGCGCAGGGTGTCTCGCGTGTACACGAGCTCACGCTCGACCTCGAGCGCCGACACGCTGAACCGCAGGTCGTCGACCACCGCGAGCTCGGCCATCGCCACGCGGGCCAGCCGGGAGACGTCGTCGTCGATCATCTTGTGCGGCGGGCTGGCCGCAGGGACGAAGAGGACCCTCTCCAGCCCGAGCTCGTCGCAGGCCCCGGAGGCGATGAGCAGATGGCCGAGGTGCGGAGGGTTGAAGCTCCCGCCGAGGACGCCGAGGAGCGGCCCGGAGGCCACCGCGTCAGCCCCGCACCTGCCCGTCGCCCCAGAGCTCGTACTTGACGCAGGTGAGCTCCTGCAGGGCGATGGGCCCGCGCACGTGGAGCTTCTGGGTCGAGATGCCCATCTCGGCGCCGAGGCCGAACTCGCCGCCGTCGGTGAAGCGGGTGGAGGCGTTCACGTAGACGCACGCGGCGTCGACCGCGGCGGTGAACCGCCGTGCCGCCGCCAGATCCTCGGTGACGATCGCCTCCGAGTGGCGCGTGCCGAAGGTGGCGATGTGCTCGAGGGCCTCGTCGAGCGTGTCGACGACACGGACGGCGAGCTTGAGCGCCAGGAACTCGGTCTCGTAGTGCGTCCGGTTCGCGCGCTTGAGGGCGGGGTCCTGCAGGACGTCGCCGGCGGCCTTGTCGACCACCAGCTCGACGCCCCGGCGTTTGAGCTCGTCTACGGCGCGGGGCAGGAACTCCGCCGCCACCGCCCGGTGCACGAGCAGCGTCTCGGCGGCGTTACAGACGCCGGGGCGCTGGCACTTGGCATTGACGATGATGGGCAACGCCTTGGCGAGGTCGGCGGCGGCGTCGACGTAGACGTGGCAGTTGCCGCCGGCGGCGTAGATCACCGGCACCTTGCTGTGCTCCAGAAGGTAGTCCTTGAGCTCCTCGCCGCCGCGCGGGATGACGAGGTCGACGTAGCGCCGCTGCTTGATCAGCTCGTCGAGCTCGCGGCGGTCTGGCGAGAGGTACGAGACCGCCTCGCGCGGCAGCCCGGCTTCGAGGATGGCGCCCTGGACGACCTCGGCCAGGATGCGGTTGGTGTGCTTGGCGGCGCTGCCGCCACGCAAGATGACGGCGTTGCCCGTCTTCAGGCAGAGCGAGGCGGCATCGACGGTGACGTTGGGGCGCGCCTCATAGATCACCGCGACGACCCCGAGCGGCACGCGGACCCTGCGGACCTCGACGCCGTTGGCGAGACGCCAGCCGTCGACGAGCTGCCCCACGGGGTCCGGCAGTGCGCCCACGGCGCGGACGCCCGCGACCATGTCGCGCAGCCGGTCCTCGTCGAGGAGCAGCCGGTCGACGAGTGCGTCGGCCAGGCGGTTCTCGCGCGCCAGGCGGAGGTCCTCCTGGTTCTCGGCCAGGATCTCGGCGCTGCGCCGCGTGACGGCGTCGCCGACGGCGCCGAGCGCTTCGTCCTTGCGCGCTCTCGGGAGCGTGGCGAGCGTACGTGCCGCGCGCTGAGCCGCGGCGCACATCTGTTCGACCTTCACTCCGCCTCCTCGGCCACGAGCACCAGGCAGTCCCGGTGCACGACCTCATCATCCAGTTGGGGGTTGAGCGCATGCAGTTCGTCGCTTCGCAGACCGTGCACGCGGCGCAGGTCCCGGGCGCTCATCGTGGACAGCCCCCGCGCCACCTCGACGCCGGCGGCGTCGACGATCGTCACGGCGTCGCCGGCGACGAAACCGCCGTGCACCGCCGTGACACCGACCGGCAGCAGGCTGCTGCCGCCCGAGGCCAAGGCGCGCACGGCCCCGGCGTCCACTTCAAGGGTACCACGCACCGGCTTCGCGTAGCGCAGCCAGAGCTTGAACGCCGAGGCGCGCGCCGGCCGTGGCGCCACCATCGTACCCACGGCCTCCCCGGCCGCCACCCTGGCGATCACGCCGGGCAGCGCCCCGTTGGCGATCACGGTGCGCACGTCGGCGGCGGCGGCCATGAGGCCCGCGGCGACCTTGCCGCGCATGCCGCCGGCCCCTCGCCGCGAGACCTCGCCGACCTCGAGCGCGGCCAGCTCGGCGGCACTCTCGACGCGCGCCACGAGGCGGGCGCCCGCGTCGCGCCGCGGGTCACTCGTGTACAGGCCATCCTGGTCGGTGAGCAGCACGAGCAGCTCGGCCCGCAACATGATGGCGACCTGCGCCGCGAGCACGTCGTTGTCGCCGAAGCGGATCTCGTCGGTGGCCGTGGTGTCGTTCTCGTTGACCACCGGCACCACGCGCCACGAGAGGAGGCGCCGCAGCGTGTTGCGCGCGTTCACGTAGCTGGAGCGCCGGGCGAAGTCCTCGCTCGTGAGCAGCACCTGGGCGGCGATGAGCTCATGGTCGGCGAAGAGGCGCTCGTAGTGGGCGAAGAGCCGCCCCTGGCCGACGGCCGAGGCGGCCTGCAGCGCGGGCACCTGCCGCGGCCGCTCGCTGACTCCCAGCACGTGCTGGCCGCAGGCGATGGCGCCGCTCGAGACGAGCACCACACGCCGGCCGGCGTGCACGAGGCCGGCGACGTCAGTGGCCAAGCCGGCGAGCAGGCGCCGGCGCAGCCGCAGATGATCGTCGGCGACCGTGCTCGAGCCGACCTTGACGACGATGGTGTTCACGCCGGCGATTGTAGCAAAGCGACGCGCCGGCGGACGGTGTGGCCGCGGCTCACGCAAACTCGAACTCCTGCTCGCCGAGGACGACGGTGTCGCCCGGCCGGGCGCCGGCGCGGCGCAGGGCATCGTTGAGGCCGGCGCGCTCGATCACTTCCTGCAGGTAGCGCACGGCGTCCTCGTTGCCCAGGTCGGCTCTGGCGAAGAGGCGCTCGAGCTGCGCCCCGCGCACCACGTACCGCTCACCGTCGCGCTCCACCGTGAAGGCGGCGAGGCGCCCGTCTGCCGGGCGCAGCACGGGGCCGACGTCCGCGGCGGCGGGCTCGGCCGCCGGCCGGGCCCGCGCCAGTGTCTCGCTGAGGGCCGCGATGAATGCCTCCAGCCCCTCCCCGCTCTGGGCCGAGGCCAGCAGCGCCGCCGCCGGCCAGGCGAGGCCGGCGAGGAACGCGCCGGCCTCCTCCCTTCCGGCAGTATCCAGAAGGTCGGCCTTGTTGACGACCACGACCGCCGGGCGCCGCAAGAGCTCGGCGCGGAAGGCCTCCAGCTCGCCGCGCACGGTCTCCAGCGCGTCCCCCCACGACTCCACTCCCTCCCCGCCGTCGAGCACGAAGACGAGGAGTGCCGTACGCTCGATGTGGGCCAGGAACCGGTGCCCGAGGCCCGCCCCCTCGCTGGCGCCCTCGATGAGCCCGGGGATGTCCGCGATCACGGCCGCCCCGGAGTCGAGGAGGAGCACCCCGAGGTTCGGTTCGAGGGTGGTGAACGGGTACGCGGCGATCTTGGGGTGCGCTCTCGTGAGTGCGGCGAGGAGCGACGACTTGCCGGCGTTGGGCAAGCCGACGAGGCCGACGTCGGCGAGGAGCTTGAGGGAGAGCGTCAGCCAGAGCTCCTCGCCGATGAGCCCGCGCTCGGCGAACTTCGGCGCCTGCCGGGTGGAGCTCTTGAAGCAGACGTTGCCGCGCCCGCCCTCGCCGCCCTGCGCCACGACGAGGCGCTGGCCTTCGCGGACGAGGTCCCCGAGGAGGACGCCTTCGGCGTCCCGGACCTCCGTGCCGACGGGGACACGCACGACGAGCTCGGGCCCGTCGGCGCCGCGCTTGTTGGCGCCCCGCCCGTGGCCACCGTTCGCGGCGCGGAAGTGGTGCTTGTGGCGGAAGTGGCTGAGGTCGTGCAGCTGGCGCGTAGCCTCCAGCACGACGGCCCCGCCGGGGGCGCCGTCGCCGCCGTCGGGGCCGCCTTTCGGCACGTACTTCTCGCGCCGGAAGCTCATGGAGCCGTCGCCGCCGCGGCCGCCGCGCACGCAGATGCTTGCTTTGTCGAGCATGGCGGGAGCCGCCGGCCGAAGCCGGCCGGCCTCAGGCCTCGGGGACGACCGAGATGAAACGCCCCGCGGCCTTCTGGCTGAAGACGATGCGGCCGCTCACCTTGGCGAAGATGGTGTGGTCGACGCCGATGCCGGCGTTCTCGCCGGGGCGGAACCTGGTGCCGCGCTGGCGCACGATGATCGATCCTGCCGTGACCACCTGGCCGGCGAACGCCTTGACGCCGAGGCGCTTCGCCTCGGAGTCGCGGCCGTTGCGGCTGGTGCCGGCGCCCTTCTTATGCGCCACCCTGCTTCTCCTTGCTCTCCTTGAGGGTGATCGACTCGATCGTCAGCTTGCTCAGCCGGCTGCGATGACCCTTCGTCTTCTTGAACGTGCTCTTGGGCTTGTAGGTGAAGACCTTGATCTTCTCGCCGAGCAGATGCTCGTTGACCTTGGCCTTGACCTTGGCGTGCTTCGCCTCGACGGCGTCGAAGGCGCCGCTCTCGGTACGCACGGCCAGGGTGTCGAAGGTGAGGCTCTTGCCCTCTTCCGCATCGACACGGTCGACGACGATCGTGTCGCCGGTACTCACTTTGAACTGCTGTCCACCCACGCGGATGACCGCGTAGGTGACGTCGGACTTCGTCATGTCAACTCCCCACAAGACAACGGCAGACGATGATAGCCAATCGACGAGAGCCCGTCAATTTGACCCCTGCTTGAGTGCGGTCGCCTGGGCGCCGGTGCGCGCCGTGGCGGTGATGCGGACCTTGCGGCGTTCGCCGAGGAACTGGCGCCCGCCCTCGACGATGACCATGTAGCCGTCGACGTAGCCGACGGCGTCGCGAGGGCTGTAGGTGAGGCTGAACTCGAGCTCCACCTCGACCTCCTGCCCCTCACGCACCGGGATCCGCTGCTCCTGCACAGGCGCCACGGCCCCCTCGGCGAGCACGCGGAAGGTCTCCACCGGCAGGCCGGCGCCCCCCTCGAAGAAGACGCGCCGGCCGAGGCGCTTCTCGAGCCGCTTGAGCCGCTCGCCGACGAGGCGCTCGGCAACGCCGCCGCTGACCTCGACGAGCCATGCCTTGGCCGGCGACTTGCGGGCCAGGGCGCGCAGACGACGCTCGACGGACAGCGCCATGGTCTCCTCGCTGAGCACGCGAGCCCTGCCGGCGCACACGGGGCAGGCACGCGTGAGGATGCCGCGGGCGCCGTCGGTGGTGTTCTGGCGCGTCATCTCGACCAGGCCGAGCGGCGAGAGCTCGACCACGTACGTCTTCGTGCGGTCGGTCTCGAGCTCGGCCTCGAGCGTCGCCAGGACCATCTCGCGGTTCTTGGCGAACGCCATGTCGATGAAATCGATGACGATGATGCCCCCGATGTCACGCAGGCGGAGCTGGCGGACCACTTCGCGAGCGGCCTCGAGGTTCGTCTTCGTGATGGTGTCTTCAAGGCCCTTGCCGCGCGTGAAGCGCCCGGTGTTGACGTCGATCACCGTGAGCGCCTCGGCGTGGTCGATCATCAGGTTGCCGCCGCTCGGGAGCGGCACGCGGCGCTCCAGCGCCTTGGCGATCTGGTCCTCGATGCCGTAGGCCTCGAAGAGCGACTCGTCGCCGGTGTGGAGGTGCACCTTGGGCAGCAGCTCGGGCGCCTCTTTGTCGAGGAAGGAGACGATCGCCTTGTGGCGCTTGGCGTCGTCGACGATGAGGCTTTCGCAGGTGTCGTTGAAGAGGTCGCGGGTGACCTCGAGCGAGATGTCGACCTCCTTGTGCACAAGGCCCGGGGCGGCGACCGTCTCGGCCTTCTTCTTCAGGCGCGCCCAGAGGCGTGCGAGGTAGCGCAGGTCGCGCTTGAGGTCTTCCAGCCCGTGGCCTTCGGCGATGGTCCGCACGATCAAGCCGGCGTCCTTCGGCTTGAGCTCCTTGGAGACGTCGCGCAGGCGCTCGCGCTCCGATTGGCGCAGGCGGCGCGAGACCCCCACGCCGCTTCCGCCCGGCACGTACACGAGGTAGCGGCCGGCCAGCGAGACCTTGGTGCTCAGGCGGGCGCCCTTGTGCCCCATCGGGTCCTTGGTCACCTGCACGAGCACCTGCTGGCCGTTCTTGAGCGCGTCGGCGATGCGGCGGGGGCGTTTCTCGCCCTCGGCGACGGTGACCTCGTCCACGTACAGGAACCCGTTCTTCTCGAGGCCGAAGTCCACGAACGCGGCGTCGATGCCGCCGAGCACGTTCTCGACCTTGCCCTGGTAGATGTCTCCCAGGTAGGACTTCTTCTCGGGGCGCTCGATGTAGATCTCCGCCAGGCGGGCGTCCTCGACGAGGGCCACACGCAGCTCCTGGCCGTCATCGGTGACGAGGATGATCTTGCGCTCGGGCTTCTCGGCGGCGATGGCGCCGCGCCGCGGCGGCAGCGTGGTCACGGCGGTGCCCAGGCCGCTGCCCTCGTCCTGGCGGACGATGGCCTTGGGCCGGCGCCGGTCGCGCCCGCGCGGCTTGGCCTCGCGGACGGG
>JBAZPK010000002.1:0-45004 GCA_041648235.1 Thermoleophilia bacterium
CGCCGCCTGCGGCCGCCAGGCCTCCGGCGGGTCCCCGAGGCGCGGGACCGCGGGTGGGGGCACGGGCGGCCGCCCGGGCGCCGCCGGTCCGCCGGTGCCCGCCTCAGCCATGCCCGCTGTCAGGTCGCGCTGGAAGTCGATGGCTCGTCCCTTCCCTTGTCACATCCCGCCGGGGCCAGTATCGGCACGAACCGCCCGGCGCTCCGCCTGTCCGGCAGGCTCGTCGCCGGGAAGCCGGATCCCACAGGATCTCTGATCGGCCCCAAGCGTACACGCACACGGTACCCCATCGAGGTGCCGCACGACGAAGACGAGTGCGTCCGGGTGATGGACGGGATCGGCCGACCTTCGGGCTTGGGCGTGGCTTGACGGCGTTGGGCGACAAGAGGCGCTCGAGGAGGCGCGGCCCCACAGGCCCGTTTTGCCGGTCCTTGCCGGTCTGCTATACTGCCCCGCCGTGGCCGGCGCGGTGTGACGCCCGCGCCCGGGGGCCTCGTGGGTCACGTTGACCCTCGCGGCGAGCGCTTGGTATCCTTACATGCTTCTTTCTGAAAGGATGAGAACGTGCGTCAACTCGTCACCCTCGCTTGCCAGGAGTGCAAGCGTCGCAACTACCATACGAACAAGAACAAGAAGAACGACCCGGACCGCATCGAGCTCAAGAAGTATTGCCGTTGGTGCGGTACCCACACTGTGCACAAGGAGACGCGCTAAGCGTCTTGATCTGTGCTTCTAGGGCTGTAGCTCAATTGGTAGAGCACCGGTCTCCAAAACCGGGGGTCGGGGGTTCGAGCCCCTCCAGCCCTGCCAACGACCATCGGAGCGGTTGAGTGGCGAAGACTGCGAACAACAGCAAGGGCAAGGTGGGCAAGGCCAGGGCCGCCGGCAAGCAGGCGCCGGCCGGCAAGCCCGTCGCCAAGCGCACCGACTCCAGGCTGGCGCGCGGTAAGGCGGCGCAGAAGTCGCGCCTTCAGGCCCGCGCCGCCAGGCCCAGGGAGAAGCGCGGCTTCGGCAAGTTCCTGCGCGATGTACGCATCGAGATGGGCAAGGTCACCTGGCCCACGCGCAAGGATCTCATGCAGTCCACGCTGGTCGTGCTCGTGGCCGTCGCCATCGCCACCGCGTACACGGGCGTCCTCGACTTCGCCTTCTCGAAGCTCGTCGACGTGGTCCTCAACGTCCTCACCTGATCGGGGCCCAACTTGTATAGCTGGTACGTCGTCAACACCTACTCGGGCCACGAGAACAAGGTCAAGGCCAATCTCGAGCATCGCCGGCAGTCCATGCACCAGGAGGACCGCATCCATCAGATCGTGGTGCCCACCGAGCAGATCGTCGAGACCAAGGACGGCGAGAAGGTCACCACCGAGCGCCGCGTCTTCCCCGGCTACGTGCTGGTCCAGATGGAGCTCACCGACGACACCTGGTCGCTGGTCAAGAACACGCCGGGAGTCACCGGGTTCGTCGGCGCCCAGAACAAGCCGGTCGCCCTCTCGCGCGCCGAGGTCGACCGCATCATGCACACCGCCTCGGTGGAGCGCCCCAAGCAGAAGGCCGAGTTCGCGGTCGGCGAGGACGTCCGCGTGACCTCCGGCCCGCTCAGCGATTTCTCCGGCGAGGTCGTCGAGGTCAACCTCGATCAGAGCCGGCTCAAGGTCATGGTGTCGATCTTCGGCCGCGAGACGCCGGTCGAGCTCGCCTTCGACCAGGTCAAGAAGACATCCTAACCAGGCAGTAAGCGAGGCAGCAGTGGCCAAGAAGGTCCTCACTAAGATCAAGCTCCAGATCTCCGCCGGCGCCGCCAGCCCGGCGCCGCCGGTCGGCCCCGCGCTGGGCCAGCACGGCGTCAACATCATGGAGTTCTGCAAGTCGTTCAACGCCCAGACGCAGGGCTCGGGCAGCTCCATCGTGCCGGTCGAGATCACCGTGTACGAGGATCGCTCGTTCACATTCGTCACCAAGACGCCCCCGGCGGCCGTGCTGCTGCGCGAGGCGCTCGGCCTTGACAAGGGCTCCGGCGAGCCCAATCGCAACAAGGTCGGTACGGTCACACGCGAACAGGTCCGCACCATCGCCGAGACCAAGATGCCAGACCTGAACGCCAACGACGTCGACGCCGCGATGAAGATCATCGAGGGCACCGCCCGCAGCATGGGCGTCGAGGTCGCGGATTGACCGGCGAAGCCGGGTCAACGTCGCCGTCGGCGTAGCCGACCGGCGACACTAAGCTCAAGATATGGCCGGGCCGCAGGCCCGGCCGCCGACGTGGGAGGCGACTCGGTCGCCGTCTGTACCACAGGAGGTACGCGAATGGCCAAAGCAGGCCGCACTTACACCGCCGCCAAGCGCACCATCGAGCCCGGCCGTCTCTACTCCCCGCTCGAGGGCATGCGGCTCCTCAAGTCTTTCGAGGGTGCCAAGTTCGACGAGACCGTCGAGGTCCACTTCCGGCTCGGCGTCGACGTGCGTCACGCCGACCAGATCGTGCGCGGCACCACCGTCCTGCCGCACGGCACCGGGCGCGAGGTCCGCGTCGCCGTGTTCGCCGAGGGCGACAAGGCACGCGAGGCGCAGGAGGCGGGCGCCGACCTCGTGGGCACCGACGATCTCGCCAAGC
The DNA here is from genome assembly GCA_041648235.1 of Thermoleophilia bacterium. Classification (GTDB taxonomy): domain Bacteria; phylum Actinomycetota; class Thermoleophilia; order UBA2241; family UBA2241; genus CAIXSE01. The sequence goes on from JBAZPK010000002.1 coordinate 2,618, forward strand.
AGGTCCAGGAAGGCGTCTTCAATTTCGACATCGCCATCGCCACGCCCGACATGATGGGCACCGTGGGTAAGCTGGGCCGCATCCTCGGTCCCCGCGGCCTCATGCCCAACCCCAAGTCGGGCACCGTCACCTTCGACGTCGGCAAGGCCGTGCGCGACGCCAAGGGCGGCAAGGTCGAGTACCGCACCGATCGCTCCGGCATCGTTCATCTGAGCATCGGCAAGAAGTCGTTCAGCGAAGAGCAGCTCATCGACAACTACGGCGCCGTCCTCGACGAGGTCATCCGTGCCAAGCCGGCGGCGGCCAAGGGCAAGTACATCAGGAGCGTCCATATAGCGGCGACCATGAGCCCCAGCATCGAGCTCGACCCCGGGCGCACGCGCGACCTGCTGGAGAGCTGAGCCCGCGGGGCGGACGCGGCCGCCGGCAGTTGCGGCCGCGCTCTTCGCCGTTCTATACTGCCGCTTCGCGGCGTGCGCGCCGCGGCCGATGACGGTCGGTGCTCCTCCGGGAGCCTAAAGGACCCTGAGGGTCCGCCACCCGAGGCGAGACGAGCCGGTTCCCGGCCCGCTTCCGCTTCGGGAGCGGGTCTTTTGTTTGCGACTGAGAGGTCGAGATGCTGAGAGAGAAGAAGGAAGGCGTGATCGCCGAGGTGGCGGAGCTGCTCGCAGGTACCGAGAACCTGTTCGTCAGCGACTACCGCGGCCTCACGGTCGCCGAGCTCAAGGAGCTCCGCGACAAGCTGCGGCAGAGCGGCGCCAGCTTCAAGGTGGTCAAGAACACGCTCGGCGGCATCGCCGCCGACCGCTCCGGGCGCGAGATCGTCAAGGGGATGCTCGCCGGCCCCACCGCGGTCACGTTCTGCGGCGACGACCTGGTCGGCGCCGCCAAGGCGCTGGCCGAGTTCGCCCGCACCCACCCGCAGCTCGAGGTACGTGGCGGAGTGCTCGCCTCCAATCTCGTCGACGCCGCCGGCGTCAAGGTGCTGGCCAGCCTGCCGTCGCGCGACGTGCTCATCGCACAGGTCGTCGGCACCATGGCCGCGCCGATGACCGGCTTGGTCACCGTACTCCAGGGCACGATCAGCGGGTTCGTGCGTGCCCTCGATCAGGTGGCGCAGCAGCGCGCCGCCGCCTGCGAGGCCTGAGGCTCCCGCCGCCGTCCACACTGTCCAGCAAGGCTTTCAAGCCCTACGCGAGGTGAACTGACAATGGCAGACAAGACCCTTTCCAAAGAAGAGCTCATCGAGGCAATCAAGGGCATGACCGTGCTCGAGCTCAGTGAGATGGTCAAGGCGCTCGAGGAGGCTTTCGGCGTCAGCGCCGCGGCCCCCATGGCTGTCGCCGCCCCGGCCGCCGGCGCCGCCCCGGCAGAGGAGGTCGAGGAGCAGACCGCCTTCGACGTGGTCCTGACCTCCTTCGGCGACCAGAAGATCCAGGTCATCAAGGTCGTGCGCGCGCTCACCGGTCTCGGCCTCAAGGAGGCCAAGGACGTCGTGGAGGGCGTGCCGAACGCCGTCAAGGAAGGCGTCACCAAGGACGAGGCCGAAGAGGCCAAGAAGCAGCTCGAAGAGGCCGGCGCGAGCGTCGAGATCAAGTAGCACTCCGCTCCGATCAGCTTTTCGCACCGTGAGGGGCCGGGGCGCCGGGAGGCGCCCCGGCCCCTCACGCATCCGGCACCATGGCCGCACCGCGGCTTCTCTCCGGGTCTCTTGCATGGCCTTCTCGCCTGTGGTATATTTTTTGGCCGTGCGTTACCCGCGGCCATACCTCAATTCCTCTGGTGTGGTGTGCTCTCTTTCTCAGGTCCACGCTAGTAAGAGGAGACTCGCTTGAACGAGCCCAAGGCGCCTCGCGTGCGTACGTCCTTCGCCAAGCTCGACCAGCCCCTGCCGCTCCCGCACCTCATCGACATCCAGCGCAAGTCGTGGGACTGGTTCTTGAGCGACGGTCTCAAGGAGACCATCGCCGACATCAACCCCATCAAGGACTACTCCGAGAAGCTGCTCGTCCAGTTCGGCGAGCACCAGTTCGGGGAGCCTTCCAAGCCCATCGCCGAGTGCCGCAACAAGGACATGACGTTCTCGGCGCCGCTCACGATGAAGGTCGCCTTCATCAACGAGGAGACCGGCGAGATCCGCGAGCAGTCGGTGTTCATGGGTGACTTCCCCATGATGACCGACCGCGGCACGTTCATCATCCACGGCACCGAGCGCGTGGTCGTGACCCAGCTGGTGCGCTCGCCCGGCGCCTACATCATGGAGCCCAAGCAGGCCGAGCGCGAGAAGCAGGTGTTGGTCGCCAACCTCATGCCCCAGCGCGGGTCCTGGCTCGAGCTCGAGATCGACAAGAAGGGCGTCGTCAACGTCCGCATCGACCGTAAGCGCAAGTTCCCGGTGACGGTGCTGCTGCGCGCCATGGGCTACGCCGACAACGACGAGCTTGTCGCGCTGTTCGACGACTCCGTCTACATCAAGAACACCATCGAGCGCGACACCACCGGTAGCCAGCAAGAGGCGCTGGTGGAGCTCTTCCGCAAGCAGCGCCCCGGCGAGCCGCCGACCCTCGACGGCGCCACGGCGATGCTCAAGGGTCTCTTCTTCGACCCCAAGCGCTACGACCTCTCGCGCGTCGGGCGGCACAAGCTCAACGTGCGCCTGCACAACCACATCGAGCCCAAGGACCGCCCGGACGCCGACGTGCGCGTGCTCGTGAACGAAGACATCATCGAGCTCATCCGCCGGCTCATCTCACTGCCGGGCAAACTCGGGGTGCCGGACGACTCGCAGGACTACGCCGCCGAGGCCAGCGCCCGGCTGGCCACCAGCCGCGAAGAGATCGCCCACGAGATCGACGAGTACGAGCACTTCGGCAACCGCCGCCTGCGGACCGTCGGCGAGCTCGTGCAGGATGCCTTCCGCATCGGCCTGGCCCGCATGGAGCGCGTCATCCGCGAGCGCCTGACCACCGAGGACCCCGACACCATCGTGCCGGCCACGCTGGTCAACATCCGCCCGGTCGTCGCGGCGCTCAAGGAGTTCTTCGGCTCCTCGCAGCTCTCGCAGTTCATGGACCAGACCAACTCGCTGTCGGGCCTCACGCACCGGCGCCGCCTGAGCGCCCTCGGCGCCGGCGGCCTCACCCGCGAGCGCGCCCCTATCGAGGTCCGCGACGTGCACCCCACCCACTACGGCCGCATGTGCCCGATCGAGACGCCTGAAGGCCCGAACATCGGCCTCATCGGTTCGCTGGCCTCGATGGCCACCGTGGACGAGTTCGGCTTCATCCGCGCTCCGTACCGCAAGGTCGTCAAGGGTAAGGTCACGGACGAGATCGTCTACCTCGACGCCTCCGAAGAAGAGCAGGAGTTCGTCGACAAGAAGACGGGCGAGGTGCGCTACGTCACCATCGCCCAGGCCAACGCCCCGTTCGACCGCGCGACCGGCGAGTTCGAGGAGGAGTCGGTGCTGGCGCGCACGCGCGCCGGCGCCGACATCGTCCAGGTGCCGCCGGCCGACATCGACTATATGGACGTGAGCCCGACACAGCTTGTCTCCGTGGCCACGGCTCTCATCCCCTTCCTCGAGCACGACGACGCCAACCGGGCGCTCATGGGTTCCAACATGCAGCGCCAAGCCGTCCCGCTCCTGCACTCCGAGGCGCCGTTCGTCGGCACCGGCATGGAGTTCCGTGCCGCCGTCGACACCGGCGACGTCGTCATCGCCGAGAGGGGCGGCAAGGTGAGCTACGTCGACGCCGATCACATCGAGATCGACGCCGGCAAGGGTGAGGTGTCCACCTACGACCTGACCAAGTTCACGCGCTCCAACCAGGGCACGCTGATCCATCAGAAGCCCCTCGTCTTCCCCGGTGACAAGGTCCAGGCGGGCGAGGTGCTCGCCGACGGCTCCTCCACCGACAACGGCGAGCTCGCCTTGGGCCGCAACCTCCTGGTCGCCTTCATGAGCTGGGAGGGTTACAACTTCGAGGACGCGATCATCCTCAGCGAGAAGGTGGTCAAGGACGACCTCCTCTCCTCGATCCACATCGAGGAATACGAGGTCGACGCGCGCACCACCAAGCTGGGCGACGAGGAGATCACGCGCGACATCCCCAACCGCTCGGAGGAGTCCCTCAAGGATCTCGACGAGCGTGGCATCGTGCGCATCGGCGCCGAGGTCAACTCCGGCGACCTGCTGGTCGGCAAGGTCACGCCCAAGGGCGAGACCGAGCTCACCGCCGAGGAGAAGCTCATCCGCGCCATCTTCAAGGAGAAGGCACGCGAGGTCCGCGACACCAGCCTCAAGGTCCCGCACGGCGAGGGCGGCAAGGTCATCGACGTCAAGATCTTCAGCCGCGAGAACAACGATGAGCTGCCTCCCAGCGTCAACGAGCTGGTGCGCGTGTATGTCGCCAAGAAGCGCAAGATCGCCGAGGGCGACAAGCTCGCCGGCCGACACGGCAACAAGGGCGTCATCTCGAAGATCGTCCCCGAGGAGGACATGCCGCACCTCGAAGACGGCACGCCGGTTGAGATCATCCTCAACCCGCTCGGCGTCCCGTCCCGGATGAACATCGGCCAGGTGCTCGAGACGCATCTCGGCTGGGCTGCCCACATGGGCTTCCGCGCCGACGGCGAGCGCAGCAACACGCCGGCGCGCGTCGCCTCCCCGGTCTTCGACGGAGCGACGCTGGAGGAGATCGACGATCTGCTCATCCGCAGCTCCCTGGAGAATCCCGACAGCCCCGTGCAGTTCAAGATCAACGAGAAGGAGCCGGCCGGCCGCCGTTGCTCCGGCAAGGTCTGGCTGTACGACGGCCGCACCGGCGAGCGCTTCGACAACAAGGTCACCATCGGCTACATGTACATCCTCAAGCTTCTGCACCTCGTGGACGACAAGATCCACGCGCGCAGCACCGGCCCGTACTCACTCGTCACCCAGCAGCCGCTGGGCGGCAAGGCCCAGTTCGGCGGCCAGCGCTTCGGCGAGATGGAGGTTTGGGCCCTCGAGGCGTACGGCGCCGCCTACGTTCTCCAGGAGATGCTCACCATCAAGTCGGACGACACCGTGGGCCGCGTGAAGGCCTACGAGGCGATCGTCAAGGGCGAGAACATCTCCAAGCCCAACATCCCGGAATCGTTCAAGGTGCTCATGAAAGAGATCCAGAGCCTGGCGCTCGACATGAGCGTGCAGAGCGAGGAGGGCACCGTGCTCGAGGTCCGCGAGGACGACGACGAGCTCCTGCGGGCCGCGGAGGAGCTCGGCATCGACCTTACCGCCGGGCTGCGCCGCCAGCAGAGCCACGCCGAGGAGCTCGAGCAAGCCGGGGTCGACAGCTCGGCCCTGCAGGACGTGATCGGAGCCGGCCGCGAGCCGGCCGAGGACGACGACCTGCCGGCCGCCGACGGACTTCTCGGCGTGCCCGGACTGACCGACGACGAGCCCCTGGTGCCGGTCGAGGACGACGAGCTCGAGGACGTCGACGAACTGGGCGACCTGGTGCTCGACGGTCCGGACCTCGAGTCCGACAGCGTCGACGTCGACAACGACTGACCCCGCGAAGGCAGAGGGAGCGAACGTGATCGATATCAACAACTTCGACTCGATCCGCATCGGGCTTGCGTCGCCCAAGCAGATCGAGGCGTGGTCGAAGGGCGAGGTCACCAAGCCCGAGACGATCAACTACCGCACGCTCAAGCCCGAGCGTGACGGCCTGTTCTGCGAGCGCATCTTCGGCCCCACAAAGGACTGGGAGTGCTACTGCGGCAAGTACAAGCGCGTGCGCTACAAGGGCATCATCTGTGAGCGTTGCGGCGTCGAGGTCACGCGTGCCAAGGTGCGCCGCGAGCGCATGGGGCACATCAAGCTCGCCGCCCCCGTGAGCCACATCTGGTTCTTCAAGGGCGTGCCCTCGCGCATGGGCTATCTGCTCGACATCGCTCCCAAGGAGCTCGAGAAGGTACTCTACTTCGGCGGCAGCTATGTGATCATCTCGGTCGACGCCGAGCGCCGGGACAACGACCTCGTGATGCTGCAGGACAAGATCGACGAGATCAAGGCGCGCTACGACGCCTACTCCGAGACTCGCGCTCAGGCTATCCGCGACATGCACGACGAGCTCATCTCGATCGTCGACGGTGAGCGTGAGGCGGACGAGTTCCACGTGGGCCGCGAGATCGAGGACGAGTTCGGCTACTTCAGCTACTTCGACATCTTCGAGTCGTACCGGCGCATCGCGGTCAACGCGGCCACGCTCAGCGCGGACGAGCTGAAGCTCCAGCGCACCAAGGCCGACAAGCTCCGCGACGACTACATCGACCGTGGTTTCAAGGCCGTGGAGCACGCCAAGGAGCAGATCGACAAGGCCTGGGACCAGTTCAAGACCATCGCCCCGCGCAACGTGATCGGCGACGAGTCGCTCTACCAGCAGATGGAGCGTATGTTCGGCCGCGAGCCGGGGTACGAGCCGGAGAGCTTCGGCGTGTACTTCACCGGCGGCACCGGGGCCGAGGCGGTGCGCGAACTGCTCAAGCGCGTCGACCTCGAGGCCGAGGCTGCGGAGCTGCGCGAGACCATCCACACGGCCAAGGGCCAGCGCCAGGCGCGCGCCGTCAAGCGTCTCAAGGTCGTGTCCGCGTTCCTGCGCAGCGGCAACCACCCGGAGTGGATGATCCTCGACGTCGTCCCGGTGATCCCTCCCGAGCTGCGCCCGATGGTGCAGCTGGACGGCGGCCGCTTCGCGACCAGCGACCTCAACGACCTCTACCGGCGCGTCATCAACCGCAACAACCGCCTCAAGCGGCTGCTGGACCTTCAGGCGCCGGACATCATCGTCAACAACGAGAAGCGCATGCTGCAGGAGGCCGTCGACGCGCTTTTCGACAACGGCCGCCGCGGCCGCGCCGTCACGGGGCCCGGCAACCGCCCGCTTAAGTCGCTCAGCGACATGCTCAAGGGCAAGCAGGGCCGCTTCCGCCAGAACCTGCTCGGCAAGCGCGTCGACTACTCCGGGCGCTCGGTGATCGTCGCCGGGCCGCACCTCAAGATGCACCAGTGCGGCCTCCCCAAGATGATGGCCCTCGAGCTCTTCAAGCCGTTCATCATGAGCCGCCTCGTCAACCGCAAGATGGTGCAGAACATCAAGGCAGCCAAGAAGATGGTCGAGTCGATGGTGCCCGAGGTCTGGGACATCCTCGAAGAGGTCATCACCGAGCACCCCGTCATGCTCAACCGCGCGCCGACCCTCCACCGCCTGGGGATCCAGGCGTTCGAGCCGCTGCTCGTCGAGGGCAAGGCCATCCAGATCCACCCGCTCGTGTGCTCCGCCTTCAACGCCGACTTCGACGGCGACCAGATGGCCGTCCACCTGCCGCTCAGCTGGGAGGCCCAGGCGGAGGCCCGGGTGCTCATGCTCAGCACCAACAACATCCTCTCGCCGGCGCACGGCAAGCCCGTCGCCGTGCCGAGCCAGGACATGGTCATCGGCATGTACTACCTCACGTATCACGCCGAGGACGACCTCAGCGAGGCCCAGCCCGACCACTTCGGCGAGAAGCTCGTGGCCTACAGCGGCTACGACGAGGTGCAGCGGGCCTGGGAGCAGCGCATCCTCGACCAGCGCGAGGTCCCCACGAAGCGTGAGCAGGGCGTCGCCGAATTCACGCGCCGGCCGATCATCCTGCGCCTGCCGCTCGGTGACCGCGTGGTCACCACCGTGGGCCGGGGGCTCTTCAACATGCGCGTCGAAGAGGGCCTTCGCGAGGTGCTCGGCCCCGAGTATCAGGGCGACTACACGTACATCAATTACACGATGACCAAGAAGGGCCTCTCGGCCTTCATCAACAAGCTGGTCGCGCGGTACGGCGCCAACAAGGTGGCCCGCATCCTCGACGTCTTCAAAGAGGTGGGCTTCCACTTCGCGACGCGCGCCGCGGTCACCGTGTCCAAGAACGACGTGGTCATCCCCGAGAAGGAGAAGGCCGAGATCCTGGGCTCGCACGAGGCCATGGTCGAGAAGCTCCAGGACGAATACAACAACGGCTTCCTCTCCGAGGAGGAGCGGCGCAACAAGGTCCAGGAGATCTGGCGTGAGGCGGACGTGCAGATCACGGCCGCCACCAAGGCCAACTTCAAGCCGCTGAACCCGATCTACATGATGGCCACCTCCGGCGCCCGCGGCGACATCAAGCAGATCCGCCAGCTCGCCGGCTGGCGCGGCCAGATGAGTAACCCGAAGGGCGAGATCGTCGAGCAGCCCGTGAAGTCGAGCTTCATCGAGGGCCTCTCGGTGCTCGAGTTCTTCATCTCCACGCACGGCGCCCGGAAGGGCCTCGCCGACACCGCTCTGCGCACCGCCGACTCGGGGTACCTCACGCGCCGCCTCGTCGACGTGTGCCAGGACGTGACGGTGAGCGACGAGGACTGCGGCACCAAGGAGGGCGTGCCGATGTCGCCGTGGTCGCGGCGCCGCGAGGAGAACCCACTGCTCGAGGGCGCGACGCTGGCCGAGGACGTCAAGCGGCCGCGCAGCGACCGCGTCGTGCTCAAGAAGGGCGACAAGATCGGCCCGGCCCAGATCGGCCTCCTTCGCGAGGTGTACTCCGCTCTGCCCAACGCCAAGGTCAAGGTCAAGCAGGGCCGCGCCGCGGCCGTGAACATGGCCATCTGGACCCACGAGCCCAACGAGAACCTCCTCGGCCGTCATCTCAGCGAACCGATCATCGAGGAGGAGACGGGCGAGGTCGTGTTCGAGCGTGACCAGCACATCAGCAGCGAGGTGCGCGACCGGATCCTCGAGGCCCTGGCGCGCAGCTCGCAGACCGACCCGATGGTGCCGGTACGCAGCGTGCTCAAGTGCGACTCCGAGTTCGGGGTCTGCCAGAAGTGCTACGGCTACGCGCTGGCCAACAACGCGCCCGCCGAGATCGGCGATGCCGTGGGCCACATCGCGGCCCAGTCGATCGGCGAGCCGGGCACGCAGCTCACGATGCGGACGTTCCACACCGGCGGCGTCGCCGGCGCCGACATCACGCACGGTCTGCCGCGCGTCGTCGAGCTCTTCGAGGCGCGTCAGCCCAAGGGCGTGGGGCGCATCGCCGAAGTCTCGGGCCGCGTCGGCATCGAAGATACCGAACGCGGCTGCAAGCTCACGATCACTCCCGAAGAGGGCGCGGCGAAGGAGTACGTGTTCACCGCCCGCCGCACCCACGTGCTCGTCGAAGACGGCGACTGGGTCGATGAGGGCACGCAGCTCTCGCCGGGCTCCTTGAAGCCTTCCGAACTTCTCCAGCACGCCGGCGCCACGGCCACGCAGCGTTACCTCGTCAACGAGGTGCAGGAGGTCTACCGCTCGCAGGGTGTGGAGATCAACGACAAGCACATCGAGCTCATCGTGCGCCAGATGATGAAGAAGGTCCGCGTCGAGACGGCCGGGGACACTGAGTTCCTCCCCGGCCAGCTGGTCGACCGCCCCGCCTTCACCAGGGAGAACCTGCGCGTCACCGCGGAGGGCGGCGAGGCGGCCGAGGACGACAAGAAGGGCCTCATCCTCGGCATCACCAAGGCCTCGCTGGCGGTCGAGAGCTTCCTCTCGGCGGCGTCGTTCCAGGAGACGACCAAGGTGCTCACCGACGCTGCGATCGAGGGCAAGGTCGACACCCTGCGCGGCCTCAAGGAGAACATCATCATCGGGAAGCTCATCCCGGCCGGCACCGGGCTGCGGCAGTATCGCGGCATCGACATCTATCCCGCCGGCAGGGCGGAGGCTCTCGCCGAGGCCGACCGCCTGATGAGCAGCGACTCCGGCGACGACGCCGCGTCGTGGCTCCTGCGGGAGGACGACGAGTAAGAGAGTGTGACCAGAACAGGCTGCGAGGCTGCGGCCGCCCGAGCTCCGTCTTGCGGCCGCAGCCTCGTTTCGCTAAACTACGCGACTGCTGTCTGAAGCGGCCCGACCAGAGAGGTCAGATGACAACCATAAGCCAGCTCGTCCGCAAGGGGCGTGAGAGCAAAGTGAAGCGCGCCAAGACGCCGGCGCTCAAGGGGTCCCCCCAGAAGCGTGGGGTCTGCACGCGCGTCTACACCACGACTCCCAAGAAGCCGAACTCCGCCCTGCGCAAGGTCGCCCGCGTCAGGCTCGTCAACGGTATGGAAGTCACCACGTACATCCCCGGCATCGGCCACAACCTGCAGGAGCACTCGGTGGTGCTCGTGCGCGGCGGCCGCGTCAAGGATCTTCCGGGTGTGCGTTACAAGGTCATCCGCGGCACGCTCGACGCGTCCGGCGTCAGCGACCGCAAGCAGGCGCGGTCGCGCTACGGCGCCAAGGGAAAGGGAGGCAGGTGAGCCATGCCGCGTAGGGGAACCATCACGCGTCGGGAAGTCCTGCCCGACCCCGTCTATAACAGCAAGCTTGTCACGCAGGTGATCAACAAGGTGCTCCTCGACGGCAAGAAGTCCACCGCCGAGCAGATCGTCCACGGCGCTCTCGAGATCGTCCGCGAGAAGACCGGTCGCGATCCCGTCGAGGTGCTCCAGGAGGCCGTGCAGGCGCTCACCCCGCACCTCGAGGTGCGCAGCAGGCGCGTCGGCGGCGCCACCTATCAGGTGCCCGTTGAGGTGCCCGGTCGCCGCGCCCGCACGCTCGCCATCCGCTGGCTCGTCGGCTTTGCCCGCGACCGCCGCGAAAAGGTCATGCCCGAGCGTCTCGCGGCCGAGATGCTCGACGCCCTCGCCGCCCAGGGCGGCGCGTTTAAGAAGAAGGACGACATCTTCCGCATGGCGCAGGCCAACAAGGCGTTCGCCCACTACCGCTGGTAAGCCCCGAAGGCCCCTCACTGACGGTAGTTGGTGAGGGGCTTTCGCATGGAAGGAACACGATAGACGACATGCGACAGTATTCGCTGCAGAACACGCGCAACATCGGCATCATGGCGCACATCGACGCCGGCAAGACGACGACCACCGAGCGCGTCCTGTACTACACGGGCAAGACGCACAAGATCGGCGAGGTCCACGAGGGCGCGGCGGTGATGGACTGGATGGCGCAGGAGCAGGAGCGTGGCATCACCATCACCTCGGCGGCCACCACCGTCACCTGGCGCGACACGCAGATCAACATCATAGACACGCCCGGGCACGTGGACTTCACCATGGAGGTCGAGCGCAGCCTCCGGGTGCTCGACGGAGCCATCGCCCTGTTCTGTTCGGTCGGGGGCGTCGAGCCCCAGTCGGAGACCGTCTGGCGACAGGCCGACAAGTACGGCATCCCGCGCATCGCCTTCGTCAACAAGATGGACCGCATCGGCGCCGATTTCTTCCGCGGGCTCGAGATGATGGTCGACCGCCTGGGTGCCAACCCCGTGGCGCTGCAGATCCCCATCGGCCGCGAGGCCGAGTTCCGCGGCATCATCGATCTCATCGAGATGAAGGCCCTGGTCTACCAGGATGAGCTCGGCACCGACTTCGAAGTGGCCGACATCCCCGACGACCAGCGTCCGCAGGCCGACGAGTACCGCCTCAAGCTCGTCGAGGCCGTCGCCGACCACGACGACCACCTCCTCGAGGCGTATCTCGAGGGCGAGGAGATCACCCCCGATCACCTGCGGGCGGTGATCCGCCAGGCGACGCTCGACATCAGCATCACGCCGGTCCTCTGCGGCTCGGCCTTCAAGAACAAAGGCGTGCAGCCGCTCATGGACGCCATCGTCGACTTCCTGCCCTCGCCGTCGGACGTGCCGCCCGTGGTGGGCGTGAGGCCCAACGGCGACGAGGCCAGCCGGGCGGCCGACGACGAGGCGCCGTTCGCCGCCCTCGCGTTCAAGGTCGCCGTCGACCCCTACGTCGGCAAGCTCACCTACTTTCGCGTCTACTCGGGCACGCTCAAGGCCGGCTCCTACGTCCTCAACACGAGCAAGGACAAACGCGAGCGCATCAGCCGCATCCTTCAGATGCACGCCAATCACCGCGAGGACCGGCAGGAGATCTACGCCGGCGAGCTGGCGGCGGCGGTCGGCCTCAAGGTCACCGGCACCGGCGACACGCTCTGCGACACGGCGCATCCCGTCATCCTCGAGTCGATGGAGTTCCCGGAGCCGGTCATCTTCGTGGCCATCGAGCCCAAGACCAAGGCTGACGAGGAGAAGCTCGGCAACTCGCTGCAGCGCCTCGCCGAGGAGGACCCCACCTTCCGCGTGCACACCGACGAGGAGACGGGCCAGACGATCATCGCCGGTATGGGCGAGCTCCACCTCGAGATCATCGTCGACCGGCTGGTGCGTGAGTTCAACGTCGACGCCAACGTGGGCCGGCCCCAGGTCGCCTACCGTGAGACCATCCGCAACAAGGTCGACAAGGTCGAGGGCCGATTCGTCCGGCAGAGCGGCGGCCGCGGCCAGTACGGCCACGTCGTCATCGAGATGCAGCCGAACGAGCCGGGTGCCGGCTACGAGTTCGAGAGCCGCATCCAGGGCGGCGTCATCCCGCGGGACTACATCCCCTCGGTCGATGACGGCATCCAGGAGGCGATGAGCACCGGCGTCCTCGCGGGCTACCCGGTGGTCGACATCAAGGTGGCACTCATCGACGGCAGCTACCACGAGGTCGACTCGTCGGACATGGCGTTCAAGATCGCCGGCTCGCTGGCCTTCAAGAACGCCGCCCAGAAGGCCAAGCCCGTGCTGCTCGAGCCGATGATGGCCGTCGAGGTCGTCACTCCGAGTGAGTTCATGGGCGACGTCATGGGCGACCTCAACTCGCGGCGCGGGCACATCGACGGCATGGAGCCGCGCGGCAACGCCCAGGTGATCACCGCCACGGTGCCACTCTCGACGATGTTCGGGTACGCCACCGACGTGCGCTCCACGACGCAGGGTCGCGCCACCTACACCATGCAGTTCAAGCACTACGCCGAGGTGCCCGCTTCCATCGCCGCCGAGATCGTCGCCAAGGTGCGCGGTGGGTGACCTCGCCACCCGCCGCTTCAGTTGCCCCTGCGGGGCGGCTTCATGTATACTGCCGACCTTTGGTGCGGCAGGCAGCCGTACCGATTTTTGTGTTATCTCAACCTCCGGGTTTCGGGAAAAGGAGTAGCAGACATGGCCAAGCAGAAGTTTGACCGCAGCAAGCCGCACATGAACGTAGGCACCATCGGCCACGTCGACCACGGCAAGACGACGCTCACCGCTGCGATCACGCTCGTGCTGCACAACCGTGGTGGGAACACCGAGTTCACCGCCTTCGACATGATCGACAAGGCCCCGGAAGAGCGCGAGCGCGGCATCACCATCGCCACGGCCCACGTCGAGTACGAGACCGAGAAGCGCCACTACGCGCATGTCGACTGCCCGGGCCACGCCGACTACATCAAGAACATGATCACCGGCGCCGCCCAGATGGACGCCGCCATCCTCGTCGTCGGCGCCGACGACGGCCCGATGCCGCAGACGCGCGAGCACATCCTGCTCGCCCATCAGGTCAACGTGCCGAACATCATCGTCTACATGAACAAGGTCGACCTCGTCGACGACCCGGAGCTCATCGAGCTGGTCGAGATGGAGGTCCGCGAGCTGCTCAGCGAGTACGAGTTCCCGGGCGATGAGCTTCCCGTCATCAAGGGTTCGGCGCTCAAGGCGCTCGAGTGCGGCTGCGGCAAGGACGACTGCCAGTGGTGCAAGAGCATCGTCGAGCTCACCGACGCCCTCGACTCCTACCTTCCCGAGCCTGAGCGCGACGTCGACAAGCCGTTCCTGATGCCCGTCGAGGACGTCTTCACGATCACCGGGCGCGGCACCGTCGCCACCGGTCGTGTGGAGCGCGGCATCGTCAAGGTCGGCGAGGAAGTCGAGATCGTCGGCATGCGCGACAAGCCGATGAAGACCACCGTCACCGGCGTCGAGATGTTCCGCAAGCTGCTCGACGAAGGTCGCGCCGGCGACAACATTGGCCTTCTCCTGCGCGGCATCAAGCGCGAAGAGGTCGAACGCGGCATGGTGTGCTCCAAGCCCGCCAGCATCACCGGCCACACGCACTTCCTCACCCAGGTCTACGTCCTCTCCAAGGACGAGGGCGGGCGGCATACGCCGTTCTTCAACGGCTACCGGCCGCAGTTCTACTTCCGCACCACCGACGTGACCGGCGTCATCACGCTCGAAGAGGGCGTCGAGATGGTCATGCCGGGCGACAACACGGTGATGGAAGTCAAGCTCATCACCCCGATCGCGATGGAGGAAGGCCTCCGCTTCGCGATCCGCGAGGGCGGCCGCACCGTGGGCGCCGGGGCAATCACCAAGATCGTCGCGTAGGCAGCATCGAATTGACTGGGCCGGGCGTGCATCTCGCACGCTCTCGCAACGGACACACCCGGCCACGTGAACAGGACAGAGAAGGCTAGAGTGGCTCAGCAGAAGATCCGCATCAGGTTGAAGTCTTACGATCACGAGTTGATCGAGCGCAGCGCGCAATCCATCGTGGAGACCGCGCAGCGCAGCGGCGCGACCATCTCTGGGCCCGTGCCGCTGCCCACCGAGAAGAACGTCTACTGCGTCATCAAGAGCCCGTTCAAGGACAAGGACTCGCGCGAGCATTTCGAGATCCGCACGCACAAGCGGCTCATCGACATCCATCAGCCGACGCCCAAGACCGTCGACCAGCTGATGCGGCTCGACCTGCCGGCCGGTGTCCACATCGAGATCAAGCTGTAGAGACTATGACTGGCATCATCGGCAAAAAGCTCGGCATGACCCAGCTCTTCGACGACGACGGCAACGTCGTGGCCGTCACCGTCGTCCAGGCTGGCCCGTGCCCGGTCACGCAGATCCGCACGGTCGACAACGACGGCTACGAGGCCGTGCAGTTGGCCTTCGAGGAATGCAAGGACAAGCACATCAGCAAGCCTGAGCTCGGCCACCTCAAGAAGGCCGGCCTCAAGCACGGCATGCGCCACCTGGTGGAGTTCGCTGGCCCCGGCGATCTCGAGGTCGGCGACACCGTCACCGTCGAGGCGTTCGAGGACGGCCAAGCGGTCACCGCCACCGGGGTGAGCAAGGGCAAGGGCTTCCAGGGCACCATCAAGCGGCACAACTTCGGCCGCGGCCCCGAGAGCCATGGTTCGCACAACGTTCGGCAGCCGGGTTCCATCGGCGCCAGCGCGTACCCCAGCCGTGTGTTCAAGGGTATGCGCATGAGTGGGCATATGGGGGCGCAGCGCGTCACCCAGCAGGGCCTCAAGATCGTCCGTCGCGACGTCGAGAACAACCTGCTGCTCATCAAGGGCTCAGTGCCCGGCGCCAAGAACTCTGTCGTCGTCATCAAGGGTAGGTAGCAGTGAGCGCCGACGAGACCAACAAGACGCCGGAGGCCGAGGCCGCCGCCGAGGCCGAGAAGGCCCCGGCCGGCGCGCCGGCCGCCGGGCCTGCCGCCGGCGAGGCTGCAGCTGCGGATGAGGCCCCAGCCGCCGCAGACGCGAAGCCAGCCGCGAAGAAGCCCGCAGCCAGAAAGCGGGCTGCGGCCAAGACGCCGGCCGCGGCCAAGAAGCCGGCCGCTGAGGCCAAGGCAGCGGCGAAGCCCGCCAAGGCCGCCGCCAAGAAGCCTGCCGCCGTGGCCAAGGCCGCGGCAAAGCCGGCGGGCAGAGCCGCCAAGGCCGCCGCCAAGAAAGCCGCGGCCGCGCCGGCGCCGGTCGAGAAGGCCGCGCGTCCCGCCAAGGCCGCGAAGACGCCCGCTCCGGAACCGCGCCACGGCACGGCCGGTGTGGCCACGGTCGTCGACGCCTCCGGCAAGGAGCTCGAGACGCGCGCCCTCGGCGCGGCCCTCTTCGCCGTGCCGGCGGACGTCAACACCCTGCACCTCGCGGTGCGCGCCGAGCAGGCCGCGCGACGTCGCGGTACCGCCTCGAGCAAGACGCGCGGCGAGGTGGCCGGCTCCACGGCCAAGCTCTACCGCCAGAAGGGCACGGGCCGCGCCCGCGCCGGCAGCGTCAAGTCGCCGCTGCGCACTGGTGGCGGCGTGGCCTTCGGGCCCAGGCCGCGCAGCTTCGACATCAAGATCAACCGCAAGGTCGTGCGCAAGGCCCTGGCCATGGCGCTCAGCAACCGCGCGGAGAACGGCAACGTGTACGTCGCCGCCGGGCTCGAGCTCGAGGCGCCGAGCACGACGACGCTCAATGCGTTTCTCGTGAACCTCGACATCGCCGCCCCGGTTCTCGTCGTCACCGCCGACGAGCCGTCCGTGGCGAAGTCGGTACGCAACCTGCGCTACGCCGAGACGTCCGAGGTCGGCGCGCTCTCCACCGAGCAGGTGCTTCGCGCTCGCTCGCTGGTCCTCACCGAGAAGGCGTTCGCCGCCCTGAACGAGGCGTAAGAAATGGTTGAAGCAGAGAAGATCATCATCCGGCCGATCATCAGCGAGAAGAGCTACTCGCAGATCGACAACTCTCGGTACACCTTCGAGGTGCACCGGGACGCGCACAAGACCATGATCGCGCAGGCTATCCACCAGCTGTTCAACGTCACCGTGGTCGGCGTGGCCACAGCGAACATCCCTCCGAAGCCCAAGCGGCGGGGGGCCATCAAAGGCCGCACCGCGGCCTGGAAGAAGGCCGTCGTGCAACTCGCGCCCGGCGACAAGATCGAATTCTTCGAGGGCAGGTAATGGGCATCAAGCGATTCAAGCCGACCTCGCCCGGCCGCCGGTTCATGACGGTCGACACGTTCGAGGACATCACGCGCAGCGAGCCGGAGCGCTCGCTCGTCGCGCCGCTCAAGAAGAACGGTGGCCGCAACAGCTACGGGCGCATCACCACGCGCCACAAGGGTGGCGGCCACAAGCGGCGTTACCGCATCATCGATTTCCGCCGCGACAAGGACGGCGTGCCGGCGAAGGTCGCGCACATCGAGTACGACCCGAATCGTTCGGCCCGCATCGCCCTGCTCCACTACGTGGACGGAGAGAAGCGCTACATCCTGGCGCCGCAGGGTCTCAAGGTGGGCGACACTGTCGAGTCCGGCGCCGCCGCCGACATCAAGCCCGGTAACGCCCTGCCCCTCGAGAACATCCCGTCGGGCACCACGGTCCACAACATCGAGCTGCAGCCAGGGCGCGGCGGGCAGCTGGTGCGCAGCGCCGGCACGAGCGCCCAGCTGCAGGCCAAGGAAAAGGGGTACGGCGTGGTTCGGCTGCCCTCCGGGGAGCTCCGCCGCATCCGGCTCACGTGCCGCGCCACGGTCGGCGAGATCGGTAACTCCGACCACTCGAACATCGCCGGCGGCAAGGCCGGCCGCACCCGCTGGCGCGGTATTCGCCCGACGGTGCGCGGCACGGCCATGAACCCGGTCGATCACCCGCACGGCGGCGGCGAGGGCAAGACCACCGCCGGCCGGCACCCGGTCACGCCGTGGGGCGTGCCTACGCTTGGGTACCGCACGCGCCCCAAGCACAAGTCTTCCGACAAGTTCATCATCCGCGGCCGCAAGCGCGGCAAGCGCGGGTAAGGCAGGAGGCACCTTTTGAGCAGGTCAGCAAAGAAGGGTCCGTTCGTAGAAGAACGCCTCTTGAAGCGCATCGAAGACATGAACGCCGCCGGCCAGAAGAAGATGGTCAAGACCTGGTCGCGGGCCTCCACGGTGTTCCCCGACATGGTCGGCCACACGATCGCCGTCCACGACGGGCGCAAGCACGTGCCCATCTTCATCAGCGAGTCGATGGTCGGTCACAAGCTGGGCGAGTTCGCGCTCACCCGCACGTTCCGCGGTCACATCAAGGGCGACCGCTCGGCCAGAAGGTAACGGGTCATGGCAGTAAGAGCACAAGCGAAGTACATCCGGGTCACGCCGCGCAAGGCGCGCGAGGTCGTCGACCTCATCCGCGGCAAGTCCGTGGCCGAGGCACGCAGCACGCTGTTCTTCGCCAATCGCAACGCCGCGCGCGTGGTCGCGAGGGTCCTGAACTCCGCGGTCGCCAATGCCGAGCATAACAACGCGCTCTCGGCTGACGATCTCTACGTCAAGGAAGCTCGCGTCGACGAGGGCCCCACCCTCAAGCGGTGGCAGTTCCGGGCCATGGGCCGCGTGAACCAGATCCGCAAGCGCAGCAGCCACATCACGATCGCGGTCGAGCAGAGGGAGGTCCGTTCCTAGTGGGCCAGAAGGTGCATCCGGGCGGCTTCCGTGTCGGCGTCATCCACGACTGGAAGTCCCACTGGTATACAGAGAAAGAGTTCAAGGAGTTCCTGGCCGAGGACGAGCGCATCCGCGGGCACATCCTGCGCAAGCTCTCTCACGCCGGCCTTTCGCGCATCATGATCCGCAAGGATCAGAACAACGTCACCATCGACATCCAGACCGCGCGCCCGGGTATCGTCATCGGCAAGAGTGGCTCCGAAGTGGACGCTTTGCGCAAGGAGATCCACGGGCTGACCGGGAAGAACATCCAGGTCAACATCATCGAGGTCAAGCGCCCCGAGCTCGACGCCGTGCTGGTGGCCCAATCCATCGCCGAGCAGCTCGAGAACCGCGTGAGCTTCCGGCGGGCCATGAAGCGCGCCCTCACGAGCGCCATGCGTTCGGGCGCCGCGGGCATGCGCGTCCGCTGCGGTGGCCGCTTGGGCGGGGCCGAGATGGCTCGCACGGAGCACTACAGCGAGGGCCGCGTCCCCCTGCACACCCTGCGCGCCGATATCGACTACGGCTTCAAGGAAGCGCGGACCACTTTCGGCCGGATCGGCGTCAAGGTCTGGATCAACAAGGGTGAGATCCTGCCCGAGGGTTACCCGATGGACGAGGCCAAAGCGCGCCAGGAGCGCGACGAGCAGCGCCGCGACGACCGCGGCGGCCAGCGCCGCGGCCCTCGCCGTGACGGCGGTGGCCGCCCCGGCGGTGGCCCCGGTGGTCCCGGTGGCCGCCCCGGTGGTCCCGGTGGTCGTCCCGGTGGCCCCGGTGGTCGTAGTGGTGGCCGCCCCGGCGGCGGCCCTGGTGGCCGTCAGCAAGGTCGCCCCGCGCCTTCCGGCCCCAGCGCCCCGATGGGCCGCCGGGTCCCCGAGCGCAAAGCTGCGCCCGCGCCCGGCGCACCCAAGCCCGAGGCCAAGCCGACCAAGCCGGCCGAGCCCACCACCGAGCAGAGCAGCTGACGGTAGAGAGGACGTAGACGATGCTCCTGCCGAAGAGAGTCAAGCACAGAAAACAGCAGCGCGGCCGCATGGCCGGCACCGCGAAAGGCGGCACCACCGTCGACTTCGGCCAGTTCGGCCTGAAGGCGCTCGAGTGTGGGTGGGTCACCAACCGCCAGATCGAGGCCGCCCGTATCGCCATGACGCGCTACATCAAGCGTGGCGGCAAGGTGTGGATCAACGTGTTCCCACACAAGCCGATCACCCGTAAGGCCGCCGAGACCCGCATGGGCGGCGGCAAAGGTTCGCCCGAGTCCTGGGTGTCCGTAGTCAAGCCCGGCAAGGTGATGTTCGAGCTCGCCGGCGTGAGCGAGCCGGTGGCCCGCGAGGCCATGCGCCTGGCCGCTCACAAGTTGCCCGTGAAGTGCAAGTTCGTGACCAGGGAGGGGAGTCTCTTTGAAGGCTAGCAAGCTCCGCGAGCTCTCCGACGACGAGCTCATCCTGCGCCTCAAAGACACGCGCAAGGAGCTCTTCAACCTGCGGTTCCAGCACGCCACCGGGCAGCTCGACAATCCGCATAAGTTGAACGCGACGCGCCGCGAGATAGCCCGCCTGATCACCATGCAGGCGGAACGCGAGCGCGCTCGCAAGGCAGCCGGTGGTGAAGCCTGATGGCGACGACGAAGAAGACCGACAGCGGCAAGCCTGCCGCCAAGCAGTCAGCCGCGCGTAAGCCCGCGGCCAAGAAGGCGGCGGCCAAGAAGGCCGGCGCCGCCAAGAAGCCGGCCCCCAAGAAGGCCGCTGTGAGCGTGGCTGTGGCCCCGGCCAAGAAGGTCTCGGCCGCCAAGCTCAAGGCCAAGGCCGAGCGCCCGGTGCCCGAGAAGGTGCCGGGCCGCAAGGAGCGTCGCGGCGTGGTCGTGAGCGACGCCATGGACAAGACGATCGTCGTGCGCATCGACGTGGCTCAGAAGCACGAGCGCTACGGCAAGGTCGTGCGCCGTTCGAGCAAGCTGCATGCGCACGATGAGCTCAACGCCGCCGGCATCGGCGACCTGGTGCGCCTCGTGGAGACGCGCCCGTTGAGCGCGAGCAAGCGGTGGCGCCTTCTCGAGATCCTCGAGAAGGCCAAGTAAGAGTAGAGCCGGCAGAGGAAACACATGATCCAGGTTGAGTCGAGATTACGAGTCGCCGACAACACGGGCGCCCGCGAGATCCTCTGCATCCGGATCCGCGGCGGTTCCAAGCGGCGGTATGCGGCGGTGGGTGACATCATCGTGGGCACCGTCAAGCAGGCGACTCCGGGCGGGAACGTCAAGAAGGGCGATGTGGTGCGCGCCGTCGTGGTGCGCACCAAGAAGGAGTTCGGTCGCAAGGACGGCACGTACATCGCGTTCGACGAGAACGCAGCCGTCTTGATCGACAACCAGAACAACCCGCGCGGGACCCGCATCTTCGGCCCTGTGGCCCGCGAGCTGCGCGAGAAGAACTTCATGAAGATCGTGTCGCTCGCCCCTGAGGTGCTGTGATGAGCAAGATCAAGATCAGGAAGGGCGACCAGGTCAAGGTCGTCAGCGGCAAAGAGGCCGGCAAGACCAGCAAGGTGATGCGTGTCGACGTCGAGACGGGCCGTGTCGTTCTGGAACGGCTCAACATGATGAAGAAGCACACCAAGCCCAACCCGAAGAAGAACCCGCAAGGCGGCGTGATCGAGCGCGAGGCTCCCATCGATGCCTCCAACGTGATGCTCGTCTGCCCCGCCTGCGGCCAGCCGACGCGTGTCGGCTACCGGCTGCTCGAGGGCGGCGGCAAGGTCCGTAAGTGTCGCCGCGAGAACTGCGGCAAAGACATCGACAAGGCATAAGTGACGATGGCCAGGCTCAAGGACAAGTATTTCAAGGAGATCGTGCCCGAGCTCAAGCAGGAGTTCGGGTACCGCAACGTCATGGAAGTACCGCGGGTCAGCAAGGTGACGCTCAACATGGGCGTCGGCGAGGCCAAGACCAACGCGAAGCTTCTCGACGACGCCGTGGAGGAGCTGGCTCTCATCGCCGGCCAACGCCCGGCGATCACCAAGGCGCGCCGATCCATCGCCAGCTTCAAGCTGCGTGAGGGCATGTCCATCGGCTGTCGCGTCACGCTGCGCGGGGAACGCATGTACGAGATGATCGACCGGCTCGTGTCGATCGCCCTGCCGCGTATCCGCGACTTTCGCGGGATCTCGCCCGATCAGTTTGACGGACGTGGCAACTTCGCCATGGGCGTGCGCGAGCAGACGATCTTCCCCGAGATCGATTACGACTCGGTCGAGCAGTTCCGCGGTCTGAACGTCGTGATCACGACCACCGCCAAGACGGACGAGGAAGGGCGCGCTCTGCTGGCCAAGCTGGGCATGCCCTTCCGTTCGAACTAGGAGCATCTGAAGCATGGCTAAGACATCCCTCGTGGTGAAAGCCGGGCGTAAGCAGCGCTACAAGACGCGCGAGTACAATCGTTGCGCCAGGTGCGGCCGCCCGCGCGCGTACTACCGCAAGTTCGGGATCTGCCGCATCTGCCTGCGCGAAGTGGCGCACCAGGGCGTCATCCCCGGTCTGACCAAGTCGAGCTGGTGAGGAGGCGAGGACCATGTCCATGACAGACCCCATCGCCGACATGCTCACGCGCATCCGTAACGGCAGCACGGCACGGCATTCGGTGGTCGAGATCCCCTCGTCCCGGATGAAGGTCGAGATCGCCCGTCTCATGGTCGACCAGGGCTACATCGTCGGCTACGAGACCAAGCAGGGAGAGCACGGTGAGGTCATCCACGTCGAGCTCAAGTACGGTAAGAACAGAGAGCGCGTCATCTCCGGCATCAAGCGCGTCTCCAAGCCCGGGCGTCGTGTGTACGCCAAGAAGGAGTCGTTGCCCAAGGTGCTCGGCGGGCTCGGCACAGCGATCATCTCCACGTCACGCGGCCTTGTGACCAGCGCTGAGGCGCGGAAACTCGGTCTGGGTGGCGAGGTGATCTGCTTCATCTGGTGAGGACGGGACATGTCGAGGATCGGTAAAGCTCCAATCCCGCTGCCCGACGGCGTCGAGTTCAACTACGACAACGCCGTCGTGACGGTGAAGGGCCCCAAGGGCGAGCTCACCCAGCGGGTCCCGCGCGAGATGCTCGTCGAGGTCGACGACGGCGTCATCCAGGTCAAGCGGCCCACCGAAAGTGGGCAGCATCGCTCCCTGCACGGGCTCACGCGCACGCTCATCGCCAACATGGTGACGGGCGTCACGGACGGTTTCGAGAAACGCCTCGAGATCGTCGGCGTCGGCTACCGCGCCAGCGTCAAGGGCGACGCCCTCGAGCTGCTGGTCGGCTACAGCCACCCGGTGCTCATCGAGCCGCCGGCGCACATCAGCTTCGAGACGCCGCAAGCCACCGTGGTCGTGGTTCGGGGCATCGACAAGCAGGTGGTCGGCGAGACCGCCGCCAAGGTGCGCTCGATCCGTCCGCCCGAGCCTTACAAGGGCAAAGGCATCCGGTACGCCGGCGAGTACGTGCAGCGCAAGGTCGGCAAGCGTGCCTAGGCTGCCTGAGAGAAGAGGAACGTCAACAAGATGAGCGCAAACAGCATCAGAGAGGCCCGCGCCAAGCGGAAGAAGCGTATCCGCGGCCGGCTGGAAGGCACCCCCGAGCGACCGCGCGTCTCGGTGTTCCGTTCGAACAAGGCGATCTACGCCCAGGTCATCGACGACCGCGAGGCGACCACGCTGGTCGCCGCCCGGTCGGTCGAGGTCGAGGGCGGCGGGCTCAAGAAGGCCGAGGTCGCCAAGAAGGTCGGCGAGCTGCTGGCGCAGCGGGCCAAGGACAAGGGCATCGAGCGGGTCGTGTTCGACCGGTCCGGCTATCTGTATCACGGCCGGGTGAAGGCTCTCGCCGAGGGCGCCCGCGAGGGCGGCCTGGTTTTCTGACAAGGAGTAAAGGACCCCGTGGCTAGAGGATCATTCAGCGAAGGCAACGAGCTCAAAGAGCGCGTTGTCGATATCAACCGCGTCGCCAAGGTCGTCAAGGGCGGCCGGCGGTTCTCCTTCACGGCCCTGGTCGTCGTCGGTGACGAGAACGGCCACGTGGGCGCCGGCTACGGCAAGGCGCGCGAGGTGCCGCTGGCGATCCAGAAGGCGATCGAGGACGCGAAGAAGAACCTGTTCACGGTGCCGCGCTACAACGGCACCACCACCACCCATCAGACCATCGGCCGCTTCGGCGCCGCGCGCGTGCTGCTCAAGCCGGCGGCGCCCGGTACCGGGGTCATCGCCGCCGGCGGCGTCCGCGCCGTGCTCGAGCTGGCCGGTGTCCGCGACATCCTCACGAAGTCGCTGGGGACCACCAACCCGATCAACCTGGTGCGCGCGACCGTCGCGGGCCTGCAGTCGCTCAAGACACCTGAGGGCCAGGCGCGTCTGCGCGGCATCTCGGTGAGCAAGGTGCTCGGCCTCGATCAGCGCGAGGCGCCGGCCGGCGAGGCCGCCGCGGCGCCCGCCGGGGAGGCGTGACCCGCATGGCCGGCTATCTCGAGATCACGCAGGTCAAGAGCGCCATCGGCCGGCTTCCGGCGCATCGCGGCACGCTGCGCGCCCTGGGCCTCAAGCGCATCCGTCACACCGTGGTGCACGAGGACACCCCCGTCATCCGCGGCATGGTGAACAAGGTCGCGTACCTCGTCGAGGTGCGCCCGGCAACGAAGAAGTCGTGACATGGCTGAAATAGGACTTCACAACCTGCGCCCCAACCCGGGCTCCACGAAGAATACCAAGCGCCTCGGCCGCGGCAAGGGTAGCGGCCAGGGCAAGACCTCCGGCAAGGGCCACAAGGGTTACAATGCGCGCTCCGGCGGCGGCGTGCGCCCCGGCTACGAGGGTGGCCAGATGCCGCTCTACATGCGGCTCGGCAAGCTGCGCGGCCCGCACATGAAGAAGAGCATGCCCATCGGCCCCTTCCGCACCTACGCGGTGCCGGTCAACATCGGCCGTCTGGCGGCGGCGTTCGGGCCCGGCGCCGAGGTCACCCCTGAGGCGCTCGTCGCCAAGGGCATCGTCAAGAACACGCGCACGCCGATCAAGATCCTCGGCGGCGGCGATATCGCGGTCGCGCTCACGGTGCGCATGCACCTGTACTCGCGCAGCGCCGTTGAGAAGATCGAGGCAGCCGGCGGCACAGCCGAACTGCTCTGAGCGGCGCGGAGGGAGCGGGGCCGTGAACAACAAGCTCTGGCAGTCGCTCGTCAACGCCTGGAAGATCCCGGACCTTCGTACGAAGGTCCTCTTCACGGCGGCGATGGTCGCGATCTATCGCATCGGGTCGCACGTGCCGGTCCCGGGCGTCGACCTCGATGCTCTGCAGCAGTTCTTCGAGCAGGGCGGCGCCGGCGTCATCGGCTTCCTCGACCTGTTCTCTGGTGGCGCGCTGGCGCGCGTCGCCCTCTTCGCCCTGGGCATCATGCCGTACATCACGGCGTCGATCATCATGCAGCTGCTGACGGTGGTGATCCCCAAGCTCGAGGAGCTCGCCAAGGAAGGCGAGCAGGGCCAGAAGGTCATCACCAAGTACACACGTTGGCTCACCGTGCTCTTGTCGCTGGTGCAGTCGCTGGGCTACATGGTGCTGTTCCGCAGCCAGAACGCGCTCCCCGACCTCAACTGGTGGCGTGGGGCCTTGATCGTCATGAGCCTCGTCGCCGGCGCCGTGTTCGTGATGTGGCTCGGCGAGCTCATCACGGCGCGCGGGATCGGCAACGGCATGTCGATCATGATCTTCATCAGCATCGTGTCGCGGATCCCGTCCGGGGCCGTCAAACTGACCACCCTGAGCATCGTCACGATCGTCCTCTTCGTCGTCATCGCCCTGGCGGTGGTCGTGGGCGTCATCTGGATCACGAGCGGCGAGCGGCGCGTCCCGGTGCAGTACGCCAAACGAGTGGTGGGCCGCCGCATGATGGGCGGGACGAGCACCTTCATCCCCCTCAAGGTGAACATGGCCGGCGTCATCCCGGTGATCTTCGCCTCGTCGGTGATGATGATCGTCCCCACCTTCACGCAGTTCCTGGGCACGGGGGGCATCGCGGGCTGGTTCAGCGACACCTTCGGGCCGAACACGTTCCTGTTCATCATGCTGGAGGCTGTGCTGATCATCATCTTCACGTACTTCTACACGGCGGTCACG
This sequence comes from Thermoleophilia bacterium, assembly GCA_041648235.1. Taxonomy (GTDB): domain Bacteria; phylum Actinomycetota; class Thermoleophilia; order UBA2241; family UBA2241; genus CAIXSE01. The sequence continues at coordinate 27,911 of JBAZPK010000002.1, forward strand.
TTCAACCCCATCGACCAGGCCGACAACCTGAAGAAGTATGGTGGGTTCGTGCCCGGCGTGCGGCCGGGGCGTCCCACGGCCGAATACCTCGACCGCATCCTCACGCGCCTCACGCTCCCCGGGGCGCTGTTCCTCGCCGCCCTGGCTGTGTTGCCGTGGCTGCTCGGCCGGCCGCCGATCAACGCGCCCTTTTACTTCGGCGGCACGTCGCTGCTGATCGTGGTGGGCGTGGCGCTCGACACGATGCGTCAGATGGAGGCCCAGCTGCTCATGCGCCACTACGAGGGCTTTCTCAAGTAGCCCAGGGATGAGCGAAGCCCAGCACAACCTCATCCTGATCGGTGGCCCCGGGGCGGGCAAGGGCACCCAGGCCGAACGCATCGTCAAGCGCTTCGGCCTGCCGCACATCTCCACCGGCGAGATGCTGCGCACCGCCGTCGCCCAGGGCAGCGAGATGGGCCGGGCGGCGCGCCGGTACCTCGAGGCCGGAGCCCTGGTGCCCGACGAGGTCGTCATCGGGGTGGTGCGCGACCGGCTGGCCGAGGACGACGCCCGCGAGGGCTTCCTGCTCGACGGCTTCCCGCGCACGATCGAGCAGGCGGAGCGCCTTGACGCGATGCTTGCCGAGGAGGGCCGACGCGTCACGAACGTGATCCTCATCGACGTGCCGGCTGACGAGCTCATCCGCCGTACCGCCGGGCGGCGCTCCTGCAGCCGCTGCGGCAAGCTGTACAACGTAAACTTCGATCCGCCGCGCGTGGAGGGCGTCTGTGACGTCTGTGGCGGCGAGCTGGTGCGGCGCGCCGACGACAACGAGGAGACGATGCGCAACCGCCTCGCTGTGTACGAGCGCCAGACCTCGCCGCTCATCGAGTACTACGCCACGCGTGGCGTGCTGGCGAGGGCCTCAGGCGGCGACAGGCTGCCGGACGAGGTGTTCGCGCAGGTCGAACAAATCCTCACAGGTGTCTGACAGCGCGTGATCATCCGCAGGTCGGCAGCCGAGGTCGCGAAGATCGATGCCGCGGGCAGCATCCTGGCGGACTGCCTCGACATGCTCGCCGCGGAGGCCCGCCCGGGGGTCGCGACGCGCGATCTCGACGAGCTCGCCGAGCGATTCATCCGCGAGCGTGGCGGGGTGCCGACCTTCCTGGGGTACCGGGGCTTCCCGGCCTCCATCTGTGCCTCGCCGAACGACATGGTGGTGCACGGTATCCCCGGGGCAGAGCCGATCGGTGAAGGAGACGTACTGAGCATCGACGTGGGTGTGACGCTCGACGGCTACGTGGCCGACTCCGCCATCACATTGCCCATGGGCGCCGTCGACGCCGAGGCGCTGCGCCTGCTCGACGTCACGGCCGAGTCGCTCGAGGCGGCCATCGCCGAATGCCACGAGGGCCGCCGCCTGGGCGACATCTCGCACGCCGTGCAGGAGGTCGTCGAGGCTGCGGGTTTCGCCGTGGTCCGGTCTCTGGTCGGGCACGGCGTGGGCAAGGAGATGCACGAGGAGCCGCAGATCCCCAACTACGGGGATTCGGGGCGCGGACCGCGGCTCGAGGGAGGTATGGTCTTCGCCATCGAACCGATGGTCAACGCCGGTGGTCACGAGGTGTTCGTCGCCGAGGACGGTTGGTCGATCTTCACCACCGACGGGTCGCTCTCGGCGCACTTCGAACACACGGTGGCGATCGGGAAGACGCGGCCGCGAGTCCTGACGCGCCGCCGCTCGGAGGGTGGCGGCGCGCCCGCGTAGCGGGGCCTCCGGGCGCGGTTCGACGGCCGCCGCGTCTCTGCTTTGGGCCTGGTTTGTCGGGCCGGTTGTTTGTGGTAGTATGTCAGGCCGCTGTCTGTCGACGAGTAGGGAGTATGGCGAACAAAGAAGAGGCCATCGAGATCGAAGGCGAGGTCGTTGAGGCTTTGCCGAACACCATGTTCCGTGTGCATCTCGATAACAACCACGAAGTGCTCGCCCACATCTCCGGCAAGATGCGTATGAACTACATCCGCATCCTGCCCGGCGACAGGGTCAAAGTGGAGTTGTCGCCCTACGACCTCAACAGAGGCAGGATCACGTACCGGTTCAAGTAGCGGCCGCCAGCGGTCGCCCGGAGGCGAAGCGCGGCGCCTATGGGCGCGCCGCGCTCGAGCGAGGATCACCGATGAAGGTAAGAGCATCAGTCAAGCCGATCTGCGAGAAGTGCAAGATCATCCGCCGTCACGGCACGGTACAGGTGATCTGCTCGAACCCGCGGCATCGTCAGAGGCAGGGGTAAGTCCGCATGGCACGTATCGCAGGCGTCAACATCCCGCCCCAGAAGCGGGTCGAGATCGGGCTCACGTACATCTACGGCATCGGCCGGTCGACCTCCAACAAGGTCCTCGTCGTGGTCGGCATCGACCCGAACACCAAGGTCCGCGACCTCACCGAAGAAGAGATCGTGCGCTTGCGTGAGGCCATCGACCGTGAAGTCACGGTCGAGGGCGACCTGCGGCGCGAGCGCTCGCAGAACATCAAGCGACTCATGGACATCGGCTGCTACCGGGGCATTCGCCACCGTCGCGGCATGCCGGTGAACGGTCAGCGGACGCGCACCAACGCCCGTTCGCGCAAGGGTCCCAAGAGGACAATCAGCGGCAAGCGCAAGAAGTGACCGCCGAGCCGGAGGAGTAGAGCAGAGTGGCCAAGCCTCAGAGAGCCAAAGGACGTCAGCGCCGCAAGGTCCGCAAGAACATCGCCATCGGCCAGGCGCACATCAAGACATCGTTCAACAACACGCTGGTGACGCTCACCGACAAGGAGGGCAATGTCATCGCGTGGGAGAGCGCCGGGTCTGTCGGCTTCAAGGGCTCGCGCAAGAGCACGCCCTTCGCGGCCCAGGTGACGGCCGAGTCGTGCGCCAAGAAGGGCATGGAGCACGGCCTTCAGAAGGTCGAGGTGTTCGTTCGCGGGCCGGGCTCCGGCCGCGAGACGGCGGTGCGCTCGCTGCAGGCCGCCGGCCTCGAGATCATGAGTGTCAAAGATGTGACGCCGGTGCCGCACAACGGGTGCCGTCCCCGCAAGCGTCGCCGGGTCTAGGAAGGTCCACTTGGCCAGAGATACTTCACCACAGTGCAAGCAGTGCCGCCGCGAGGCTGAGAAGCTCTTCCTCAAGGGTGAGCGCTGCCTCACGGACAAGTGTGCCGTCGAGCGTCGTTCTTACCCGCCAGGGGAGCACGGCCGCGGGCGCATCAAGCAGAGCGAGTACCTCCTTCAGCTTCGTGAGAAGCAGAAGGCTCGGCGCTACTACCAGGTGCTCGAGAAGCAGTTCCATCACTACTACGAGATCGCGAGCCGCAAGCAGGGCATCACCGGTGAGACCTTGCTCTGTCTCCTCGAGATGAGGCTCGACAACGTCGTCTACCGCCTGGGGTTCGGCGCTTCGCGCCGTCAGGCCCGTCAGTTGGTCCGTCACGCACATTTCCAGGTCAACGGCAAGAAGGTCGACGTCCCGTCGTACCAGGTGCGCCCCGACGACATCGTCTCGGTGCGCACGAACAGCAAGGCCGTGGAGACCGTCCGCGCCGCCACCGACCTCACCTCGTCGGTGTCCCCGTGGCTGCTGGTCGACCATGACAACCTGACCGGCAAGATCCTGCGCGCCCCCGTGCGGGCGGAGATCGACGCGCCGGTGCAGGAGCAGCTCATCGTCGAGCTCTACTCCAAGTAAACGCTGCAGCTGACCCGCGGCGAAGACCTTACAGGAGGCCAGTTGCTACAGTTTCAGATGCCCAACATCACGCGCGAACAGCTCGCCGGAAACCGGGCGCGCTTCGAGGTAGAGCCCCTCGACCGCGGGTTCGGGCATACGTTCGGCAACGCGCTGCGGCGCGTGCTGCTCTCGTCGCTCGAGGGCGCCGCCGTGAGCTCGGTCAAGATCGAGGGCGTCGCCCACGAGTTCACGACCGTCAAGGGCGTGAAGGAAGACGTAACGGACGTCATCCTCAACCTCAAGGAGCTCGTCTGCCGCCTCCACGGTGAGCTGGACGAGGTCCAGGTGAGGCTCTACAAGGACAAGCCCGGCAAGGTCGTGGCGGCCGACATCGACATCCCGGCCGAGCTGGAGATCCTGAACCCGGATCATCACATCGCGACGCTTTCTGACGGCGGGGCCATCGAGATGCTGCTGACCGTGCGGCGCGGCACCGGCTATGTGCCCGCCGAGGGCAACAAGACGCCCGAGACGGTGATCGGGGTCATCCCGATCGACTCCATCTTCAGCCCCATCAAGCGGGTCTCGTATCACGTCGAGAGCGCCCGCGTGGGCCAGCGCACCGACTACGACAAGCTCATCCTCGACATCACGACCAACGGCGCGCTGCTCCCCGAAGAGGCGCTGCGCGAGGCCGCCGAGATCCTCGTCGACCGGATGTCGATCTTCACCGACCCGGACCGCACGCGGGCGAGCGAGGAGTTCCCCATCGAGGGCCTCGCCACTTCGCCGGCGGGCGGCGGCATGGACGACGTGCTCATCGAGGAGCTCGAGCTCGGCGTCCGTTCGTACAACTGCCTCAAGCGTGAGGGCATCCAGACCGTCGGCGACCTGGTCTCCAAGACCGAGGCCGAGCTGCTCAACATCCCGAACTTCGGCAAGAAGAGCATCGACGAGGTCAAGGAGAAGCTCTCCGAACGTGGGCTCTCTCTGCGGGGTGACGAGTAACATGCGCCATCAGAAGTCAGGCCGCAAGTTCAACATGGCGCCCGACCAGCGCAAGGCGCTGCTTTCGGGCCTCGCCTGCCAGCTGCTCGAGCACGAGAAGATCAAGACCGGCGTTGCGCGCGCCAAAGAGGTACGCCCGCTGGTCGAGGAGGTCATCACGCTTGGCAAGCGCGGCGACCTGCACGCTCGCCGGCTGGCCATCTCCATGCTGCGCAACAAGAAGATCGTCTACAAGCTGTTCAACGATGTGGCCCCGCGCTACGCCGAGCGCAAGGGCGGCTACACGCGCATCATCAAGCTCGGGCCGCGCCCAGGGGACGGCAGCGAGCAGGCGTACATCGAGCTGGTGTAGTACCACTCTTCAGATGGGTGACGCGAGGGGCGGGCGGCCGAAGGGCCGCCCGCCCCTTCCGCGTTCCGAGGCCCCGACGGGGAGGGGCGGGCCGCGGAACGCGGAACATCCGCGGCTGTTGCACATACCCATGGGGGTATGCTAGGGTCTGCTTGTACCAGGAGACACAAGCGGTTCGGGCCCCGGGCAGATCCGGAGCGCGGAGCCGGATGTGAATCTCCCTCACAGGCATGCCTGGGGCGGGCGTGCGCACCAAAGCACGAGCGTTCAACGGCGACAAGGAGATGGTCAGCATGACACCCGAAGAGCTCAACGCGATCCAGGCTGAGAAAGTGGTAGACGCGCGCGGCACCTCGTGCCCCGGGCCGATCCTCGCCGCCAAGAAGGGCATCCCCGGCGTCTCGGTGGGCGGCGTCATGGAGGTCCAGGCGACCGACTCGGGAACGACCAAGGACCTCCCCGCGTGGTCCAAGAAGATGGGCCACGACTACCTCGGCGTGGTCGAGGAGCCCGGCTACATGCGCCTGTTCGTCAAGAAGATGAAGTGACGATGGCTGAGGCAGCGGCAGAAGTGGGCCAGGCATACGACCCGCGGATCCTGGTCTTCAGCACCAACAACATATCCGACCCGGGAATCGACCTGGCGGGCAGCTCGCACATGCATTACTCGCCCAGGGTGATGGTGATCAACCTGCCCTGCACGAGTGCGGTCAAGCCGGGCTGGATCCTGTATGCCGTGGAGCAGGGCTTCGACGGCGTCTTCATCGCCGCCGACGGCGAGGAGTGCGCCTACCTGCCGGACTGCGCCGAGCGTACGTCCGGCATCATGAGCGATGCGCAGAAGCTGCTTGAGCAGAAGGGCTACGAGCCGCAGCGCGTGCGCATGGCCGCGATCTGCTCCGTCTGCGCGGAGCCTTTCACCAACTACATGCACGAGTACGCGACGTCCCTGACAGGCCTGGGACCGGCCCGGAAGGCGACCTCATGAAGTACGACGCCCTCGTGGTCGGCAGCGGCATCGGCGGGATGGAGTCGGCCCTCAAGCTCGGCGACATGGGCTACAAGGTGCTCGTCGTCGAGAAGGAGCCGAGCGTCGGCGGCAAGATGATCCTGCTCAGCAAGGTCTTCCCGACGCTCGACTGCGCCAGCTGCATCTCCACCCCCAAGATGGCCGCGACCATCCATCACCCCAACATCGACGTCCTCACCTACGCCCAGGTGGAGGGCATCCGCGGAGACGGTGACGGCTATCACGCCAAGATCCGCCAGAACCCGAAGTTCGTCGACGCCGCCGCCTGCACGGGCTGCCGCCAGTGTGAGATGGCCTGCAACGTCGCCGTCCCGGACGAGTACAACGCCGACATGGTGTCGCGGCGCGCAGCCTTCATCGCCTTCCCGCAGGCAGTGCCGAAGAAGGCGGTCATCAGCCGCGCCGGCGTCTCGCCGTGCACCTCTGAGTGCCCCGCGGGCATCAAGGCCCACGGCTACGTCGCTCGCGTGCGCAGCGGCGAGTACGATCAGGCCTTCGACCTGGTCCTGGAGACGACGCCGCTCGTCGGCAGCCTCGGGCGGGCGTGCTACGCGCCCTGCGAGGAGCAGTGCACGCGGGGCGAGCTCGAGGGACCGCTGCCGATCCGCCGCCTCAAGCGCTTCATCGCCGACCGGCGGTATGGCCAGGCGGAAGCCAAGGCCGTCGAGAAGCCCGAGCAGAATGGCATGACGGTCGCCGTCGTGGGCTCGGGGCCGGCCGGCCTCACGGCCGCCTGGCAGCTCGCCCGCAAAGGCTACGGTGTCAAGATCTTCGAGGCCGCGTCACAGGCGGGCGGCATGCTCCGCCTCGGCATCCCGGCGTACCGACTCCCGAACGACGTGATCGACGACGACGTTGCCAACGTGACGGCGATCGGCGTCGAGATCGAGACTGACTCGCGGGTGGAAGACATCGCGGGGCTCAAGGACGACGGCTTCGACGCCGTGCTCGTCGCGACCGGCACGCACAAGGCTGTGCAGCTGCGCGTGCCGGGCGAGGAGCTCGACGGCGTCCAGAGCGCCCTCACCTTCCTCGCCGACGTCAAGCTCGGCAAGCCTGTCGACCTCGCCGGAAAGCAGGTGCTCGTCGTGGGCGGCGGCAACGTCGCCATCGACGCGGCGCGCACGGCGCGCCGCCTCGGCGCCGCGGCCGTCCACCAGGCCAGCCTCGAGTGCTGCGACGAGATGCCCGCCCACGACTTCGAGGTCGAGGAGGCCAAGGCCGAGGGCATCACGCTGCACGACGGCTGGGGCGTCGACCACTTCTCCGGGAACGGCCGAGTGCAGAGCGCGGAGCTCAAGGTCTGCTCCTGCGTCTTCAACCCCGAGGGCAGGTTCGCCCCCGAGTACGACGAGAGCAAGAAGCAGCGCGTCGACTGCGACGTCGTCATCGTCGCCGCCGGCATGGGCGCCGACACCGCCGCGTTCGGCCTCGAGACCAACGGCAACCGGACGCTCAAGGCCGACCCCGGCACCCTGCAGACGGCGGTGCCGCACGTCTTCGCCGCCGGTGACGTCGTCACCGGACCGACGATGATCACCACCGCCGTCGGCCAGGGCCGCCGCGCGGCCTTCATGATCGACCGCTACCTGCAGGGCGACGAGCTCGACTCGGCCGCCTTCGACGAGGCTCTGCCGGTCGTGGACCGAGCTGAGGTGCTCAAACGCCAGGACGTGTACGACCGGCGAGAGCCGCTCGAGCCCCACGCTGCCATGAACGCCTCGCCGACGGACTTCGCTGAGACCGAGGCGCCGATGACCGAGGAAGAAGCCTTCCTCGGCGCCGCCCGTTGCCTCGACTGCGGCATCTGCTCCGAGTGTCACGCCTGCGTCGACGCCTGCCCGGCGGACGCGATCAAGCTCGACATGCGCGGCGAGGACATCGAGGCGGACGTCGACGCGGTCGTGTTGGCCACAGGCTTCCGTCTGTTTCCCGCCGATGCCAAACCGGAATACGGCTACGGCCGCTACAAGAACGTCATCACCGGCATGCAGATGGACCGCCTGCTCGCCCCGACGCGGCCGTTCAACTCGGTCGTGCGGCCGGGCGACGGCAAGGTGCCGGACCGTATCGGCTACGTCATGTGCACCGGTTCCCGCGAGGCCCAGGTCGGCAACCCGCTCTGCTCGCGGATCTGCTGCATGTACTCCGTGAAGCACAACCAGCTGGTCATGGGTGCCCTGCCCCTCGCCGACGTGACCGTCCACTACATGGACGTGCGCGCCGTGGGCAAGGGCTACGACGAGTTCTACCAGCAGGCCAAGGACATGGGCGCCATGTTCATCAAGGGTCGCGTCGCGAAGATCACCGAGAAGGACGACGGCGACCTCATCGTCCGCTACGAGGACATCGAGGGCGACGGCGGCATCGTCGAGGCCGAGTACGACATGGTCGTGCTCGCCGTCGGCGTGCAGCCCAACACCGAGGCGGCCGACCTGTTCGAGGCCGGCGCCCTCGGCCTCGACGAGTACTTCTACGTCGGCGAGGCCGACGAGGACCTCGACCCCGGCCGCACCAACCTGCCCGGGGTCTTCGTCGCCGGTTCGGCCTCGGGCGTCAAGGACATCCCCGACTCGATCCTTCACGCCGGCGCGGCCGTTGCTCAGGCCGCCGCGCACATCGAGAAGGCCCGGGCCGCGGACGCCGCCGGAGTACGGTCAGCCGCGAACGTGAAGGTGACAGCATGAGCGCCCGCAAGATCGGCGTGTACGTCTGCCAGTGCGGCGGCAACATCGGCGACTACGTCGACGTCGACGAGGTCGTGGCCGCCGCCGAGAAGGAGCCGGGCGTGACCGTCGCCAAGACGGCGATGTTCACCTGCTCCGACTCGACCCAGAGTGAGATCGTCGCCGACGCGCAGGAGCAGGGCCTCGACGGGCTCGTCATCGCCTCCTGCTCGCCCAAGCTCCACACCTACACCTTCCGCGACGTCGCCAGGCGCGCCGGCATGAACCCGTTCCAGTACACGCAGGTGAACGTCCGCGAGCAGTGCTCGTGGACGCACACCGACGACCACGAGGGTGCGACCGAGAAGGCGGTGCGCCTCGTGCGCGCCGGTATCAACCGCACGCGCCTCACCGAGCCGCTCGAGCCGATCGTCGTCGAGACCACGCCGAGGAGCCTCGTCGTCGGCGGCGGCATCGCCGGCCTGCGCGCGGCCCTCGGCCTCGCCGAGATCGGCCTCTCCGTCTTCCTTGTGGAGAAGGAGCCTCAGCTCGGCGGCTGGGTCGCCGGCTTCGGCGAGATGTACCCGCACGGGCGCAACGGCGCCGAGCTGATCGCCAAGCTGGAGGAGAAGGTGCGCGCGCACCCGGCGGTCACCGTCTTCACCAGCGCCGAGCTGGTCGCCAAGGGTGGCAGCTTCGGCAACTACGAGGTGACGGTCGCGATCCACGGCGAGCAGCTCGAGACCATCCGCCTGGTCGTCGGCTCCATCGTCATCGCCACCGGCTTCGACACGTACCAGCCCGCCGCCGGCGAGCTCGGCTCTGGCCTGGACGGCGTCCTCACGATCGCCGAGTTCAAGAAGCTGCTCGATGAGTCAGCCGGCCCCCTGCAGTACGGCGGCCGGCCCGTGAAGACCGTCGCCTACATCTACTGCGTCGGCAGCCGCCAGGGAGAGGGCGTCGAGGGCGGCAACACCTACTGCTCCCGCTACTGCTGCACCGCGGCCGTGCACGCCGCGACCCAGGTCGCCGACTTGCCTGCCAAAGTGCACCAATACCACTTCTACCGCGACATGCGGACCTACGGGAAGTACGAGCTTCTCTACGCCGAGGCGCTCGAGAGGGGCTCGGCGTTCGTCAAGTTCCCCGACGATGAGCCGCCGGCGGTGGAGAAGGACGCGAAGTCCGGCCGCCTCACGCTGACGGCGCGCGACCTGCTGTCCGAAGGCGAAGAGGTCGCGCTCACCGCCGATCTCGTCGTTCTCGTCACCGGTATGGTCCCCCGCGAAAACGAGAGCCTGATCAGCGCGCTCAAGCTGCCCGTCGGGCAAAGCGGGTTCTTCAACGAGATCCACCCCAAGCTCCGCCCGGTCGAAACGGTCGTGGACGGCGCCTACATCTGCGGCGCCTGTCAGGCGCCGCGGACCTCGTCCGAGGCGGTCGCCTCGGGGCTGGCGGCGGTGACCCAGAGCGCCGCCGTCCTCAAGCGCGGCTTCGCCGAGCTGGATCCGCTGGTGGCCACCGTCGACACCGACGCGTGCACCTGGTGCGGCGCCTGCGAGAACACCTGCCCGTACGCCGCGATCGCTCGCGAGCAGCTCGACGGCAAGGAAGTCGCCGTCATCTCCAGGACGGCCTGCAAGGGTTGCGGAGGCTGTGCCCCCGTGTGCCCCACGGACGCCATCGATCTGCAGGGCTACACCGACGCCCAGATCAAGGCCATGATCGACGGCATGATGGAGGTGGTGTGCCGATGAGCGCGACCGGCACTGAGCCAAGCCAGACGCCCATCCGGCACACGCGCGAGATCATCCGCGACGAGCAGTTCATGAGGGCCCGGATCCTCAAGGTGCTCGCCGCCGGGCCCCAGACCATCCCGGAGATCGCCGCCGCCGTCGGCAGGCCCAGCCACGAAGTCGTGTTCTGGGTGATGGGCCTGCGCAAGTACGGCTGGTTGGCCGAGATCAAGGAAGTCGACGACGAAGGGTACTTCCGCTATCAAACGGTTCCCAGAGAGGGGTCCTGAGGGACCGCCGTGAGAGGAGACAGCTCGTGGACACGACCAAGAAGACCATCATCCTGTTCAGCGGCGACTTCGACAAAGTCATGGCGGCCTTGATCATCGCCAACGGCGCCGCCGCCATGGGCGACGACGTCACCATCTTCTGCACCTTCTGGGGCCTCAACATCCTGCGCAAGACCGAGAAGGTCCAGACCGACGCCAAGAAGAGCACCCTGCAGTCGATGTTCGGCAGGATGATGCCCAAGGGCACGAAGAAGCTCGGCCTCTCCAAGATGAACTTCGCCGGCGCCGGCAGCCCAATGATGAGGAAGGCCACCAAGGACGCCGGCGGCATGTCGCTCGAGGAGCTCTTCGACAGCGCTCGGGAGCAGGGCGTGAAGTTCATCGCCTGCACGCTCTCCATGGACATCCTCGGCTTCAAGCAGGAAGAGCTCCTGGACGACATCGAGTACGCCGGCGTCGCCGCCTACCTTGGCGAAGCCGACGAAGCCAACGTCAACTTGTTCATCTAGGTCGGAGCACGATGGCTACAACAATCAATCCTGAGCTCGTCGACGAGCTCCGGGCATTCGGTGCCAAGGACGTCAGCAAGTGCTTCAATTGCGGCAACTGCTCGGCGGTGTGCGTGCAGGCGGACGGGGAGTACATACTCCCGCGTCGCCCCGTGCACGCCGTCCAGCTGGGGCTCGAGGACAAGCTCAAGGGCTCGCTCGAGCCCTGGCTCTGCTACTACTGCGGCGAGTGCTCGGAGCAGTGCCCGAAGGAGGCCGACCCCGCCGAGACGATGATGAGCATGCGCCGCTGGCTCACGTCCAAGTACGACTTCAGCGGCATCGCAAGCCTCTTCTACCGCTCCTGGCGCTGGGAGGTGCTCGCCATCGTGCTGGCCGCCATCCTCACCGGTGTCGGTTTCATGCTGTTCGGGATGTCCCAGGGCAGCATCAGCGACTACGACGGCCCGAACGCCTTCTTGCCGAGCGCCAAGATCCATGCATTCGACTGGTCGATGGCGACGGTGCTTGTCGTCCTCCTGGGCATCAACGTCTCTCGCATGTGGCGCTTCGTCATGGGCGGCGACCGCGACCGCGCGCCGCTCAGCTCCTACGTCGCCGGCCTGTACACGCTGCCGTACCACTTCTTCACGCAGATGAAGTTCCGGCGCTGCGAGCGCAGACGGCCGTGGGCCGTGCACCTGGCCCTCATGCTGAGCTACGTGACCATGCTCGTGCTCATCATGTTCTTCCTCCGCGAGATGGCGAGCGGCCCGTCCATCGACTGGCGGGTCCACCTGTTCGGGTACCTGGCGTCGGCGGGGCTCATCGTAGCCGTGGTCATCAATCTTCGTGGCCGCCTCAAGAAGGACTCGCCGCAGCACGCCCACTCGCACGAGTCTGACTGGATGTTCCTCATCCTGCTCCTGGTCGTCGCCACGACGGGCGTGCTGCAGCACATCCTCCACCGCTTCGGCCTCGACGCGGCCGCCAACGTGCTGTACGTCGTGCATCTCATGGGCGTCGTGCCGATGCTCGTGCTCGAGGTGCCGTTCGGCAAGTGGTCGCACCTCGCCTACCGGCCCCTGGCCGCCTACTTCGTCCAGGTGCGCGTGCACGCCGAAGCGACGGCGACGAATCCGGAGGAGGCCCGCCCCGAGGCGGCGTGAGGCGGACCAGGGCGGGGCGGAGCTGAGCCGGCTGAGCCGCCCGGCGGTCGGCCTCGAGGCGGCCTGCCAGCCCTGACCGCGGCGGAACCGGCGCGCGACCCGCGCCTGGCGCGGGTCGCGCAGGCCCGGGGGGCTGCCCTCCGGCGGGGCAACGGTCGTGCGCGCCCCGCCGCAGGGCGGCCTCGTCAGGCCGATGCGGTAAGCTGCCCTCAGCATGACCGCCCCGCCTGCGCACCCGGCCGCCTCCCCCGCCGACCCAGCCGCCGCGCCCGCCTTCCCGGCGGCGCGGCTCCTCGACGTCTCCGGGCTCCACTACCGCTACCCTGGGGCACCGGCCGACGCACTGGCCGGCCTCGACCTGCAGGCCGCCGAGGGCGAGTTCGTGGCCGTGGTGGGGGCGAACGGCTCGGGTAAGTCCACGCTCGCGCGCCTGCTGGGCGGCCTGCAGAAGCCCACCGCCGCCCGCCGTGCGCTGGCCTGCGGCCACGACCTGCTGACCGAAGAGGGGCGCCTCGTGGCGCGCCGGGACGTGGGCGTGCTCTTCCAGAACCCCGAGAACCAGCTCGTCGCCGAGTGCGTGGAGGAGGACGTGGCGTTCGGCCTCGAGAACCTCTCCTGGCCGGCGCCGGAGATCCGCCGGCGTGTGGACGAGATGCTCTCCCGCTTCGGCCTCGTGAGTCTGCGGCGGCGTGAGCCGCACCTGCTCTCGGGCGGCCAGAAGCAGCGCACGGCGCTGGCCGGCGTACTGGCCATCCCGCGCCGGGCGCTGGTGCTCGACGAACCCACGGCGATGCTCGACCCGGCCGGCCGCCGCGAGGTGCTCGCGGCCGTCGACGGCCTTCGTGCCGAGGGACTGGCGATCGTCTTCATCACCCAGGAGATGGACGAGGTGGTGGGCGCCGACCGGGTGATCGCGCTGGAACGCGGCACGGAGGTGTACGCCGGCCCTCCCCAGGGGCTGTTCGACGATGTGCAGCTCGTGCGCCGGCTGCGCCTTGGCCTGCCGGCGTCGGGCGAGCTGGCCTTGGCGCTCGCGGCGCGGGGCCGCCGCCTTGCCAGCTTGCCGCTGACCCTGGACGACTTGCTCGACGAGCTCGGCGGGCCCAGATGAAGCCTCGCGGCGACGCCGAGCGGCAGCTCGCCGGCCCCGAGAGGTCGTCGGCCGGCATGGGCCTGGCCTGTGCTGGCGTGTCGTTCAGCTATGCGGAGGGCGGCGAGCGCCTGCCGGCTTTGCGCGACGTGAGCTTCGCGCTCGAGGCCGGCGGCTCCCTGGCTCTGGTGGGCGCCTCGGGCGCCGGCAAGACCACGCTGCTGCAGGTGATCCGCGGCCTCGACGAAGCGGACGGCGGGGCGGTGCTGCTGGACGGGGCGAGCTCCGGCGACTCTCGCTACGAGGCCCTGCGACGTGAGGTGGGCCTCGTCTTCCAGATCCCCGAGCTGCAGCTCTTCGCCGCGACGGCCTTCGACGACGCCGCCTTCGGGCCGCGCCAGCTGGCGTGGCCGGAGGGCGCCGTCGCGGCCGCCGTGGATGCGGCCCTCGAGGTCGTGGGGCTGCCGCCGGCCGCTTTCGGCGGGCGGCACCCCTACTCGCTCTCGGGTGGCGAACAGCGCCGGCTGGCGCTGGCCGGCGTCCTCGCCATGCGGCCGCGGCTCCTGCTGCTGGACGAGCCCTTTGTCAGCCTCGACCCCGGCACGCGCCGCGACCTCGTGGCCATCCTCCAGCGGCTCAAGGGTGACGGCGTCACCCTGGTCCTGGCCACTCACGACGTCGACCTCGCCTGGGCGCTCTGCGACGAGGTGCTCCTGCTGGCGGAAGGCCGCGTGGCGGCCGTCGGCGCCTGGGACTTCGGCGCCGCCGGCGCCCCCCTGCTGGCCGCGAACCGCCTCCGCGAGCCCTTCCTCGTGGAGCTGTGGCGGCGACTCGGCCGCGACCCCGCTACGGCGCCGCGTGACTTTGCGGCCGCCGCCGAGGCCCTCGCGTGAAGGCGAGCATCGCACAGTACTACCCCGGCGACTCCGCCGTGCACCGCTTCGACCCGCGGGCGAAGTTCGTCGCCGTCTCGGCGCTGGCTCTGGCGCTGTTCGTGCGCGATTCGTTCGCCAGCCTCGCCGTCTACGCCGCCGCCGCGGCTCTCGCCTATGGGCTGAGCCGGGTGCCCCTACGCTGGTTCTGGCGCGCCTTCAGACCCCTGCTCTGGCTGGTAGGGCTCACCTTCGTGGCGCAGCTTGTCTTCGCCCCCGGCGAGGCGTTCTTCAGCGTCTGGTTCTTCCACCTCTCGTGGCGTGGACTCGAGCTCGCCGCCTTCCTGAGCCTGCGCCTCGTGGTGCTCGTGCTGATCGGTTCGGTGCTCACGCTCACGACCGCGCCCATCGCGCTCACCGACGGCCTCGCCTGGCTCGGCCGGCCGCTGCGCCGGCTCCGGGTGCCCACCGACGAGCTGGCGCTCATGGTCACCATCGCCCTGCGCTTCATCCCAACACTTCTCGTGGAGCTGGAGACGATCATGCGCGCTCAGCGCGCCCGCGGAGCCGATTTCCGCAGCGGCGGCCTGCGCCGCCGCGTCCGCGCCCTGGTCCCGGTCCTGATACCGCTGTTCGTGCTCAGCTTCCGGCGCGCCGACGAGCTCGCGCTCGCCATGGAGGCGCGCTGCTACCGCCCGGGGATCGCCCGCACGCGCCTGCATCCGCTGCGCGCGAGCTGGCTCGACGCGGTGCTCCTGGGCGCCACCGCCGCCGTCATCGCGGTGGCGCTGCTCGTGTAGGATGCCGGCGTGAGCGGAGGCGCAGTGACGGGGGGGCGGCAGGGCGTGGGGGCGGAGCAGCCGGACCAGAGCCTGCGGCCGGCCACGTACCGGCTCGACCTCGCCTACGAGGGCACGCGCTTCCACGGCTGGGCCCGGCAACCCGGGCTGCGCACCGTGCAGGAGGTGCTCGAGGAGGCCCTGGCGACGGTACTGCGTGAGCCCGTCCGGCTCAGCGTCGCCGGCCGCACCGACGCCGGCGTGCACGCCTGGGCGCAGGTCGCATCCTTCACCTGCGGCCGGCGCGACGTGCGCCCTGACCTCCTCCGGCACTCGCTCAACGCCCTCCTGCCGCCGGACGTCGCCGTCCGCGAGCTCGCGCCGGCGCCGCCCGGCTTCGTCGCCCGCGAGGCGCGCTCCCGGACCTACCGGTACCGGCTCTGGCTGGCGCCGGTGAAGCCGGTGGCCGAGCGCGCCTACGTGTGGAACGTCCGCGGCGCCGTCGACACGCGGATCCTCGGGGAGGTCGCGGCGCTGCTGCCCGGCCACCGCGACTTCGCGGCGCTGACGCCCTCGGCGCACCTCTACCACAACTGCGTGCGGGAAGTACGTGCTGCCGCGTGGTCTCCAGACCCCGGCGGCGAGGAGTGGGTGTTCGAGATCACCGCCGGCAGCTTCCTGCACAACATGGTGCGCGTGGCCGTGGGTTCGGCCGTGGACGTCGCCCAGGGCCGGGCGACGGCGGAGGAGTTCGCCGCCGCCCTCTCCGACGGTGAGCGCCGGCGTATGGGGCAGACGGCGCCGGCTCGCGGCCTCGCGCTGGTGGCCGTCGAGTACTAGCGGCGGCGGTCAGGCCGGCGGGCGGGGCGCCGCCGGAGCACGGGATGGGGTGGACCGCCCGCCGGCGCACGGCACCGGGCGCGGCGCCGCCGGCACACGGCCGGCCGCCGGTCACTGGTTCAGGAAGCTCCGCACCTGGCGTTGCAGCTTTGACTGCTCGGGCGGGAAGACGTAGGCGACCCCACCCTCGTACCCGGGCTCGCCGGCCAGCACCAGCTTCTTGCCGCTGTCGGCACGCCACTTGAGGTAGGCGAGCTCCAGGATCTGGTTGGTGGTGAGGTCGGTGTCGACGCCGCTCATAAAGCGCCTGCCGATGAGGGGCAGCTTGGTGATGTTGGACGGCCGCGCGAGCTTCTTCTGCAGCGCCTGCACGAACTGCTGCTGCCGCCTGGCGCGGTGGAAGTCGTCGTCGGCGTAGCGGATGCGCACGTAGAGCATCGCTGACCTGCCGTCGAAGTGATGCATACCTTTCTCGAAGGTCACGGGGCGAGCGTCGCTGCCGGCCACGGTGGAGATCGTCTTGGGGACCCGCATGTCGACGCCGCCGACGGCGTCCACGAGCCGCGGGAAGCCTTTGAAGTTGACGACCATGACGTGGTTGATGGGGATGCCGAGGAAGCGCTGCACCGTCTCGAGCGCCAGCGAGGGGCCGCCCCAGAACATCGCGGCGTTGATCTTGTCGGTACCGCGCCCCGGGACGTCGACGCGCGTGTCGCGGGGGATGGAGAACTGGTTGATGGTGTGGGTCCCGGGGTCGAAGTGCATGAGCATGATCGTGTCCGAGCGCGCCGGCTCGCCGTCCTTGCTGTCGACCCCGAGGAGCAGGAGGGTGGTGCCGCGGCGCCAGATCCAGCCCCTGTCGGGAGCGAGCTGGGCGCGGGTGTCCTTGTCGATGCGGAGGTTCGACTTGTCGACGGCGTGATCGAAGCGCTTGTACCCCGGCCAGGCGAGGACCGTGAGGACGACGCCGGCGATGAGGAGCGCGAGGAGGAGCCCCAGGGGGATGTGCCACCAGCGGAAGCGCCGGCGGCGCCGCGGCGCACCGCCGCCGGCGGCCGCCGAGTCGCGGCGCCCGGAGGCGGACT
>JBAZPK010000003.1:0-43742 GCA_041648235.1 Thermoleophilia bacterium
GCGCGATGGTCGCCACATCGGCAGCCGTCGTGCCGCGCTTCAGGCCGCTCTCCAGGTCGTAGATCTCTACGCAGCAGCCATCGGTGGTGGCAAGCGAGCGAGTACCCGTGACGAGGGGCGCGGCGCAGCGCGCCCCGAGGGTGAGCCGGCGGGGCGCGAGAGCGACGAGGCGGCGCACCACCTCCGGGGCCAGCCTGACGAGCGGGCCGTCGACCTTCGCGCCCTTCGCGGCGAGCGCGGCGCGCGCCGGCGCCGACGGCACCGAGACCCCGACCTCCTCCAGCACCTCGAGGGCCGCCGCGTCCAGCCGCTTGACGCTTCCGAGCGGGAGCACCACCAAGGGACCGGAGGAGCCGAAGCTGTGGGTGGGTGTTTCTCTCATCTCCGTGCACTCCGATCCGTTCCTGGGGCCGTACCGGCGGCGGCCGCCGCCGCCGGGCGGAGCCCCTGGGTCAGCCACGCTTGCTGAGCGCAACCAGGCGGGGGCGCACCAGCGCACGCAGATCGGTACTGCGGATCTTGAGCATGGTCGCCGTCGCGCCGCCGCCACAGTACACGACGTCGGGCGCGAACACAGCCGGGTCGGCCACCACCGGCAGATCCTCGGCGAGCGCACACGGCGGCACCGCGCCCGCGCGGTACCCGGTGAGCTCGAGCACTTGGTGCCCACGCGCCAGCCTCGCCTCGCCGCCGCCCAGGGCGGCCGCGAGGGCGGCCGGGTCGGCGGTGGCGTCGCCTGGCACCAGCACCAGCACGGCGTCGGAGTCGACCTGGAAGATAAGGGACTTGACGACTTCGGCGGCAGGCACCGCCAGCAGCTCCGCCGCCCGGCGGGCACTCCTGGACGACGCGGGGAGGTGGAGGATCTCGTGGGGCACGCCGAGCTCACTCAAGAGGTTGTGGACATCGCTGCTCGAACGCATCCGGCGGCCTCCTCGGCGGGGCGTCAGTCTACCATGTTGTGAGCCTCCCGAGGCACGAGTACGATGCCCCCATGAGCGACTCCGGTACCAGCGACGAGACGGCCGTGGAGAGCGCCACGGGGGGAGGCGACGCGGGCGCGCGGCGCGCCCGGCGCGCCCAGAGACGCTGGGTGCGCCGCCTCTCAGACGTCCTCCTCATCGCCGGCGGCCTCGTGCTGGCCTACCCCTTCTGGTCGGCAGGCTACGCCCAGGTGCAGCAGGGCCGCCTCGCCACCGCCTACCAGCAGCAAAGCTCCGCCTTTGTCGCGTCTGTCGGGGCGAGAGACAACGCGCGGAGGCGCAACGTGCCGCCGGCCGAGCTCGTCAGACGGCTCGCCGTGCTGTACGGGCGCAGCCTCAAGACCGGCGATCCGGTGGGACGCCTGCGGATCCCCCGCATCGGTCTCGATCGTCTGGTCCAGGAGGGAGCACCGGGGCGTGCCGGGCTGGACCCGGACGGCGACCGCGCCCTCTTGCGCAGCGGGCCCGTGCACTACGGCATGACGCCGCTGCCTGGGGCTGGGGAGCCCTTCGCGGTCGCCGGTCACCGGACCACCTACGGCGCCCCCTTCTACAAGCTGGACCGGCTCAAGAGAGGGGACCTCATCTACCTGGAGACTCCGTACGCGAAGCTTCGGTACATGGTCGTCAAGACCACGGTGGTACGGCCGGACGACACCGGCGTCCTGTACGACCGCGGCTACGGACTCGTGCTCACCACGTGCACGCCGCCCTACAGCGCCAGCCACCGTCTGATCGTCTGGGCCTCGCTCGTCCATGGCATTCCGCTGCGCGCGGCGCCCTCAGCCGCCGATTGACCCCTGCGGGCTGCCGGGGAACGGGGGCCGCTCTGCAGAGCAGCCGTCGAGCAGCATGACGAGAAACTCCTCCCCAGCCTCCCCGCCCGGATAGCCGGGAGGCACCAGAGCAAGGCCCTCGGCCAGCGCCATGGAACTGAGGATGCTCGAGCCTTGAGGGCCCGTGGTCGTGAACCCCCAGCCGCGGCCATGGTGCAGCAGGCGGCAGCGCCGCGCCTCCGTGCGCTCCTTCGTGCGCTTCACCGCCTCGTCGGCGGCCGCGTAGACGTGCGGCCGGTACCGGTCGGGCCGGCCCTGCAGCGCCAGGAGCGCAGGCCGGATGTACAGCTCGAAGCTGACCATCGCGGCGACCGGGTTGCCGGGGACACCGAACACGAGCGTGTCGCCACGGACGCCGAAGGCGAGCGGCTTGCCCGGCTTGGTGGCCACGCCCCAGAAGCGGCGCTCCACGCCGAGTTCGCCCTGCACCTGCTTGACGAAGTCGAACTCGCCCACCGAGACGCCGCCCGACGTGATCACGACGTCGTAGTCGAGGGCCTGGGCGATCATCCTCCGCGTCTCGTCGAGGTCGTCACGGGCGATGCCCAGCAGCGCCGGTTCGGCACCGGCCGCCAGCACCTGCCCGTACGCAGTGAAGGAGTTCGAGTTGCGGATCTGGCCGGGGGCCAGCGGCGCCCCGAGCGGTACCAGCTCGCTGCCCGTGGCGAGGATGGCGACGCGCGGGCGTCGCGCCACGGCGACCGACTCGTGCCCTACCGAGGCGAGCAGGCCGACCTCGGCCGGGCCGAGGCGGGCCCCGGGCGTGAACAGGACCTCGCCCACGGCGACGTCCTCGCCCGCCCGGCGCACGTTGGCGCCCGGCTGTACCGGCTCTCGCACCAGCAGCCTGTCGCCGTGCTGCTCCGTGAGCTCCACCGGCACCACCGTGTCGACCCCGGGCGGGAGAGGGGCGCCGGTCATGATCTTGGCGGCGTCTCCGGGAGCGACCGCCTCACCGACCCAGCGGCCGGCCGGGATCTCGACGGCGACCGTGTACTCGCGGCGGCCCGCTTCGAGCTCGGCGCCGCGCATGGCGTAGCCGTCCATCGCCGAGTTGTCGAATGCCGGTACGCGTTCCGCCGAGGCGATCTCGACGGCCGTCGCGCGGCCGAGCGCGTCGAGCAGCGGCACGTCTTCTCCCGGCAACGGGCGCACGGCGGCGAGGACGGCGTCGATGGCTTCGTCGATGCTGATCACGTGGCCTCCCTCGCTGAAGTCTCGATTGTTTACGCATCTTAGTAAACTCCGCGCCCCGCCGGCCCGACATTCATTACAGGCGCGGACCGAAGGAGACGCATCGTGACCATCGAGGAGCCCCAGCACCCCCCGCAGCGCGACCCCACCGGATCACGCCAGCTCAGGGTCACCACGCTCAAGTACCTGGTGAGCGAGAGCGTCTACGAGATCTGCTGTGACGACGTCGCTGCCAGCATCATCCGCGACGCGATCGTGGTGGCCGCGCCGCCGCCCAAGCACCCAGACTGAAGAGCAGGAGCGCGACCGCCGCACCGGCGGCGTCGACCGCGAGGTCGCCGATCTGGAAGTCCCGGTAGGGAAGCGGCGCCTGCACGAGCTCGACCGCTGCCCCCAACCCTACGGCGCCGGCGAACGCATTCAGGAGCGTCCGGCGGCCGCCACCCGAGCTGCTCGACGCGAGCGCGACGAGGGCGGCGAGAACCGCGTACTCGAGGAAGTGCCCGCCACTTGTGAGCACGTCCTCGCGCTCACCGGCGAAGGCGTGCACGGCGGCCTGCGTGGGGAGCACGCCGAAGAGCACGACCACCGCTGCCCAGGCCATGGCGGCGGCGCGCCAGGCGCGCAGGTCGACGGCCGCGGCGCTCATCCGCCCTCCGGGAAGGTCTCTCCGGCACTCTCGACCAGGACGGCCACGGCCCCCTCGTGCACGACGATCCGCGCCGCGGCAGTGACGGCGTTGCCCAGCCCCAGGCAGGCGTCACCTGGCAGCCTGCCACGCACCAGGGAGTACTCGAGGCCTTCAAGCGTCACCACCGCATCCCCACCCAGGGAGACGAGTGAGACACGCGTGCCCGGAGGTGCGCCCAACGCGGTCGCGGCCGGGGCCACGAGGACGCGCGCCGCCAGGCGCGGAGTCGCCAGGCGCGCGCGGGCGCCGGCCTTCGCGAGGCGCCAGAGGATAGCGAGGTGCCCGAGGGTGTGGTCGAGCGCCCCGAGAGCACCCACGAGCAGCAGATCGTCCGCCCCGCGCCGCCTCACCTCGTCGACGGCGAGCTCGCCGTCGGTGCAGTCCTTGCGGACCGGATGCCGCATGATCTCGACGCCGTCGGCGGCCAGGCGTTCCACGTCCGCCGCCGCCAGGGAGTCGAAGTCACCGACGACCAGGTCGGGGCGCAGCCCCTCTTCGAGCAGGAAGCGCGCGCCGCCATCGGCCGCGACCACGAGGTCGGCGCCCCGCGCCAGCCCTGCGTAGAAACCAGGGTCGGAGTACTCCCCATCGAGGAAGACGACGCCCCTCACACGGCCCGCCCGCCGCGGCCCGGGAAGGCCGCGTCGTAGGCCTTCAGCAGCGGCCACAGCAGGAGCGCTGTGAGCACGCCTTCAGGCACCAGGTAGAGGAGGTTGTACGTGAGCGCGTAGAGCCACGGCGCCTCCCAATCGGGAGCGTAGGAGGCGAAGAAGATCAACCCTGACAGGAAGTGACACGCCAGGCGGGCTGCCACGGCGAGAAGGACGGCGAGAGCGAGCGTGCGCCAGCCACGCACATCGACGAGGCCCGCGGCGGCGACCGCCGTGAAGGCGAGGGGGTAGTCGAGCGCGACCTGCGCGGGGTGGAAATAGTAGAACCCGGGGAGGTACATCTGCAGAAGACCGTACAGCAGCCCGGCCGTCGCCGCCGGCACTACTCCGCGGCGCACCGCGATGAAGATCAGGGGCAGCAGCTCGAGGCTCACCGAGCCGCCCTGCGGCATCACGAAGAGACGCACTTGGCCGAGGACGGCGGCGAGGGCGATGGCCACCCCGATCTCGGCCAGCGCCTGCACGCCCCAGCGCGCGGGGTTGAGGTTGAGCCGCGCTCGCACATCGAGAGCAGGGCTCGGGGATGGGGCCAGTGGAGTGCTCATCTTTCGATCTCTCCCTTCGCTGGAATTACCCAGCAGCGCCGCGAGGCGCCGCCACCATTCTGGTGGTCAGGTTCGACGCGTCGGCGCTAGGAAGCGCCTTCTCAGCTCCTCCGCCAGGAGCTCCGCAGGACTCGCCCAGTCTACTGCACCGTGACCCGGCGGGCCATTCTCATTTCAGCCGGCCACGGCGGCGTTCACACCCGCCTGTGGACAATGTGGATAAGAACCTTTTCCCACGCTTGCAGGCTCACAATCGCCGTGGATAAGGCATTGGCGTCAGCAAGTACGCTTGACACCACCCCCGCCCGTCCGTCGTCTGGAGAAATGCCGTATTTGCAGGGAAGAACGTCTGTCGCTCGAGGGGGCGACAGACGGCGGTGGGGGCCTCAGGCGTGGGGCCGTGGGGGCGAGGGGCAGGATCGTCGTCCACCCCCTGCTGAAATCGCCCTCTCCACAACTGCCGCAAATTGCACAGGCGGCGGCGGTCCGAGTGGCGCGCTTTCCACATATCGTGAACACCCTGTGGACAACTTCCCGCTTTGTGCTGCAAAAGGGCGTTTCTCTGGGGTTCACCCGACGTTTCAGAGCCCCGCCGCCGCTCTGCTATACTCGGCGCCCCTATGGAGTCGTTCCTCGACAGGCTGCTCGCCGACGAGGGAGCCGCCGCCCGGCCGCCCGCTCAGCGCGCTGCTGGGGCGGCCGCCCCCGGCGGCGCCGTGGCCGCCGCCCTTCCCGACGTGCCCACCGGCTCCGGGGCTCCTCGGATCGCCATCTATGACACCCTCACCAGCCAGCCGCGCGTGGTGGTCGTGGAGGAAGGTGATCTGCCCGCCCTCATCGCCTCCTTGGCGGAGAAGACGTATCACTACTGCCGCGAGCAAGGCGGCCAGGTCCCGTACGCCGTCATCCAGGAGCTCATCGAGAATCTCCTGCACGCCTACTTTCAGGACGTCGTGATCACCATCCTCGACAACGGCCAGACCATCCGCATCTCCGACCACGGGCCCGGCGTCGAGGACAAGGAGCGCGCCTTCCAACCTGGCTTCACGACCGCGACAGCACTCCACCGCCAGCTTATTCGCGGGGTCGGTTCGGGGCTGCCCCTCGCGCGCGAGTCGCTCCAATTCCTGCGCGGCGTCCTCACCGTCGAGGATAACCTCGGCACCGGAGCTGTGTTCACGATCAAGATGCCGGCCCATGCCCCCGAGGAGCCGGCCAGGGAGAAGGTGCCCGAGGTCAGGATCAGCACGCGCCAGACGAAGGTCCTCGTGCTGCTCATGGAGCTCGGGTCGGCCGGTCCCACGGCGATCGCCAAGGAGCTGGGCATCGCCGCAGCCACGGCCTTCCGCGAACTCGTTGTACTGCAGGACATGGGGTTGATACACTCCCTCGATGGTGGCAAACGAGCTTTGCGCGAGGAGGGGTTGCGCCTCCTCGAGAGCATCCTCTGACTGACGATCTCTCCCTTCCCCGGCGGGCCGCCGCATCCCCGGGGATCGCGAAGACAGGGTACTTACGGACGACCAGCTGACACTCATCTGGGACGAGGCGAAGAAGCATCTTCGTGGGCGTCTCAACGAATCCGCCTTCCAGTTCTGGTTCGACCGTACCCTGCCGCTGGGCCTCGAGGACGGCGCCTTCGTGATCGGTGTGCCCAACGATTTCGCCCGCGAATGGATCGAGAAGCGCCTCGCCGGGCAGGTCGCCGAGGCCCTCGGCGCCGTGCTCGGCGACCACGTCGAGGTCCGGGTGGTCGTCGACGAGCGCGCCGCCGAGATGTCGCCTTCGCACGCCGCGAGCGGACCCGCCGGAGCACCGGAGCCCGCGCCGCCGGCCGGCCAACCTGCCCGCGCCCGGGCCGGCGAGCCCGGCGTGGCCACCCATGTCGCCGGCGACCTCAACCCCCGCTACGTTTTCGAGCGCTTCGTCACCGGGCCCCATAACGAGTACGCGGCCGCCGTGGCGCGAAGCGTCGCCGAGTCTCCGGCCACGGCCTATAACCCGGTCTTCGTCTACGCCGACACGGGCCTCGGCAAGACCCACCTCATCCAAGCCATCGCACACGATGCCCTGAGCCTGCACCCGGGCCTCCACGTGCGGTATGTCACGTGCGAACGCTTCACGGACGACTTCATCAGCGGCGTCAGCGACAAGAGCCGCGTGGAGGGATTCAAGACCAAGTACCGGACCAACGACATCCTCCTCATCGACGACGTTCAGTTTCTCGCCGGCAAGGAGGGTACGCAGGTGGAGTTCTTCCACACCTTCAACGCGCTTTACGAGGCGGGCAAGCAGATCGTGATCACCTCCGACCGGCCCCCGCGCGAGCTGGAGGCGCTCGAGGAGCGCCTGCGGACGCGATTCGGCCAGGGAGTGGTGGTCGACATCAGCCGCCCGGACCTTGAGACGCGGATCGCCATCCTCCGCAAGCAGGTCAAGTGGGAGGGTTTCCACATCAGCGAGCCCGAGGCGCTCGAGTGGATCGCCTCGCGCGTCACCACCAACATCAGGGAGCTCTACGGGGCGCTCACACGGGCGGTCAGCTTCGCCTCCATCCAGGGCACCGACGTCACCCTCGAGGTGACCAAGGAGGCGCTCAAGGACATCCTCCCCAAGGTGTACCAGCACCCGGTGACGGTGGAGATGGTGCAGGCCGAGGTCGCCCGCCAGTTCGGGCTCCACGTCAACGACCTGCGTGGCAACCGCCGCACCCAGGATGTGGCCTACGCGCGCCAGATCGCCATGTATCTGGCGCGCTCCCTTACCGAGGCGTCGTTGCCGCAGATCGGCACGCGCTTCGGCGGGCGCCATCACACCACCGTGATCTACGCGGTCGACAAGGTCGACCGCCAGCTCAAGGACGGCCACGACCCGCAGCTCCAGGATCTCATCGAGCTCATCAGCGCACGCCTCAAGTCCGCTCAGTGACGCGCTTGGCCGAGCTCGGCGCCGCGGCCTCATAGCTCTCCTCCACAAAGCCTGTGGAGAGCCCGTGCGTGACCGGTGGACGTTCTCCCTCCAGGGCTCCAAATCGGCTATGCTTCCCACTACGAGACGGGTCAGTGCCGGCAACGCGTCTGGTTCTGCACACAGCGTCCACAGCGCCGTGCAGGGGCGGCCGCCCTCACCGTGCAGGAAGAACCGCCTCTCTCCACATCGTCAACAGGTGCTATGACGATGACGAGGAGAGTATGTCTTCTCTTTATTGTCATAAGGAGTCGGGATGAAGCTCACGTGTGATCGCTCTGCGTTGGTCGACAAACTGGCGATCCTCGCCCGCGGCGTGTCCACGCGCAGCACCCTGCCGGTGCTTTCAGGCATCCTTCTCCAGGCGGCCCCCGGGCGGCTCGACCTCTACTCGACCGACATGGAACTGTCGATCAAGGCCAGCTTCGCCACGAATGTGGAGCGCGAGGGCGAGATCGTAGTGCCGGCGCGGCTGTTCACCGACGTGGTGCGCAACCTGCCCGGGAACGAAGTCGTGGTCGACGGCGGCGAAGCCGCCGTCAAGGTCACCGCCGGACGCGCCGAGTTCTCACTCAACGCATGGTCGGCGAGCGACTTCCCGCAGACCTCGACCTTCGATGCCGAGGGCGCCATCGTCGTCGGCCGCGACCCCTTCGTGGAGACCTTGAACAAGGTAGGCCGCGCGGCGTCGCGCGACGAGACGCGGCCCATACTCACCGGCGTCCTCATGACTATCGTCGGCGACACCTTGAAGATGGTCGCCACCGACAGCTACCGGCTCGCGGTCAAGGAGACGAAGCTCGGCAAGGCGCTCGAGCATGATGTGCAGGCGATCGTGCCGGTGAAGGCCCTAGGGGAGGTTTCGCGCCTCGCGGCCTCCATGGGCGATGGTGACCTCGAGATCGTGATCGGCGAGAACCAGGCGCTGTTCAAGCTCACCCATCCTGGGGGTGATGTCTGGATCGCATCGCGGCTGATCGACGGGCAGTTCCCGAACTACAAGCAATTGCTTCCGGAGACCTTCGACTACGAGGTCACCATCGCCCGTGACACGTTCATGTCGGCGGCGCGGCGCGTCAGCCTTCTCGCCCAGAAGAACGCGCCCCTTCGCCTGGCGTTCGATGAAGGCCGGCTCACCATGAAGGCTCTCACTCAGGACGTCGGCCAGGCTGAGGAATCACTGGAGATCGAGTTCGGCGGCGAGGCGTTCGAGATCGGCTTCAACCCCGGTTACCTCATCGAGGGCATCGACGCTATCGACGAGGCCGGGGTACTGCTCCGCTTCACCAGCCCGCTACGCCCCGGGCTCGTGAGCGGCGCCGCCGGCGACTTCGTCTACCTCATCATGCCCATCCGCCTGAGCAGCTGAGGGGCGGTCCGTTCGTGGTGCGAGAGGTGGCCGTCAACGGGCCTCTGGCACTGGGGTCGTTTCTGAAGCTCGCCGGCGCAGCGGGCACCGGTGGTCATGCCAAACTTCTCATCCAGGGTGGAGACGTCACCGTGAATGGCGTGTTTGAGGCGCGCCGCGGGCGGGTCGTGCAGCCCGGAGACGTGGTCGCCGTGAACGGCGAGGAGTATCGCGTGTGTTCGTCTCCGCACTAAGGCTGGTCAACTTCCGCTCCTACTGCGACGCCGGCGTACGTTTCAGCGCGGGGCTCAACGTGGTCGTCGGCGAGAACGCGGCCGGCAAGACGAATCTGCTCGAGGGTGCGTGGTTCGCCCTGCGTGGCGCCTCACCGCGCACGCGCCGCGAGGAGAAACTCATCACCTGGGGTGAGCGGTTCGCACGCGTCGAGCTGGAGCTGGGTGGCTCCTCGGGCCCCCTCCAGACCGTCGCCGTCGGCTTCGCGCCCGGGCAGGGCAAGCGGGTTCGCTGGAACGGCGCCGAGGTCACGTCTCTGGACGACCTTCGCGGCCGCTGCCAGGTGTTCATCTTCGTCCCCGAGAGCCTCCTGCTTGTCAAGGGCAGCCCGGCGCGGCGGCGGGCTCACCTCGACGCCTTCGCCGCCGCGCTCGACCCCCAGTACTTCGCCGCCGCCCGCGATCTGCAGGCGGCGCTGCGCCAGCGCAACGCGCAGCTGGTAGCCGTCAAGCACGGGGCCGCCGCCGCCGCGCTCGACCCTTGGGACGCGCAGTTCGCGCGCGCCGCCGCTGCGTTGGGCCTTCGCCGTCGCGACCTCGTCGCTGAGCTTCACGGGCGCTTCGCCGCCACCGCCACCGCCTTGGCTCCGGCCCGCGGCAGCTTCTCCCTCCAGCTCGTAAGCCAGCTCACCGCGGTGGACTATGACGAAGCCGCGCTGCTGGATGAGCTGCGCGTCCGGCGCCCGGGCGAGACGGCGCGCGGCCTCACGCTCTTCGGGCCTCACCGCGACGACCTCCGGTTTCTTGAGGTGGCGGCGGGCAGCGATGGCGGCGGGTCATCAGGCCCACTGGGCGAGCCCAGGCCGATAACGGGCGGCGCGCGGCCGCCGGCTTCGTCCGCGGCCGGCCGGCCGGTAGGCCCGGTGTGCGGCCCGGTGGACCTTCCGCGCGGCGGCCGCGACCTGCGCCTCTTCGGCTCCCAGGGCGAGCAGCGCGCGGCCGTGCTGGCGCTGCTCCTGGCGGAGCAAGAGCTTGCGGCGGAGCGGACCGGAGAACAGGGCATGCTCTTCCTTGACGACGTGATGAGCGAGCTCGACGATGCTCGCCGCCGACTCCTGGTACGGCGCCTTGCCGCGGCGGGACAGGCGATCATCACCACCACGAACCGCCACTACTTCACCGCCGACGAGCTCGCCGAGGCCACCGTGATCGAGCTGCCGCTGGATGGCTCGGTCGGGGCTGGAGACGCGCTACCGACGGCCGACGCGGCAGGGCCGGCGGCGCCGGCCCTGGACGCGTTGTGAGCTCGCGGCGGCGTCGAGGGGCGGGCTCGGCCGACGGCGGCGCGGGGGACCGCGCGAGCGCACCGACGCGCCTCGGCGACGTCCTCAACGCGTCGCTCGACCGCCTCGCCACGAGTGAGCAGGCCCGCGCCTACGGGGCCTGGGCGCGCGCCTCCGGCGAGCAGGTGGCGAGCGGCGCCCGCCCGCGCGCCTTCGCCCGTGGCCTGCTCACCGTCGAGTGCACGTCCTCGGTCTGGGCCAACGAGCTCACCTACCTGGGCGGTCGCATCCTGAGGCGCATGGACGAGCTCACCCCCGGGCACCCGGTGAAGCGATTCCGATTCGTGGTCGAGAGGGCGGCAGCGAGCCAGGACGAAGTCGACCCGGCCGCGGAGAGTGAAGTGGCTCGGGAGAGGTCCGCGCCACCCGATCTCGGTGGTGCGCGGAGGCAGGCTGAAGGAGTGCACGATGAACGGCTCCGAGCGGCCATCGAGGCAGTGTTGCGGACACCTGCGGCTGGGCCCTCCGAGTTTCCCGACGAGGAACCGCTGCCTCGTTGACAAATAGCGCCGATTTGCGGCACTTTTGGCACGGCCTCAGGGTCGCCCTCAGGCTCACGCTTTGATATACTCGGGCAGGCGGGGGCGCCCTGCCCCCACGCCCGTGTCCAACCCCTCGGCACACTGCGAGGTCGAGTGAAGCAGCCGCACTACGACGCTCAGGATATCCAGGTCCTCGAAGGCCTCGATCCGGTCCGCGAGCGGCCCGGCATGTACATCGGTTCCACCGGGCCTCGGGGCCTTCACCATCTCGTCTATGAGGTGGTCGACAACTCCGTTGACGAAGCTCTCGCCGGCTACTGCGCCGGCATCACGGTCACCGTCAACCCCGACAACTCCATCAGCATCTCCGACGACGGCCGTGGCATCCCCGTCGGCATCATGGAGAAGTACGGCAAGCCTGCCGCCGAGATCGTGCTCACGATGCTGCACGCCGGCGGCAAGTTCGGCGGCGCCGGCTACAAGGTCTCCGGCGGCTTGCACGGCGTCGGGGTCTCCGTCGTCAACGCTCTTTCGGAGTGGCTCGAGCTCGACATCTATCTCGAAGGCTATCACTGGCACGAGCGCTTTGAGCGCGGCGTGCCCGTGGGCACGCTCGAGAAGAAGGAGAAGCTGGAGAAGGGCGCGCCCACGGGCACGACCGTCTCCTTCCTCGCCGACTCGGACATCTTCGAGGAGGTCGAGTACGACTTTCGAGTGCTCGCCCAGCGCCTGCGCGAGACCGCCTTCCTCACCAAGGGCCTGCGCATCGAGCTCAACGACGAGCGCGCCGAGGGCGAGAGCGTCGTCTTCCAGTACGAAGGCGGTATCAAGGACTTCGTCGCCTATATCAACCGCGAGAAGGACGCCATCCACCGCAGCATCATCTTCTTCGACAACGAGACCGAGGACGGCGCCGTCGAGATCGCCATGCAGTGGAACTCGTCGTACAACGAGTCCATCTTCACCTTTGCCAACAACATCAACACCACGGAAGGCGGCTCGCATCTCTCCGGTTTCCGCAGCGCCCTGACCCGCACCATCAACGACTACGCCCGGCAGAAGAACCTCCTCAAGGAGAAGGAGGAGAACCTCTCCGGCGAGGACGTGCGGGAAGGCCTTACGGCGCTCATCTCCGTGAAGCTCAAGAACCCCCAGTTCGAGGGCCAGACCAAGACCAAGCTGGGCAACACGGAGATCCGCAGCCTCGTCGAGGTCTCCGTCAACGCCAAGCTGGCCGAGTTTCTCGAGGAGAACCCCAGTGAGGCGCGGCAGATCGTCGACAAGTCGGTCAATGCCGCGCGGGCGCGCAACGCGGCGCGCAAAGCGCGCGACCTCACGCGCCGCAAAGGTCTGCTCGAGGGCAGCACCCTCCCGGGCAAGCTCGCCGATTGCTCGATCAAGGACCCGGCGCTGAGCGAGATCTACCTCGTGGAGGGCGACTCAGCCGGCGGCTCCGCCAAGCAGGCGCGCGACCGCAGCTTCCAGGCCATCCTTCCGCTGCGCGGCAAGATCATCAACGTCGAGAAGGCGCGTATCGACAAGATGCTCGCCAACAACGAGATCCTCACGATGGTGAGCGCCATCGGCGCCGGCCTCGGCGACGAGTTCGACGTCACGCAGGCCCGTTACCACAAGATCATCATCATGACCGACGCCGACGTCGACGGCT
This sequence comes from Thermoleophilia bacterium, assembly GCA_041648235.1. Classification (GTDB taxonomy): domain Bacteria; phylum Actinomycetota; class Thermoleophilia; order UBA2241; family UBA2241; genus CAIXSE01. The sequence goes on from JBAZPK010000003.1 coordinate 12,963, forward strand.
CACACATCCGCACGCTCATTCTCACCTTCCTCTTCCGTCACATGAGGCCCCTGGTCGAGGCTGGCTACGTGTATATCGCCCAGCCCCCGCTCTACCGGCTCAAGCAGGGCAACCAGGAGACCTACATCCACAAGGAGCCCCAGCTCGAGGAGATCCTCCTGCGTGGCCGCCTCGAGCAGATCCGCGTCGACAACACCGACACGGGGTTCACCTTCAGCGAGGCCAAGTACCAGCGCTTCCTCAGGCTCTTCAGCGAGTACGAGGGCTGGGTCAAGAAGCTCAAGAGCCAGTGGGGCGGCGAGCTCATCGACTGGCTCAAGAACGGACCCATGATCGAGGCCGAGCTGCCGACGTTCGAGGCGCTCGTCGAGACGCTGCGCGCCGACATCGACAAGCGTTACGTCATCGACGTCCTCGCCGCCGACGAGGAGCAGCGCATCGCCGACACGCGTCTCGTGGAGCGCCGGACCGGCCTGGCCGTGAACCTGCGGATCCCGTACTCGGCGGTCGCCGGGCGTGAGTTCCAGGCTCTCCGCCGCGTGCACGAGCGCGTCAGCGAGATGGTCGGCAGGCCGCCCTTCGTGCTGCACCTCGGCAATCGCAAGGCCGAGGCGCACAGCTACGAAGACCTGCGCGTCGAGATCGTGGAGCTCGCCAAGGAGGGCATCCAGCTTCAACGCTTCAAGGGCCTCGGCGAGATGAACCCCGACCAGCTCTGGGACACCACCATGAACCCGATGACCCGTACGCTCATGCTGGTGTCCATGGAGGACATCCAGGCTGCGGATGAGGTCTTCACGATGCTGATGGGCGACAAGGTCGAGCCGCGTCGCGAGTTCATCGAGAAGAACGCGAAGGAGGTGCGCTTCCTCGATGTCTGATCACCTGCAGACACTCGAGGGCAAGATCGAGCCCATCGAGCTCGAAGACGAGATGCGTTCGTCGTTCATCGACTACGCGATGAGCGTCATCGTCGACCGCGCCCTCCCCGACGTCCGCGACGGCCTCAAGCCCAGCCAGCGCCGCATCCTCGTGGCGATGAACGACCTCGGCCTGGCGCCCAACAAGCAGCACCGCAAGTGCGCCAAGATCGCCGGCGACACCTCCGGTAACTACCATCCGCACGGCGAGGCGGTCATCTACCCCACCCTCGTGCGCATGGCGCAGGATTTCAACATGCGCTACACGCTGGTCGACGGCCAAGGCAACTTCGGCTCCGTCGAGGGCGACTCGCCGGCGGCGATGCGCTACACCGAGGCGCGGTTGAGCCGCATCGCCACAGAGATGATGCGTGACATCGACGCCAACACCGTCGACTGGGTGCCCAACTACGACGAGACGCGGCGCGAGCCCACCGTGCTCCCCAGCCGCATGCCCAACCTGATGGTCAACGGCGCCTCCGGCATCGCCGTGGGCATGGCGACAAACATCCCGCCGCACAACCTGGGAGAGGTCGTCGACGCCACGGCGCACGTCATCGAGAACCCGGACGCCACGGCCGACGATCTCATGGAATTCATCAAGGGGCCGGACTTCCCAACCGGCGGCGTGATCCTCGGCACCGGCGGCTTCAAAGAGGCCTACCGTACCGGCCGTGGACGCGTGCGCGTGCGTGCTAAGGCCCACACCGAGCAGCTCAAGGGCAACCGGTCAGCGATCGTCGTCACCGAGCTCCCCTACCAGGTCAACCGGGCCTCACTGATCGACAACATCGTCGACCTGGTCAAGACCAAGAAGCTCACCGAGATCAGCGACCTCCGCAACGAATCGGATCGCTCGGGCATGCGCCTGGTCATCGAGCTCAAGCGCGATGCCGTGCCGATGGTGGTGCTCAACAAGCTCTACAAGCACACCCAGATGCAGACCACGTTCGGGGTCATCAACATCGCCCTCGTCGGCGGCGTGCCGCGCACGCTCACGCTGCCGGAGATGCTCAAGGCGTACATCGCCTTTCAGAAAGAGATCGTCATCCGGCGCACCAAGTTCGAGCTCGACAAGGCCGAGACGCGAGCCCACATCCTCGAAGGGCTCCTGGTCGCCCTCGACAACCTCGATCAGGTGATCGCCATAATCAGGCACGCCGCTGACGTGGATTCGGCACGTGAAGCGCTCATGGACACCTTCGAGCTCACGCGGCCGCAGGCTCAGGCCATCCTGGACCTGCGGCTCCAGAAGCTCACCAGCCTGGAGCGCGACAAGGTCGTCGAGGAGCACCGCGGCCTGCTGGCGCGCATCAAGGACCTGCGCGAGCTGCTCGGCGACGAGTCCGCGATCTACGGTGTCATCAAGGCCGAGCTGCTCGAGATCAAGCGGTCGTACAACGACGACCGTCGCACCGAGATCGTCCCTGACGAAGGCGAGATCGACCTCGAGGACCTCATCGCCGAGGAGCAGATGGCGATCACCATCACCAAGGGTGGCTACATCAAGCGGCTTCCGGTCGCCACCTACCGCCAGCAGCACCGTGGCGGCATCGGGGTCGCCGGGATGGAGCTCAAGGAAGAGGACGAAGTCGAGCACCTCTTCATCAGCAGCACGCACCACTTCCTGCTGTTCTTCACCAGCGTGGGCAAGGTCTACCGGGTCAAGGTGCACGAGTTGCCGCTCGCCGGCCGCAACGCGCGCGGCAAGCACCTGCTCAACATGCTGCCCCTGCGCCAGGATGAGAAGGTGTGCGCGGTGATCGCCACGCGGAGCTTCGACGAGAGCGAGGGCAAGTACCTCCTGCTCGGGACGCGCAAGGGCGTCATCAAGAAGACCCTCTTCGCCTCCTACAACACCAAGCTCAAGGCCGACGGCATCATCGCCATCACGATCCGCGAGGACGACGAGCTCATGACGGTGCGCCACACCTCGGGCGACGACGACCTCCTGATGGTCAGCCGCCTGGGCCAGGCGATCCGTTTCCACGAAGCCGACGTGCGGCCCACGGGGCGCAGCGCCTCAGGTGTCATCGGCATGCGCCTGCGCAAGGGCGACGAGGTCATCAGCATGGACATCGCCCGCGACGACGCCGACCTCTTCGTGATCACGGAGAACGGCTACGGTAAGCGCACGCGCATCGCCGACTACCCGGTGAAGAACCGCGGCGGCCTCGGCGTCCGCACCATCACGCTCACCGACCGCAAGGGCTATCTTGCCGGCGTCCGCACGGTGCGCGACAACCACGAGATCGTTCTGCAGAGCCGGGACGGCGTAGTCATCCGCATGCGCGCCGACGAGATCCAGCGCTACGGGCGCGCCACCCAGGGCGTGCGCGTCATGAACATGCGCGACGGCGACGTCGTGAGCGCCATCGCGCGCATGGTCGTCAGCGAGAGCGGTGCGACTGACGAGGAGATCGACGCGGATTAGGCGGGCGTAGCCGCACGCGGATCCGCCGGTCGTTCAGGCGTGGCCCGGGGCAGCTTGAGCGGGGCTCCAGGCGCGCACGGCGTCGCGTCCGGCCGCCTTGGCGGCGTACATGGCGTCGTCGGCGCGGCTGGTGAGGGAGCGCAGGCAGTCCGCGTCCTCAGGGTACGTGGCCACACCGCAGCTCACGGTGATCGCGACGCCCGCCTCGTGCCCCTCGCGCACGCAGAGCCGCACGCGCTCGGCGACCGCGACGGCCACGGCCTTGCCCGTGCCCGGGAGGATCACCGCGAACTCTTCGCCGCCGATGCGGCAGGCCGCGTCGGATGTTCGGACAGCCCCCTCGAGGCAGCACGCCACCCGAGCGAGGGCGTCGTCGCCGGCCAGGCGGCCGTGCTCGTCGTTGACCCGCTTGAAGTGGTCGAGGTCGGCGATCACCAAGCTGACTCTGGAGCCCGACCGGCGGGCGCGCTCGAGCTCGTCGGCAATCATCACGCCGAAATGCTGCCGGTTGTAGAGCCCGGTGAGCCCATCGTAGGCGGCGAGCCGGGCGAGGCGCAGGTTGGCCCGGAACAGGGTGAAGCGGGCGACACCATAGGCGAAGCCGCCGACGATCAGCCCGGCCACGACACACGCCAGTTGGAAGGCACCTGCTGCGCCCGGCCCGAGGTGCAACAGGGGGGACACGAGGTAGGGGAAGAGAAGGCCGACCGCCACGCCGAACGTCACCATGGCCGCCAGGATCCAGCCCATGGCCACGTCGCGGCCGTTGAGCTGAACCCGCCGGCCGCGCGCCGTGCCGCGCACGTAGCTGTAGGTGGCTGGACCAGGGCCCTCGCGCCGTACCACAGCCTCCTGCGTGCTCACTCGCCTCCTCGCTCAACCTGACCCGCCGCCCAGGCCTCCTAAGACCTTCATCGGCATGAGGCGCGGCGAACCTGAGCGCCGTTGCGCGCGGCGGCGGCAAGGATGGATCCACCGTGGCGGCCGAAGCTCAGGCCGGCGTGGCCCGCGTCAAGCGGCGGTCGCGACTCGGGCGCCGGCGTGAAGCCGCGCCGCGGCCTTGACGCCGATGCCGGCCTTCGTGAGCGCCGCCGCCGTCTCGTTCAGGGCGGCGTGCTTGTCGAGGTAGTTCTGCTCCAGGCGAGGCATCAGGCCGGCGGCCAGCACCTGCTCCTTGGGGATGAAGTAGTCGAGGATATCGCTGGGATGCTCGCGGCTGGCCTCCACCTCGGGGTCGCCGCCTTCGTGTTTCGCCGAGATGTTGGGCACCGTCGCCGCCGCCGAGACCACGTCGGCGCGCCGGTCGTACGGTTGCCGCACGATGCTCCTGCACGTCTCCGTGACGTGATGCTCGAAACGCACCTCGCCTTCGAAGCCCAGGCCGCGACGTATGTCGGCGGCGGCGAGCAGGGCCGGGAGCTCCACGGAGTTGGAGAGGTTGAGCCCGGCCATGCTGGTGGAGCCGTCCGCGGCGGCCAGAAGGCGCGCGCCCATCAGCAGCCAGAGCACCGACCAAGGGTTGTCGACGCCCATGAACACCGACACCTTGAACTCGTTCTCGATGCCCAATCGGTGCATCAGCAGCGAGAGGAGGATCGTGCCGCTATTGACGTTGAGCACTTCGCGGATGCCGTACTGAGTGAAATAGTGGAGGTACTCGTCGGCCCACGCGAGCGGGTGACCGTTGGGTTGCCCGATGCCTCCGAAGTAGCCGGCGATCGTCTCGGCGCCACCGAGATGGACGTTGCTGCCGTCGCTGCCGCGCGTGTCGAGCGTCTCGACGTGGGTGGCGCCGATGATCTGCATGGCCGCGGCCACGGCGAGGATGTCCTCGCCTGGCCTCGTCTGCTCAGCCATGCTGCGCACCCTGATGTAGCGCCCGGGCATGAGCTGGCGGGCTGCGATCGCCTGCTCGGCCTCACGGACGAGCCAGGGGAAATACTGGAGGGCGCTGATCTCGAGCGTGACGGCGTTGGCCTCGTCGAACTCGACATCGTCGGCGCCGGTCCCGAGGACGCTGCGCCGGTACTCGGGCAGCGTCACGAACGCCTCCGCATCGCGCTGCTCGGCGAGCCACTCGAGGTCGGCGAGGAACGGTGAGTGATCCTCGCGCAGACGCAGGAGGCGCGACTCGAGGCGGCCGGCGGAAGCCGCCTGGCGGTTGACTTCGGCCACGCCGCCGCGCTTCTCGACGAGGTCGATCAGGCCGTCGACAAGGTGGTTGTCGGGGCTCGTCAAGTAGTCGCTCACGGCGGCGACATCGGCGGCTCTGATGCGGAGCCGGTCACGCAGGTCGCTTCGGGCGCTCATGCGTCCTCCTTCGCTCGCCCGGCCGCGGGGCGACCTCACGGCCGGCGGGTCATTGGTCTTCGGGAAAAGTCGGCCACCCGGCATCTGCCTGGACCTCGGTGAGCACCAGCAGCGTCTCCAGCTTCGCCACCCCCGGGATGGCGGCGATGTCGACCTTGATGAGCCGGCCGAGGTGCTCGAGGTCGCCGACCGCCACGTGGAGCAGGTAGTCAAAGCGGCCGGTGAGGTGGTAGCACGCACGCACGCCCGGCACCCGAAGGATGCCGCGTTCGAAGCTCTCGATGTGTTTGCGGCTGTGGGCGTTGAGTTCAGCCGCGACGAAGGCCTGGAGGCCGATGCCCAGCGCCTCCGGCGCCACATCGGCCCGGTAGCCGCGGATCATGCCGTCTCGCTCAAGGCGGCGGACACGCTCATGCATCGCCGACGCCGAGAGGCGAAGCCGCTCGGCGAGATGGGAGTTGGTCTGGCGCCCGTCCTGCTGCAGGGCGATGAGGATGTCGCGGTCGAGAGCGTCCATGAGGCCTCCAGCGTGTGTGCTCAGCGTCCACTGTGGTCGCAGAATATCCGTTGAGTCAAACAATACGAAGGATATTCTGCTGCGCACGACCGAGCCAGCGGGCGGAACTCGTGGCAGCAGCGCCGGTGCCGAAGAATCGTCCGGGGGCCGTTCGCGAGGAGCACTCTCCGCCGGCTTCGCGGCGCCGACGGTGCCCCGGGAGGCCCTTATGGGCGCGGGGGCGTCATCTCACGCGTTTGACGCGGTGACCGGACCGGGGGCGCGACCTGTGATGTCAAGTGACGAGGACGGCACGAACGTCATTGACGTTCGTGCGCGTCGGCCCGGTGACGACCAGGTCGTCGAGGGTGTCGAAGAAGCCATAGGCGTCGTTGTCCGTGAGGGCTGCGACAGGATCCACGCCTGCCGGGCGCGCGCCAGGGTGTCCGGCGTCACCAGCGCTCCGGCGTTCTCCTCGCTGCCGTCGATGCCGTCGGTGTCCCCGGCCAGGGCGCTCACGGAGGGGTGGCCGTCGAGGGCGAGGGCCAGACCGAGGAGGTACTCGGCGTTTCGGCCTCCTCGGCCGGACCCCTGTACGGTCACCGTGGTCTCTCCACCGGAGAGCAGCACGACCGGCGCTGGCGGTACGGCGACCACCGGCTCCCGCAAGTGGGCGGCGCCGCTGGCGGCGGCCTCTCGGAGGGCGACGAGCGCCGCCGCTCCGCCGCGAACGCAGGCGAGCGCCAGAGCGGCGTGAGCGGCACCGAGGTCGCGCGCCTCGCCTTGCAGGTCGCTCCCGAGCATCAGGGGGGTGGCTCCGGCGGCGCGAGCGTGGCCGGCCGCCGCTCTGAGCGCGTCCGCGGCCGTGGCGAGGGACACGATCTCGTCATCGATGAACGCCGGATCACCCGGCTTCGGAGTCTCGTCGGGCCCGGGCGCGCCGCCGGTGCGGCCGCCGGCAGCGCCGCGGACCGCCCCCGCGCGGAGGTGGGCCATGACGGCCGGCGGCCCGTCGACGTGGTGTCGCTCGAGCACCTTGAGCGCCTCGGCGAACGTGGTGGGATCGGGCACCGTGGGCCCCGAGGCGATCGCCGCAGGGTCATCGCCGGGCACGTCGCTGATCAGGTAGGTCACCACGCGCGCCGGGTGGGCGGCCGCGGCGAGGCGGCCTCCCGTTATCGCCGAGAGATGCTTGCGCACACAGTTCATCTCGGCGATGGCTGCGCCGCTGCGCAGCAGTGCGCGGTTCACGGCCTGCAGGTCGACGAGGCCGACGCCGGGGGCGGGCAGGGCCAGAAGAGCCGAGCCGCCACCCGAGACGAGGCAGATGAGGAGGTCGCCGGCATCCAAGCCGCGGGCGAGCTCGAGGATGCGGCGTGCGGCGGCGCGGCCGGCCGCATCCGGGACCGGATGCCCGGCCTCCACCACCTCGATGTACCGGCACGGAAGGCCGTGTCGGTAGCGGGTCACGACGAGGCCGGAGATCCGGCCCGGCCACTCGCGCTCGACGACGACGGCCATGCTGGCCGCGGCCTTGCCGGCACCCACCACCACCGTACGACCGGCGGGCGGCACCGGCAGACGGCCCGGCAGGAGCCGGGCCGGGTCCGCCGCCGCCGCCGCGGCGCCGAACAGCGCCCGCAGGAAGGCGCGCGGGTCCCGCTCCGCCTCGTTCATGGCCGGCGCGCTCACCGCCGCCGCGTCCTCAGACCAGGTCGCGGAGGCGCTGCATCAGCGGCTCGAACTCGGCGCCCTTGAAGCAGTAGCCGAGCTCGGTGAACCGTGCGCGCAGCCGCCTGACCTCGTCCGCGACGGCGATGCCGTCGTTGATCACCGCAGACATGAGCGCGGCCACCTCGGCAAAGTCCGCCGGGTCCATGCCGAAGCGGGTCATCTCGGCGACGCCCAGGCGCAGGGCCCCCGAAGCAGTGAAGCCTTCTTCGTCGGGTGCCGCCTGGTAGTTGCAGATGATGCCGTTGTTCTCCAGGCGGCCGGCGACCTCCGGCCCTTTGCCGTAGCCCACGTGCAGGATCACCTGATGCGTTTCGGTGAAGTCGTTGGCCGGGTCGCCGGCTACGCTCAGGCCGGCCTCTTTGAGGGCCACGGCGAAGGCCTTGGCGTTGGCGATCACCGCTTTCTGGTAGGCGTCCTTGAAATGGTTCATCTCGTAGGCCGCCATGAGCAGGCCGACCAGGGTGCCCAGATGGTGGTTGCTCACCGAGCCCGGGAAGGCGCGCCGCTCGATCGCTTCCCACAGCTCCCACTTCTCCTCCGGCTCCTGCCAGCGGCCGCCGATGATGCCGCGCTGCGTGCCGAAGAACGTCTTGTGTGTGGAGCCGGTGACCAGGTCGGCGCCCTCGTTGAACGGCTGCTGGAAATGAGGCCCGACGAGCCCGAGCACGTGGGCCATGTCGTACATGAGCACGGCGTTGATGCCGGCGGTGTCCAGGAATGTGCGCACTTCGCGCACCGGCTCCGGATGCAGCACCATGCTCTTGCCGAGGATGATCAGCTCGGGGCGCTCCTTCTCGATCAGGTCGAGGAGCGCCGGGACGTCTGCCCTGTACGGGTTGTCGGCCAATACCGGGACGTCGACGACGGCCGGCAGCTCGGTGCGCGGGTCGCGGGCGACGTAGTCGCGGAGGGCGCCCATCGGCTGGGCGCTGAGGTGGCCTCCTTTGCCGATGTGGTTGTTCACGACCTTGGCGATGCGCCGCGGCTCCGCTTTGCGGTCGGCGCGGTTGAGGTAGTCGACGAGGGCGCTGAAGACGGCGGTGTTGGCCATCTGCCCGCTGATCACGCGGGTCTCCACTTCGGGGCAACCCAGGTAGCCGCGTAGTTCCTGGGCCAGCAGGCGTTCGACCTCGTGGATGAAGGCCGTGCCCTGGTAGTAGAAGACCTCGAGGTCGTAGAAGGCCTCCGTCTTCTTGTGCTCGGCGTAGCGGAAAGACGGATCGAGAACGGACAACAGGCGGGCCATCGGCGAAGCGGTCATCTCCGAGGGGATGAGGTCGATGCACTGACCTTGGCGCCACTCGTGGTTCGCGATGGCGCGCTTGAGGAGGCGCAGCGCCTTCTCGCCCGCCTCGCCTCCCTCCAGCTCGCGGAGCTGGGGCACGTAGTCCCAGACGATGGCGCGGGCGCACGGCGGAGCATCGCTGCGCAGGTGATACGGCACCACGAGGCCGGGGATGCGCTTGCCGCGCACCTCCACCTCCACTTCGTCGTCCTCGATGACTCGGCTGTCGAGGTAGGCGAGGGCGATGGAGCGCAGTTCATGGTCCTCGGTCTGCAACGAGCAGAGACCCTCGCCCTCGACGCCCCAGTACGGAACCGCCGTGCCGCTCGTGACCCAGCCGACCTGCTCTCCGCTCCGGTAGACGGGTGCTCCCTGGCGCGCGATGCCACGACCGGTCACGGCTATGGGCCGTGTGAGCCGGGGCAGATCCCCAGAGAGTGAATAGTCGCGGCTGACGATACGGGCATAGGCCGCGTGCTGGCGCTCCAGGGCGGCGCGGCCCACGTAGCCGCCCTTTCGGGGTGAGAAGCTCACGGCGAAGGTCGCCAGGGGGCAGCTCATGATGGGGATCTCGTCGCCTGCCGGGTCGACGCCGAGCTCGTGGCCGTAGAGCGGCAGGCCGGCCTCGAGACGCAGGGTATCGCGGGCGCCAAGCCCCACGGGTGTGGCGCCCGCGCCGACCAGCGCGTCCCAGAGGGCCGGCCCGTGCTCTGCCGTCACGAACAGCTCGAAGCAAAGCGGCTCGCCGGTGTAACCGGTGCGCCCGAGGCGCGTCTCGACGGCGAGCGGCGCTCCGCCGCCCGGATCGTTGATGCGGAAGGTCGCGATGCTCAGCTCGTTGCGCCTCGGTTCGGGGAGCCCGCCGGCGCTGATGAGCTCGGCGAGGATATCGCGCGAAGCCTTGCCCTGAAGGGCGAGCATGGCGATCTCGCCGGTCTCGTCGGTGAGCTCCACGTCGGGGAAGCCGGCGAGGTGTTCCTGGAAGTGCCCCCAGTCTCTGACGCGGTTGGAGGCGTTCACCACCAGGAGGTACTCGCCCTCCGTGAAGTGATAGAGGTAGGCGTCGTCCACGGCGCCGCCGCTGGGGGTGGGCACGATGGTGTACTGCGCCTGCAGCGGATCGAGCGCCTCGGCGTTGTTGCTGAGCACGTGCTGCAGGAACGCCACGGCGCCCGGACCCCGCAGCATGAAGCGCCCCATGTGGCTGACGTCGAAGAGGCCGGCGGTGCCGCGAGTGGCCAGGTGCTCGGCGAGGATCCCGGAGGGGTACTGGACCGGCATCTCCCAGCCGCCGAAATCCACCATGCGGGCGCTGGCCGCGACGTGACGTTCGTAGAGCGGAGTGCGGTTGAGGGCGCTCACGCCTCGGCCCACTCTTTCAGCCTGCCGAGGCCTTCCTCGATCAGCGGGACAGCGATGCCCGAGTAGGCGAAGCGCACGTACGTCTCCTCTTCGCCGGGCAGGGCGCGGCCGAAGTGCAGACGGGTGCAGAAGCTGACGCCCGTCTGCTCCAGGGCGCCACGCCGCAGCTCGTCGTAGGTGCGGAATCCCTTACGCTTCATCAGCCCCGTGACGTTGGGGTACAGGTAGAAGGTCGCCTCGGGTGTGAAGCAGCGCACCCCGGGGATCTTGTTGAGCAGGGCCACGGCGGCGTCGCGCCTTTCCTTGAGGGTTCGGACGATCTCCCGCGGTCCCGACTGGTCGCCCGTGAGCCCGGCGAGGGCGCCATACTGCACGAAGTGGTTGGAGCAGCTCTCGTCGTTCACGTTGAGCTTGGCGATCACGTCGATGTAGGGGGCGGGCCCCACGGCAGCACCGAGCCGCCAGCCCGTCATGGCGAACTTCTTGCTGAAGGTGTAGAGGATCACGCAGCGCTCGGCCATGCCGGGGAGAGAGGCGAGCGACCGGCTCTGGCCCGAGTAGCGGATGTCCCAATAGGCCTCGTCGCAGAGCACGACGAGGTCATGGCGCAGGGCGAACTCGGCCACGCGCTCGAGCTCGGCGGGCGAGCTTTCTGCGCCGGTCGGGTTCTGCAGGTTGTTGAACACGAGCAGCTTCGTCCTAGGAGTCACCTGACGCTCCATGGCCTCGAGGTCGAGCTCGAAGTTGCGGCCGCCCTCGACATAGCCGTACGGGAGGGCCCTCCCCCCGTGAAACTCGATCTGGCTCTCGTAGATCGGGTAGCCCGGGTTGGGGTAGAGCACCTCGTCGCCGGGGTTCATGAGCGCCAGGATGAACTTGCCGATCACGGGCTTGCCGCCGGGCTGGATGGCGACGTTCTGAGGGCCGAGCGAAATGCCGTGAGAGGCCTCGACATCGGCGGCGAGCGCCTCGCGCAGGGCCGGGATGCCGGCGTTGGGGCAGTACCCCGTCTTCCCGTCTCGCAGGGCCTTGAACGACGCCGTGACGATATTCTCGGGCGTCGGCAGGTCCATGTCGCCGAGGTGGAAGGGGTAGACCTTGTTGCCGCGTCCCGCCCACTCGGCGGCCTCGGCTGAAACGGCGAAGGCAGTCTCGGTACCGAGACGCGCGATTCGCTCGGCGATCATCCGGGTCGTCGCGTTCACTGGCGTTCCTCCTTGTTCGCGGCCTGGGTCGCGAAGACCGGCAGGCCGAGGTCTGCGGCGTTGACGATGCTGGGGGTGGCGCGCGGCGGCGAGGCGCCCTCAAGGAAGGGCCGCACATCCTCGAGACCGGTGATCGGCGGCCAGACCGGCCAGCCGTTGAGGATCCCGGTCACATTGGCTGCGGCGAGGGTCGCCATTCCCTCCCGTGTCCAGACCGTCGCCGATCCGAGGTGCGGGAGGAGGACCACATTGTCGAGTTCGGCGAGTCCAGGCGTCATGGCCGGCTCGTTCTCGTACACGTCGAGGCCGGCGCGAAATCCCGAGTGGGTCCGGCAGTGCTCCACAAGAGCGGCCTCGTCGACGAGCGTGCCTCGGCTGCTGTTGACGAGGATCGCGCCCTCCTTCATCGCCGCCAGTTCGGGCGCGCCGATGAGGTGGCGCGTGGTCTCGTCGAGAGAAGCATGCAGGCTGATGACGTCGGCGGCGGCCAGGAGTTCCTGCAAGGTGCGGGCGCGCCGGCAGGTCACGGGCTTCTCGCCCCGCGCCACGAGGAGGCCGGCGTACTCCGCGACCGAGCTTTCGAGCCGTTCGTTGCGGCGTGGGTCGAGGTAGACGAGGTCCATCTTGTGGCCCTCGACCATCATGCGCGCGTACGCGGCTCCGATGCGCCCGGCGCCGACGACGCCCACCGTCCGGCGGTAGATCAGAGAACCGAGAAGCATCGTCGGCGACCAGTCCTCGAACGCACCCGCCCTCGTCAACCGATCCCCCTCGGCAATGCGCCGCGCCGCGGAGAACGTGAGGGCGACGGCGAGTTGCGCCGTCGTCTCGGTGAGGACCCCGGGCGTGTTGCCCACGGGGAGCCCGGCGCGGGTCGCGGCAGCGACGTCGACGTTGTCGTACCCCACGGCGTACTGGCTGTAGACGGCGCCTCCGACGGCCGCGAGGCGCCCGAGCAGGGCCGCCGACCAGCTCTCCGTGAGCTGGCCGATGACCGCGTCGCACCGTTCGCCGATGGCGACCCGGAGCCCCGCTTCGTCAGGGATGTATGGGCTCTGCGCGACCTCGACCCGGCACCCGGCGCTGAGGAGGAGCTGCAGCCAGCGCTCGCCCGGCAGTTCCCTGGTGACCAGCACGCGCAGCGAGCCGTGGGGATTCTCGATCTTCCAGTCGCCGTGCGTCACGCGCCTCCCCTTAACGTCGAAGGACAGAGCGATGTCGCCATCACCCTGTCCGCCGACGGGCGCAATGCGCTCGCGAGCTCCAGGGGCCCGTCCAGCCGCGATCCGGTGGCCTGAGAGTTTCAGCGGCACGTCGGCGTGCTCGCCTTGCCCCTTCGGCGTCCGCTGACGCCGAAGCGTCGCGGACTCTCGCGCGGCTCTCTGCCGGGCGTCCTTGGTCCCCTGCAGGGTAGCATCGAGGCGCGGCGGCCGCAACGGGCGAGCCAGCGGCCAGGCGGGCGCGAGGCCGCCGCTCGCCTTGGTGGCCGCTTCGGCCGGGCTTCGGATACACTCGTCAGCTGTGAGCCCATCTCCCGACACTCAACAGGCCGCGGCGCCCAGGCCCGCCCGCCGCCCATGCGTGTTCAGCGGCATCCAGCCGTCCGGTACGTTGCACCTCGGCAACTACCTCGGGGCCGTCAAGAACTGGGTCGCCATGCAGGAGACGCACGACTGCGTGTACTGCGCCGTTGACCTGCACGCCATCACCGTGAGGCAGCAGCGCGCCGAGCTGCGCCGGAACACCGTCGACCTCGTGAACCTCTTCCTGGCCTCGGGCGTGGACCCTCAGCGATCGATCGTGTTCGTGCAGAGCCACGTCCCGGCGCACAGCGAGCTCGCGTGGATCCTCAACACCATCTGTTACATGGGCGAGCTGCGGCGCATGACGCAGTACAAGGACAAGACGGCGGGCGCCGAGGGCGAGAGCGTGGCCGTCGGGCTTTTCGACTACCCCGTGCTCATGGCCGCCGACATCCTGCTCTACCGCGCCGACGCCGTGCCCGTGGGCGAGGATCAGAAGCAGCACGTGGAGCTCACGCGCGATCTCGCGGAGCGCTTCAACAACGCCTTCGGCAAGGCCTTCGTGGTGCCCGAGCCCATCATCCGGAGTGAGGGGGCTCGCGTCATGAGCCTCGACGACCCGACCAAGAAGATGAGCAAGAGCGCGGGCTCGGACAACAGCTACATCGCGGTGATGGACCCGCCGGACGTGATCCGCAGGAAGATCCGGCGGTCAGTCACCGATTCCGGGACCGAGGTGCGCGGCGGTCCCGACAAGCCGGCGCTCACCAACCTGCTCGACATGTACCGCGCCCTCGCCGGCGAACCCGTCGACGACATCGTGGCGCGGTATGAGGGCAAAGGCTACGCGGAGTTCAAGGCCGACCTGGGCGAGGTCGTCGTGGAGGCACTCGCCCCTATCCAGGCCCGCATCAGGGACCTCGAGGCCGACAGAAGCTCTACGCTCGAGGTCCTCCGCGTCGGGGCGGAGCGCGCCGAGGCGATCGCCGCGCGCACCCTGGCCAAGGTGCGCGAGCGCGTGGGGCTCGTGGCGCGGCCGTAGGATAGACTGCGGGCGGAGCAGCGCAGCGCGTACCTTCCGGGAGGCACCATGATCTTCTTCGACATCATGAAACACCGCATCGGGAAGATGGTCGGTGACGAGTTCCCGCTCGTGTTCTGGCGCGGCAAGGGCCGCGTCCTCGCTGCCGACGAGGCCGGGCTCGACCTCCTCGTTCGCGGCCTGCGCGCCCGTTACACATGGGAGCGCCTGTCCCTCACTCTGACTCGCCTGCTCCGCAACCACACGCTCTCAGTGGATGAGCTCGGTGGGGGTCACGACGCCGTGGGCATCGTCAGCGTCTTCGCGCTGCTTCAAGGGGACGACCTCGACGTCGTGGACCCCGACGGCCTCCTTGTGTTGAAGGAGCGCCCCGACACGCCCGTGCACCAGTTCGCCGACATGACTCGGCCCACGTCGTGGGCGCCGTGGCGGCGGAAGATCTACGGCGACTGAACGGCGCCGCGGAAGGCCGGTCCAGGGGCGCCGGCGGACGTCGCCGACCGGGCGCGGTCTCGGTCAGTGCGGGAGGAAGACATCATGGGAGAGCAGTACGGTGCGCAGGCCATGGCCGGGCGGCTGCGCCGGGTCGTGATGAGGCGGCCCGATGAGGCGATGGCTAACGCCGACCCGGCGGTCTGGCATTACGCTGCCCCGGTCGACTTTGAGGCAGCACGGGCAGCGCATGATGCGTTTGCCGAGGCGCTGCGCACCTGGGGCGTGGAGGTGCTGTACCACGATGAGCCACTGCCGGGGCTCAGCGACAGCGTCTTCGTGTGCGACCCCGCACTGGTGACCGATCGTGGCACCCTGCTGCTCAGCATGGGCAAGTCGCTGCGGCGCGGCGAGGAGGAGCCGCTCGGCCGCTCCCTGGAGCGATACGGGGTTCCGCTGTTCGGGCGTCTTGAGGGCGAGGCGCGCGCGGAGGGCGGAGATATCCTGTGGCTTGACCACGAGACCCTTGCCGTGGGGCTCGGCTTTCGCACCAATCCGGAGGGCGTTCGTCAGCTGCGCGAGCTGCTGGCGCCACTCGGCGTGACCGTGCTCGACTACGATCTGCCGTACTTCACCGGCCCCGATGCCTGTCTGCATCTGCGCTCGTTCGTCAGCCCTGTCGCCGCCGACCTCGCGGTCGCCTACCTCCCGCTGATGCCGACCGCGTTGTGGCTAGAGCTGAAGCGGCGGGGCGTGCGACTGCTCGAGGCTCCCGAAGAGGAGTTCCTGCACACGCAGGCGACGAACATCCTTGCCGTGGCTCCGAGGCGCTGCATCATGCTGGAGGGCAGCCCGGTGACGCGGCGCCTGCTCGAGGAGGCCGGCTGCGAGGTCGTGACCTTCCCGGGCGAGCCGCTGTCGTTCAAGACCGAAGGCGGCCCGACCTGCCTCACGCAACCGGTCCTGTTCGACAGCGAGTAAGCGGCGGCCGCCCGTGGCGGGCGTCGCCGCGGGGCCGGGGCGACGCGTCGCCGAGCTCTCCGCGCGCGCCTGCGTCCGCGAGAAGGTGGGCGCGCCCTGGAGAGGGCCCGTCCCGCTGTTCGCCGCAGGTCAGGCGAGCGCGCGCGTGTCCGTGCGCGTGATCGGCAGGTGGCGCCGGACGCACTCCGCGCAGAAGGCCTCCTGCACGCGGCGCGGCAACACTTCAGGGCAGAGGATGCCCGTGTCGGTGATCCTGTCTTCCACGATGAATTCGGCGTAGATGCTGGCCGGCGTGCTCGTCCCATAGCTCACGCTCGTGGCGCCCGGGACCTGGCTGTTCACCCACTTGATGTCGGGGGGGAAGATGGCGATCGTGACGCCTGCGGGCCTGCCGTCCTTCTCGCCAAGGCAATCGACGGTGACGACGCCGAAGTCGGTGATCTCGCCCGCCGAGGCGAGCTTCGCGAGCTCGTCGGCGGGCGGGTTGGGCGGCAAGGTGGCGACGAACACGTCGATCGGCCGCACGTGGCTGCCGTCTCGAAGCCGGACAGGGTACTTGCTGGTCATGCCGGAGCTGACGAGGGCCAGGTCGGCGTCGATGCCCGCCTCGCCGCCGCCCATCTTGAAGTCCACGTAGCGCAGGCCTTTGGCACCCCATTTCTCAGGCAGGAGGCGGGGCAGGGTCGTCACCTCCTCGTGGTCGTGACAGACCACGGTGCCGAGGCCGAATGGCTCCGGGAACATGTACTTCTCGCGACGGCCGAAGATCTCGACGCGCTTGAACTCGCCGTCCTCGTATAGCAACGGCGGTTGCGCGCAGTCCGTGTAATACGTCTCCTGGCTCCATACCTGAAGGGGCACGGGACTGTCAAAGAGGGCGTAGTCCTTGATGCGGATCTCGTGGCAGGTGTCGAGGTCCTGGTAGCCGATGGAAGCGAACGTGTTGGTGACGCCCGGGTCCATGCCGGTACTGAGCAGCGCGGTGATGCCGGCCTTCTCAAAGTCATCGGCGAGCGCCATCTGTTCGAGGTACGCCTCGTCGATGGTCTTCGTGGATGTCTGCCCTGAGGCCATGTCCAGGTAGGCGGCGCCCGTCTTGAGGCACGCCGCCATGATGGACTGGTTGAATTCGGGGATCACGGCGCTGACGATCAGCCGGCAGCCCTCGCCCGCCGCTGCGACCGTGCCTGTGTCAGCGGCGTCGATGAAGGTCGCGCGCGTTTTGCCATGGCCGACCTGCCCGGCGACGAACCGGGCGCGAGCTTCGTCGGAGTCGCCGAGGACGATCTCGGTGATGGCCGGGTTGCGGCTGAGGTTCCAGGTGATCACCTGTCCCTGCATGCCCGCCCCGACGATGAGTACCTTCATCTCCATTCCCCCTGGCGGTAGCCCCTGATGTCAGCGGTTCTATCAGACGGAGAACGCGACCACAAGCGACGTAGAGACGATGTTCGTCCTGACGCATGCTCATATCGCCGGCATTCGTGCAGGAAGTCCAAGCATGGTCCGACCTTCGCAGGTCAGTCGGGTGTGTCGCCCGGCCGTCGGCCGCCGGCGCGCGAAGGGGTGGGCTCGTCGCGAGGCCGGGCGTTCGCCAGTGCTCCTCGACACGGCCCCGCGGTTGCGCCTGCGTCGGTCGAGATGCACGTCGAGATGCTCGTTGTGGACGATGACGCCTTCATCGGCGCCGCACCTCGACCATCGTGCTGTCCCGGGCGCGTGCGTGAGCCGCGGTGTTGAGAGCCCCACCGACGCGCCGCGACCGTCATGCCCGCAGCATTGGGCGCTGCGCGGCGGGGTCTCGAGGTGCTCACGATGCGGCTTGCCGATGTCGGCGACGACGACGCGGAGGTGCCGACGGCTTGGAGTGACGCAGCCGACGTGCGCGCCGCTCAGGGTGGGATGGGGTGGTGGAGCATAGCGGAATCGAACCGCTGACCTCCTGGGTGCGATCCAGGCGCTCTCCCAGCTGAGCTAATGCCCCACGAAGGGTCCCCAAAGGGGATTCAGTATTATGCGGTATTCTCTGAGGGCGGGCAAGCCGCCGCGCCCTGCGGGAGCGCCGCGTCTCGTGTGCCGGCCATCGGCTTCCGGGCGGCGGCGCCGATGGCGTAGACTGGCTGGGGCTCCGGCCCGCCCCAGGGAGCGTGTTCCGTGCCGTACATGACCGCGCAATCAGACCACCACCTGTCTAGCCGCCGTTGGCGCCCGGCGCCCGAGTCCGCGTGGGCCGGAACGGGCGAACCGAGCTTCCGATGAGCCGCGGCATCGGCCGAGACGAGCTGGCGCGTCTCTGGGGGCTGTCGGCCACGCCTTCCGGAGCAGGCCGACCGGCTGTGCCGCGAGCGACCGGCGGGCTGCTGGGCCTCAGGCAGGTGGACGATTCCCTGGCTCTCTCGGGAGTCGCGGTGGCTGTCCTGGGCCTCGCGGCGGGCGGTGAACCTACGGCGCCGGCCGCTGTGCGAGCCGCCTCGTCCCGGTATGCCGACTGGTTTGGGGCCGGCGCCGCAGCCTCCGCGGCGAGGGCGATCGACTACGGTGACGTCCTGATCGCAGCGGACGATCTGGCCGTGACCTTCATGTGCGCTCACGAGCGCCTGGCAGATGTCGTGGCGGTCGGGGCCACCCCCCTGGTCCTCGGCGGCGACCCCGTGGTCAGCGTGCCCGTTCTCCAGGTCCTGTCGGGCAAGATGCGCGGCAGGTTGGGAGTCATCGCCTTCAGTGGGTCGTATGACGTCGCCCTGGAGCCGGTCCGCGGAGCGGCGTCGCGCTGGGCACGCGCGCTCGAGCTCGGGATCCTCGCCCCCGCCAACCTCGTGCTGATCGGGGGGCGGGCCGACCCTCCGGACGCGCCCGCCCTCCGGGTGCTGGACGAGCTGGGCGCGCACGCGTTCTCACTCGCCGAGGTCGCAGAGCTCGGTATGGCGACCGTGGCGCAGGAGGCGCTCGAGGCCGCCGCCGCGGGAACGGAGGCGGTCTACCTCTCCATCGACCTCGGGGTGCTGGAGGGTCCCGGCGAACCCCTCGGGCTCACCGCGCGCGAGCTCACGGCGGGTGTGGCCGCCGTCTCCGCCACGCTGCTGGCGGCCGCCGACATCTGCGGGGTCGGCCCGGCGGCCGGCGGCATCGCGCCGGCAGCGGTCGCCGCCCGCGTCGCCGCGGAGATCATCGCCGGCGTCGTGGGGCAGAGCGCCTGAGCGTCACCCCCGCTCCCGTAGCCTTCTAGACACAAGTCCCATGGCATTGGGGTCCTCGAAGACCGACACTTGTGATGGAGTGCAGAAGGACTCGGAGGATCTGGTGACTCGCAAAGAGAAGGATCAGGCGATGGATGCGGTTCTCGCCGGCTACACGGAGTTGGGCGCGACGATCGTCGACGACGATCCAACGCTCTGCCGGATCCTCCGGAGCTTGGAGTTCTCCGGGTCCGACCGGAAGGTCGGCGAGTACCTCTGTTCGTTCCTCGTCACGTAGGCACCTCGGTCGCGGGGCCGGCCGGTGGTGTGACGACGGCACGGGTCAGCGCGCCCGCGACGATCTGCCCGAGGCTCTTAAGGAAGTCCAGGTACTCACCGTAGTCGCGCGCCCGGGTGTCGAAGATGTCGATGAGGCCGACCACGCGCTCATCGACGACCAACGGGATACAGAGTTCGCTCTCATACCCGTACTCGCCCATGTCCGTGCGCTCATCGTCGGTGAGACGTGGGTCCTCCAGGCTGGCGACGACCACCGCCTCCCGCCTGCGGACGGCCATGGCCGTGGCCGGAAACCGCCGCATGTCCACGACCTTGCCGACCACTCCCTCGTCGAACCCGTGAACGTCGGCGCTCACAAGGCAGCGTAGCTGCTGCTCCTGCAAAACGAAGATGTCGCAGTCGGCCGCCTGAATGGTGCGCCGCAAGCGCTCGGCGAGAGCGGTGAGCATGAGTCTCTGGTCCTGCGTCTGAGCGGCGAGTTCGCCGAGCTCAACGAGCTCGCGAAGGATGGTGGTGCGGCGTTCGAGTTGGTCGAACAGCTGCGCGTTCTCGAAGGCGCCGGCGAGCATCCGTCCGGCACTCGTGAGGAAGCTGAGGTACTCGGTGTAGTCACGCTCCCGCGTGTCGTAGATGTCTATCAGCCCGTAGAGCTTGTCGTTCACGACCAAGGGGACGCAGACCTCGCTCGCGAACCCGAACTCGACGTAGACGCGCCGTTCCGCCGCGCTCAGCAGCGGATCATCGGGGCTGGCGATCACGAGGATCTGGTGCGCGTTGGCGGCGCCGACCACGGTCGGGTAGCTGGCGACGTCCATCAGATTTCCCACCGGGCGCTCGTCGAATCCGCTGCGATCGAAGCTGGCCACACAGAGCAGCCCAGCGTCGACGGTCCTGAAGATGTCGCAGTTGGCCGCGTCGACGGCTGTGAGGATGCGTTCCGCGACGCGCCGCACGAGGAGGTCGATATCTCGGGAGCTGCTGGTGAGCGCCCCAAGCTCCACGAGTTCGCTCAGGACCCGGGTGCGCCGTTCGACCTGCTCGTGAAGGGCCGTGACCTCGAGAGCATGGGCTGCCACCTGGCCAAGGCCGCGGACGAGCTCCAGGTCGGGCATGAAGTCGCGCGGCACGTAGTCAGACAGCTCGAGGAGGCCGAGGACCCGCGTGCCGGCGATGAGGGGCAGGCAGAGTTGCGACCGATAACCCCATTTCTCCAGAGAGTGGCGGCCCTCATCAGTCAAGCGGGGGTCATCCAGGTCGCCGATGAGCACCGCTTCTCCGGTCTCGATGGCGAGGCGGCTGCAGGGGTAGCGCCGGAGTGGGACCACCACTCCCTCCCACTCGTCGTCGAAACGCCCGCCATCGATGCTCATGATGGCCCGCAAGGTCTCGCCCTCGACGGCGTACACATCGGCCACGGGCGTGGCCGTGAGGCCGGCAAGGCTCGCCACCACGGAGCGAAGAGTCTCGTCGCTCCCGAGCCGGGCCGTGTCCTCGAGGCCCGACTTCAGGACTGATCCCAGGTCGCGGGTGCGTCGTTGCAGGAGCGCTATCTGCTCGCTCTCGCTGAGCACGGCGGCGAGAAGGCCTGACACCTTCGTGACGAGCGGCGTCGCCGCCGCCAGACGCTTGGCGTCGCCGGTCACCTCGAGCAGCCCGATGGTGGTCCCTTGCCGGGCGAGTGGTGCGAAGAGCACGCTGGGGCGCGGTGCGGCCGGTCGATGCCGGGCTGCGGCCCCGGGTGCCGCTTGCCGGGGGTCGGACGGCGCGGCGATGATGCGGCGCTCTCGCACGGCGAGGGCTGCGGCCGGCCGTTCGTCCAGGTTCCAGCCGGCTGCATCGCTTGGGAAGGTCGCCGCGACGATGACCGCGCGGGCCCCTCCGGCCTCCACACGATGAATGACGCACGAATCGGCCCCGAGGCTTTGGCACAGCGCATCCAGAGTCGGCCCAAGCTCGTCTTTTGCGTCGCTCGCCGTTGCGGCCGCCCGAATGAGGGCATCGGCGGCTTGCGGACCCGGGGCCGAGGCGCCCACGCCGCCGGCGGACCTGTCCGCCTCCGTGCTCAGATCGCCGGTGCTCGAGCGACTGGCCCAGTCTGCGGCGATTGCCTCGCCGCGCGGCGGAAGGTCTTCGCTGGCTTCGGCATCGCCGGCGAGCGCGGCCGCCGCCTGCCGGGCGATGAATTGAGCGAAGGCTACGGTGGCGCCGGTGAAGGCGTGGGCGCCATGAGAATCCGCCAACTCCATGACGCCCACCACGCGCTCGCCCGCAACGAGGGGAAGGGCCAGGATGGCGCGTTCTCCGCGTCGCCGGTAGACGTCGGCCTCCTCCGCGGAGAGCAGGTCGGTGGAGTCGAGGTCGGCGATCACCACCCGCCGGCCAGTGCGCAGGACCCGGGCCGCGGCCGGGAGCTGCCCGCGCGGAGCGGTGCCGCCCGCAGGCGCGACGCGTCTGGCGCCGTCAGGTGCGTGGTCGGCAAGCAGACGGATGAGGTCGCGCCCGGCGCTCAGGCCGAGGAGGCATGAGGTGACGCCGGCGCCTTCCGCCGCCGCCCGTGCAAGAGCGGGGAGAGCAGCCATCGGGCGGGGGCTTTCGGCGCCGGCGTGCTCCGGCCACGCCACCGCCACGCCAGCCTTGCGCCCAGGGTCGGTCTGCGCGGCGAGGAAGGCCAAGACATCGCTGCGGCGGAATCGGCGATGCCCGCCGGAGCTCCGATAGCACCTGAGCTTGCCGGAGTCACTCCATCGGCGCAAGGTCGAGAGGCTCACGCCGAGTGTGCTCGCCGCCTCGCCGAGGCGCCACCAGTCTTCCCCGCTAGCCCTGCCGACTCGCATGCCTGCAGTCTCTCCTCGCTGACGACTCCTGTCGAGTCATCCCTTGTCCGCGGGGAACGCTCGCCGCGCCCCGGCGGGCGTGCCCTGCGGCCGCCTCGGTCCGCGGCCCAGGCCTTCGCGCGGTCGTCGGGCATGGCAAGCCCCCGGCCACTGCCGCCGGCGGGCCTCGCCCGGGCGGACGGAGGCGCTGCCGCGGCACTCGCCCTGCGTGCCGATCAGGCCGGCCCACTCGCCGCTGGTCTCGGGGGGCCGTTACCTGAGGACTACTATTATTAGCATCGTCGTCGTGCAGACAGGCAGGCGCCCGGGAGTCAGGTGCCTTCTGACGTGCCGGCCTCGCCGGCGTTGCCGAGAGCGCCGCCGCCGGGATCCGGATCGATGACCGCCTGAGCGATGTCGGCGAAGGCGGCTCCCACGGGAGTGCCGGCGTCGAGCGCCGCCGGAGTGCCCAGGTCTCCACCCTGGCGCGTGGCTTCGTCCAGTGGAATCCGACCGAGAAGCCGCGTGTCCATGAGCCGGGCGATCTCGAACGCGCCGCCGCGACCGAAGATGTGGTGGCGGCTGGAGCAGTCTGGGCAGACGTAGTAGGACATGTTCTCCACCACGCCCAGGACCCTCTGATGCGTCATGCGCGCCATCTTGGCTGCCTTGACCGCGGTCTTGGCGGCGGCCTCCTGGGGCGTCGTGACGATGATCAAGTCGGAGCCGGGGATCATCTGCGCGATGGTGAGAGCGACGTCCCCGGTGCCTGGGGGAAGATCGATGAGCAGGTAGTCGGGGCTGCCCCACAGCACGTCACCCAGGAACTGTTCAATGGCGCGCCCGAGCATGGGGCCGCGCCAGACGACGGGCTCGTTGTCGCGCAAGAAGAAGCCCATGGAGATGACCTGCACGCCGTGAGCCTGTGGAGGGACGAGTTTCCCATTGTGCAGTTCGGGGGGCACAGCCGGCAGACCCATCATAAGAGGGATGGTGGGGCCGTAGACGTCGGCGTCGATCAGCGCCACGGCGTGGCCCTTGCCGGCCAGCGCAACGGCGAGATTGGCCGTCACCGTGGACTTGCCGACGCCTCCCTTGCCGCTGGCGATGGCGATGGTGCGGGTCTTCGAGCCGGGGCCGAAAAGGCTTTGGATGAGTTCGCCGCGGTCGCTGAGGCGGTGCTTGAGGGCGTCGCGCTCGTCGCACGACATGGCATCCATCTTGACCTCCACGGCGCGCCCCGCCGCAACGGCTGCCAGCGCCTTCTCCGCGTCGGCGCGGATCTGGTTGCGAAGTGGGCAGCCGGCCGTGGTGAGGACGATCGTCGCCCCGACGCGCGCGTCATCGGCGACGATGTCGCGCACCATGCCGAGCTCGACGATGTTGCGCTGGAGCTCGGGGTCGATGACGCTTGAGAGTGCCTGGCGGATGTCTTCGTGGGTCACGTGCGCCTCCGGTGGCGAGATGCTGGCTCGTCGACTGTACCCGCAACAGCCTGAGGGCAGTCGGGCCTCGATTCTAGCAGGGGCCGGGCAGGCGCCGACCGACTTGGAGATCCCCGGAGTGTGAGTTCACAGGTTCTTCAAAGGTGGGAGGTACTCTTGGGCGCGACACACGTGACCTGTCGAGGCGTTTGCGCTGGGCTTCGGGGCGTGATCCGCGGTGCCCAGCGTCACCAGGAAGGAGCAATGCAGTGAAGAGACAGTGGAAGCTGGCCGTCGTGCTCTCAGTCGTGGCGGTGCTGGGGCTCGCTATCGTTGCCGCGGCGTCTGGCGCGGCCAAGGTCGAGAGATCGTACCGCAGTGGCGCGTGCGCGACGCTCGTGAGCGACCCGGAGGTACGCGCCGCGATGCAGGACCTGCGTGTCGAGCACCGCGCGAACATGCAGGCCTGGTTCGAGAAGTACGGAGCCGACCGGTCCAGCACGGAAGCGCAGTCGGCCCTCAGATCGCTCCGGGTGGACCACTGGAACGACATGCGCGCCCTGCTCGAAAAGTCCGGGGTCGCCGTCCCGGAAGGCGCCGGGCCCGGCGCCTGCGGTGGCGGTCGCGCCGCCGGCAACGGCCCCGGGGGCTGCGGCGCGAGCGGCGGCGGTGCTTCTCAGGGCTCGAGCTTCGGCGGCGGCATGATGGGCGGCGGCATGATGAGCGGCGTCAGCTACTGAGTCCGAGAGAAGATCCGCAGCGGATCTGATGCGAGCGGGGCGGGAGCCGGCTGGCTCCCGCCCCGCTCGTCTGATCGGAAGTGTTTCACGTGAAACGCCCGGCCGCGCCCCACGTGGAGGGGCGAACCTCGGCGAGGGAGCCCGACGCGCGCCACAGCCACGTCCCATCGATTCGCGGGTTTCACGTGAAACATCGACGCAGAGAAGGGGGCCGACCGCCCTCCTTCTCTGCCCAACGGCCGCGGGGCTTCGCCCGGCGTCTCCGCGCTCCTATGCCTTCAGGTTGACGGGCTGCGCGTCGCCGGCGCCGGTCGCGTAGGTCTCCTTGAAGATCTGCATCAGGACCGGGCTTTCCCGCACGACCTCGAGGGCGATCACGGCGTGGTCCCTGGTGTAGCCGTTGCCGATGATCATCAGGGTGTCGGCGCCGATACCCTCGGCGCCGAGCGCGGCCGACGTGAAGCTGGTCGCCATGCTGAAGAAGTACACGGTGCCGTCGTCCTTCGTCGCGAGCACCGAGGCCATCTCCGTGTTGGGGACGTCGACGCAGTTGATGGTGAGGTCTGCCATCCTGCCGTGAGTCGCCTTCTTGACCTCTTCGTGCACGAAGAGCTGGTCGGTGGCTGAGCCCTGGATGATGACGTCGGCGAAACCGGCGCGCTCGAGGCGCTTTCTTCCGGCGTCGCCGTGCACGAGGCAGATGACCTTGCCGGTGGGCTTGACACGCTTCTTGGCCTCGTAGGCGCAGAGAAGACCACTCTTGCCGCCACCGCCGATGATGAACACCGTTTGACCGGGCTTGCTCAGCTTGGCAGCCTGCGCGGGAGCCCCGGCGACGTCGAGGATCGCGAGCGCCAGGGCTTCGTCCATGTCGCTCGGGATCTTGGCGTAGATGCCGGTCTCGAAAAGGATCGCCTGGCCTTTGACCTTCACCTGGCAGGTGTCCTTGTTGATCGAGATGACTTCATCCACCTTGAGCGGGGTGAGGGAGAGCGACACGAGCGTGGCGATACGGTCGCCGACTTTGAGGTCACGGTCCCGGAGCTTAGGGCCGATGTCGTTGATCGTGCCCAGGAGCATGCCGCCGGATCCGGTATCGGGGTTGTGGTGCTTGCCGCGCTTGGCGATGATGCCGAGGCTGTGGCGGGCCATCTTCTGGACGTCCCCGCCCTCTGCCTCCTCGATCTGCGTGAAGCTCGCCGCGTCGATGTTGAGCGTGTCGACGTCGATGAGGATCTCGTCGTCGTACAGCTCCATGGTGTTGTCGATCTTCCACGCGGGCTGCGGCAGCACGCCCTTGGGCTCAAGCACGCGATGTGCGCCGAACCGGTTACCCTGCTTCATCTACGTTCCCTCCTCCGGAAGCGATGCCCGCGCTCCGCCGCGTCGTCCGCCGCCAGCGCGGGACGCTCCGGATCCGCCTAGGCCTCTACCCTGATGACCGAACCGGCCCCCTGGCCGCCACCGACGCAGGCTCCCGTGAGCCCGATCTCTTTGCCGCGCTTCTGCAGTTCGTGGATGAGCGTGACGATCATGCGGGTGCCGGTGCTGCCGAGTGGATGGCCGAGGGCCACCGCTCCGCCGTTTACGTTGACTTGCTCGGGGTCGAGGCCCAGCTCGCGGGTGGCGAGCACGGCGACGCACGCGAACGCCTCATTAAGCTCGGCCAGGTCGACGTCCTTGCTCGTCATGCCGGCCTTCCGCAGGGCCGACGCGGCCGCTTTGGTCTCGCCGTGGCCCATGATGGCGGGCTCGACGGCGGCAGTCGCGTAGCTCACGAGGGTCGCGATGGGCTTGGCGCCCAGTTCGGCGGCCCGCTTGCGTGAGGTCACGACGAGAGCGCTCGCGCCATCGGCGATGGCCGAGGAGCTGGCCGCCGTCACGACGCCGCCCTCCGGCTTGAAGAATGGCTTGAGCTTGGCGAGCGATTCGAGGCTGGTCTCGCGGCGCGGGCACTCGTCGGTATCGATGACGATCGGCTCGCCCTTGCGCTGCGGGATCGCGATCGGCACGATCTCGTCCTTGAAGCGGCCGCCGTCGATGGCCGCGACCGCGTTGATGTGACTGCGGTAGGCGACCTCGTCCTGGGCCTCGCGGCTGATCCCGAAGCGCTCGCTCAGGTTCTCGGCCGTGTGGCCCATGTGTTCGTTCGCCAGCGCGCACCAGAGGCCGTCGAGCACCATGGCGTCGAAGATCTTGTCGCTCGGCATGCCCATGCGGTAGCCGGTGCGGCCGTTCTGCAGGAGCCAGGGTGCACGAGTCATGTTCTCGGTGCCCCCCACGAGGTAGACGTCGCCGTCGCCGGCCTTGATGGCGGCGGCGGCCATCGCGAGTGCGGTCGCGCTCGACACGCAGACGCGGTTGACGGTGGCCGCCGGGATCTCCTGCGGGATGCCCGCCTTGAGCTCGGCTTGGCGGGCGGTGTTCTGGCCCAGACCCGCCTGAATGACGTTGCCGAAGAGCACCTCGGAAAGCTGGTCGCCCGTCACCCCGGCGCGCTTCAGCGCCTCCTTCATGACGATGGCGGCAAGCTCGACCGCGGGCGTGTTGGAAAAGCCGCCCTGGAAGCGACCTTGTGCGGTGCGCACCGCT
The DNA here is from genome assembly GCA_041648235.1 of Thermoleophilia bacterium. Taxonomy (GTDB): domain Bacteria; phylum Actinomycetota; class Thermoleophilia; order UBA2241; family UBA2241; genus CAIXSE01. Next base: position 39,732 of record JBAZPK010000003.1, read on the forward strand.
GAGAGAATGACGACGTCGTTGTCAGACACTGCTTCCTCCTCGTGCCTCTCTGTGCCCGTCTGCAGCCCCCGCCGCAAGATGAACGCTCTGCACCATGGCATTTGGGTTGACCGTCCGACTGCTCATCCTACGCCTTCAGACGTCCGCCGAGCGGCGGGCCACTTCTTGCGCCAGGAACGAAGCCACCTCGAGCGGCGTGGTCCGTGGCCCGAAACCGGCATCGTAACCCAGCTCCTTGGCGAAGGCGTTGTTGATGCGCGGTCCGCCCACGACGAGCACGAACCGCTCTCGTACGCCCTCCGCTTCGAGCAACTCGACGAGCTGCGTCAGATGCTGGACATGGATGTTCTTCTGGGTGACGATCTGAGAGACCAGGATCGCGTCGGCGTCCCGGTCGAGCGCCGTCCTCAGCAATTGGGCGCAAGGGATCTGCGAGCCCATGTTGAGGGCATCCATCTCTGGGTAGCGCTCCAGCCCGTAGTCCCCGGCGAATCCCTTCATGTTCATGATCGCGTCGATGCCGACAGTGTGGGCGTCACTCTCCACTGCCGCCCCCACAACCCGAAGCTTGCGCCCCAGCTTCGCCTTGATGAGCGCGTTGATGGCGTAGTAGTCCATCTCGTCGACCTCGAGATAGTCGCCCTTGACCTCGTCGGGGTCGATCCCGATGTCGGTGCGACCGTAAGCCACATAGAGGGTGTACTCGGGGTCGATGGCTTTGCATTCGGCGACCGCGACCGAGTGGAAGCCGAGCTTCTCGAGGAACTGCTTGCCGACGTCCGCCGCCTTGACGGAATAGCTCACCGGGAGTGTGAAGGAGAACTGGATGACGCCATCATCCCGAGTATCCCCGTACGGATGTACTAGCATCGCTGCTCCCCTCCGTCGTTCGAGCTCCCCTCGACGGTCGCCGGCCCCGCAGGGGCGCCGCTCATGCGGCCCTCGAGCAGGGCGCCGAAGAACGGGTTGAAGTAGTCGGCGCCGACCTTGAAGACGCCCTCGAAGCCGCGTCCGCCGCGGGGGTCGCGTTTGACGTCGGCGAACTCGCCGTCCTCCAGCGCCTTGAAGAGACCGATGTGGCGCACGTGCTCGAGCTGCTTCGTGGCCTTCTCGAGCTGGTCGTTGGCACGCTGCTCGATCATTCCGCCTGGCCTGAAGGTGACCTCTGCGGCGAGGTCGCGGCAGCTCTCAAAGACGTACTTGGCGTTCTTGATGCTCAGGTAGCGGTCCTGGAGCAGGGGCGTGTGCAGAGCCTCGGTCAGCATGCCCAGAAGCATGATCTCCTGGCCGGTGAAGATGCCCGTGAAGTTGAACATGCCGTCGATGATGTGGCCCTGAAAGATGTCCCCCGGCATGTACTTGGTCGGCGGCATGTACTTGAGGGGATACCCGGGGAACAGCTGGCGGATGAGCTGGGCATCAGCGATCTGGTACACGACCTGGTCCGGCTTGGAGGGATCGATCTCGAAGGCGTGGCCGAGGCCGATCTGCCAGGGCTCGAGGTTGGCGCGCAGAGCGAAGGCTTCGTTGATGAAGTCGGAGCTGACGACGGTGTAGCCCTTCTCGAACGCGTCGGCGGTCGTCAGGTAGTTGTCTTCGCCGGTGTTGATGATGATGCCGGCGCGGGCGTTGATCAGCCGGCTGAGGTACTGGTCGACGAAGGTGCGCTGCATGTTGATGTTGCGGAAGATGATGCCGTACATGGAGTCGTTGAGCATCATGTCCAGACGCTCGAGCGCGCCCATGGTGGCGATCTCGGGCATGCACAGGCCGCTGGCGTAGTTGCACAGGCGGATGTAGCGGCCGAGCTCGGCGCCGACTTCGTCGAGGGCGGCGCGCATGAGGCGGAAGTTCTCCTGCGTCGCGTAGGTGCCGCCGAATCCCTCGGTGGTCTCGCCATAGGGGACGTAGTCGAGCAGGCTCTGCGCCGTCGTGCGGATGACCGCGATCACGTCGGCGCCCGCGCGCGCCGCCGCCTTGGCCTGCGCCGCGTCCTCGTAGATATTGCCGGTGGCGACGATCACGTAGACGTAGGGCTTGACCGGTTCGCCGACCTCCGTCACGAGCTCGTTGCGCCGCCGCCGCACGGCGTCGATGCGGGCCACGCCGTCGCGGGCCAGCTTCCGCCCGCGTACCTCCGCGGCTTCGCGGCGCTCCGCCGGCACGGGCTCGAGGCGTAGCTCACCGGCCGCGACGCCCGCGGCGACCTCGAGGGCGGTCCTGCCCGTCCTCAGCATCAGGTCCACGAATGGGCGGGTGATACCGCCCGGCAGCAGGTCGCGGGCCTGTTCGACGACGACATTGACGAGCGGCACGTCGATCTCGTTGACGCCGGCGATCCCGAGCAGGCGCAACGTGGCGCGCTCTGTGGTGTCGGTGGTGTGCTCCTCGATGTGCTGCTGGATGTCGTCGGCGATGGCGTTCGCCGCCGCCCTGGCGCGGGCGACGGTCTCGGCGTTCAAGCGGAGAGCATCGTTCACTGCATCACCTCGTTCCGTCAGGGGAGACCGCGCCGGACGGCGGCGTCCGGCGCGGGAGCCAAGCGCCACCGTTCACGACGTCGAAGATCGGGACGCGCGCGCCGACGGCGCCCACGAGAGCGTTGAAGAAGACCCGGGGCTGGTACGGTTGGGGGATGCGGAAGGGGTTTGCCGTGAGCGCCAGGACGCGGATCTGCGTGAGCACCTCGAGGGCGACGCCGCGCCTCCGAAAGCGGGCCGCGAAGCTGGCCGGCAGCACGAGGACCGTGGCGTCGCGGACCACCACACGAAGCTCGCGGCGTGGAGGGAGCACCCGGGTGAGATCGTCGACGAACTCCTGGGTGAGAGCGCCGCCGATGTAGAGGGTGTGCGCTCCGAGGCTCTCCACGGCTCTCGCCACCGCGACTCCCTCTCCCACGACGGTGCCCACATCGAGGACCTCGGAGCCGCCGCCGCCCGTGAAGGCCACCGCCCGGGCATCGCCGGCCAGGTGGGGTCCGATCAAGGCGCGGGTCGCCGGACTCACCGCGGGCAGCATGAGCAGGTCGAGGGTGGCCGCGGTGGTCTCGAGGACGTCGGGCAGCGTTTCCCCGACCATGCCGCCGGTGGCCACGATCACCCCCTCGCTGACCTTCGGGGAGGCGCTGCCGATGCGGTTGATGGCACCGTCGACCAGCACGCGCTCCGCTCCCTGTGCCCAGAGGCGGCGCACGGTGGTCGCGAGCTCGCCCAGGGTGGTAGGGCCGCTCACTTCGAGCTGCCCGTGGCCACCGGCGCGGCCGATGACGACGCGCCCCAGAGGCGTGTGGAAGGGGAGCTCTTCGAGGACCTCCATGGAGTACCGGGAGCGCTCGAGCGAGCCGCGCGTGGTCGCCACGAGCGTGCCGGCTGGGGGGGTGATGCGCGGCTTGGCCAGGCCTGTGAGATGGTCGGTGTTCTCGCCGTCGAGCCCGAGAGACGTGAGGCCGAAGAGGTGCGTGCGATCAGCCATCAAGGCGTTCACCACGGTGGTCTTGCCCGCGTTCTTGACGAGGCCGATCACCGCCAAGGAGCGGCAACCGCTGTCCGCGACGATGTCACCGAGGGCGGCGGCGGCGGGACGCGCCTCGCGCGCCGTGGTGTGGCCGGCGGGGTTCACGGGCCTTCTCCGGCAGGGGGCGCGGCGGCCGGCGCGGCACGCCTCCGGTCGTCGCCGCGGCGGATCTCCTTGAGATAGCTGAAGATGGTGTACCGAGAGAGATCGAGCGCGTCGGCCACCTGTTCCGCCGAGCGTTTCACGAGGAAGGCCCCGCGCTCCTCGAGGCGCTTGACGACTTCCATCTTCTCCTCGCGCGACATGGCTGCGGGGGACTTGCGCATCTCAGCGAGGATCCTGCCGATCATGCCGGCGACCACCTCACGGATGTCACCGGCAAAGATCTCGTCCGTCACTTCTGCCCCTCCGGCGGCGGGGCTCACGGCCGCGACCCGTGAGAGCGCGCGTTGCGCCTGGACGATCTCTGAGACGTCGAAGTTGACGCCGAGGAGGCCG
>JBAZPK010000004.1:0-41849 GCA_041648235.1 Thermoleophilia bacterium
CTGGCTCTGACGCGCCTGGGGGTAGAGCTCACCGTGGTCAACCGCACGGCGGCGGCGGCCGAGCGCCTCGTGGCGCTGACCTCGGCCGCCGTGCCCGGGGCGTCCGTCGCCTGGCAGCCGTTGTCTGAGTTGACGGCCGCCGACGTCCGGAGCCGCCGCATCCTGGTCAACGCGACCTCGCTCGGGATGGCCGGAGCAGGTAAAGTCCCCGCCGCGTTGGCCGATAACGTTACCGCGGGGCACGTCGTCTTCGATGTCGTCTACTCGCTTGGCGACACCGACTTGCTCGCTCGAGCACGAGCGGGTGGCGCCATCGTCGTGGACGGGCTCAGTATGCTCGTTCACCAGGCGGCGGTGGCATTCACGCTGTGGACCGGAGAACCCGCACCGCTGGAAGTGATGCGCGATGCCATCGCACAAGGACACTAAGAGGCCGCGAACGAAGACCAGTCGGCCGGCGCGTGCCGGTCGTGAAGGAGACGAGCTGGAAGCGAACTTCAGCCCAACGGAGGCGACGCCCGACGAGGCCAGCCTCGCGGCGCTCAGTGCGGCGGCGTCGGTGGACGATCTGCTCGGCGACGGAGGCGGCGGTGGCAACGGCCACGGCGCGTCCGCCGCGCCCGCGCCGATCACTTCCCGCGCGGACCCTGACGCGTCCGCGCAAGACGCCGAGGACGCGGCTCAGGAGCCGTTGCGCGGCGTCACGACGGGCGACGTCCTCGACAACATGGCGCGCAGCCTCCGCGCCTCCAAGCTGCGCCTCGGCGACATCCTGAAGGAGATGGGCCTCGCCAGCGAGGAGCAGATCACGCAGGCGTTGGCGCGCCAGCACACGACGCGCAAGCGCTTGGGGCAGCTGCTCATCGACGACGGGGTGGTCAGCCAGCTCGACCTCGCCAAGGCGCTCGCGGCCAAGTTCGGCGTGGGCTTCATCGACCTGAGCACGACGCAGCTTGATGCGGCGGCGACGGGCTACATCGACGAGAAGCTCGCCCGCCGCTACGGCGCGGCGCCCATCCGTTTCGTCGACGACAATACGCTCCTCGTCGCCATGGTGGACCCGCAGAACCTCCTCGCGCTCCAGGACCTCGAGATCATCACCGGCTTCACCATCCAGCCGGCGATCGCCAGCGAAGAAGATATCTACGGCGCCATCGCCAAGATCTACCGCGATCGACCCGAGGTGGGGGAGAACGCCGAAGAGAACGCCGCCCTCGCCGACATGGAAAACCAGGTCGCCGACATCCGCGACGCCACCGAAGAGGCGCCGATCGTCAAGCTGGTGAACTCGGTCATCGCGCAGTCGGTCGACGACGGGGCGAGCGACATCCATTTCGAGCCGCAGGCCAAAGAGCTCATGGTGCGCTTCCGCATCGACGGCGTGCTGCACGAGATCATGTCGATCCCGCGGCGCATGCAGAACGGTGTCATCAGCCGCCTCAAGATCATGGCCGAGCTCGACATCGCCGAACGCCGCGTGCCGCAGGACGGCCGTATCGGCCTCATGGTCGGCGGCAAGCCCATCGACATGCGCGTCGCGACCCTGCCTACGGTCTACGGCGAGAAGATCGTCATGCGCCTCCTCGACAAGAGCAACGTGATGCTCAACTTGGAGGATCTCGGCTTCGCCGAGAAGGCGCTCAAACGGTTCCAGAAGTCGTTCACCAAGCCGTACGGCGCCATCCTCGTCACCGGGCCCACGGGCTCGGGCAAGTCCACGACGCTCTACGCGGCGCTCAACATCCTCAACTCCCCGGAGAAGAACGTGATCACCGTGGAGGACCCGGTGGAGTACCGGCTCACGGGCATCAACCAGGTGCAGGTCAACACGCGCGCGGGGATGACCTTCTCCGCCGCGCTGCGCTCCATCCTGCGTTGCGACCCCGACATCGTGATGATCGGCGAGATCCGCGACCGCGAGACGGCGCAGATCGCCGTGGAGTCGGCGCTCACCGGCCACCTGGTGCTCAGCACGCTGCACACCAACGACGCCCCTGGGGCGCTCTCGCGCCTCACGGAGATGGGCATCGAGCCCTTCCTCACTTCGTCGGCGGTGGACTGCGTGGTCGCTCAACGCCTTGCCCGGCGGCTGTGCCCGCAGTGCCGGGAGCCGTACACGGCGACCAGAGAGATGCTGCGCAAGAACGACTTCCCGCCCGAGGTGTACGAACGCGACGACGTCGTCCTGTACCGTGCCAAGGGCTGCCCAAGGTGCAATACTACCGGCTATAAGGGGCGCCTCGGGCTCTACGAGGTGATGATCGTCAGTGAGGCCATCCGCCGGCTCACCGTCGAGCGCAAGAGCGCCGACGAGATCTCCCGGGTGGCCGCCGCCGAGGGCATGAAGTCCCTGCGCGAAGACGGCATCGACAAAGTCGTCCTGGGCATGACCTCCGTTGAGGAGATCGCCCGCGTGATCATTTGAAGCCCGGTCATCCCGATACGAGGAAGTGACAATGGACCTGGTCGACGTTCTTCTCGAAGTCCTGGAACGCGACGCCAGCGACCTGCACCTCACGGTCGGGTCGCCGCCCATCGTGCGCATCAACGGCGTGCTCGAACGCCTCGACTACCCGCGCCTCTCCGCCAACGACACGCGGGAGCTGATCTACAGCATCCTGAGCCAGGACCAGCGTCAGCGGCTGGAGAACGAGTGGGAGATCGACTTCTCCTACTCGGTGCCCGGCCGGGCGCGCTTCCGCGTCAACGCCTACTTCCAGCGCAACAGCCTGGGGGCGGCCTTCCGCCTGATCCCGATCATCATCAAGAAGCTCGAGGACCTGGGGCTGCCGCAGGCCCTGCACGACTTGACGCGCAAGCCGCGCGGCTTCTGCATCGTCACCGGGCCCACGGGCTCGGGCAAGTCGACCACCCTGGCGGCGATGATCGACGAGATCAACGAGACCCGCGAAGAGCACATCATGACGATCGAGGACCCGATCGAGTTCCTCCACCGTCACAAGAAGTGCATGGTCAACCAGCGTGAGGTGGGCGCCGACACCAAGAGCTTCAACCGCGCCCTCAAGAGCGTCCTGCGCCAGGACCCGGACATCATCCTCGTCGGCGAGATGCGCGACACCGAGACGATGGCCACGGCGCTCACCGCGGCCGAGACAGGGCACCTCGTGTTCGCCACCCTGCATACTCAGGACGCCCCGCAGACCATCGACCGTATCATCGACGTCTTCCCGCCGCACCAGCAGGAGCAGATCCGCGTGCAGCTCTCCACTACGCTCATGGGCGTCTGCACACAGCAGCTGCTGCCGACACGAGACGGCCGCGGCCGCGTCTGCGCCTGCGAGCTCCTCATCCCCACGCCGGCCGTCCGCAACCTCATCCGCGAGGGCAAGACGCACCAGATCTACTCCACCATGCAGACGGGCACCGCCTTCGGCATGCAGACCATGGATGCGGCGCTCGCCGACCTGGTGCGGCGCGGCGTGATCACGCGCGAGCTCGCCGAGCGCCGGTCGAGCACACCCGAGGACCTCAAGCGCCTCCTTGTCCAGCCCGGGGCGCCGGTCGGGGCGGGCTACGGTCGCTGAAAAGGCCTGCAGGTTTCGAGCCCGCTGCCGATATGAGTGAGCAGTGAGGGAAGGAAGGCTATGAGCACGTTCGCCTACAAGGCGCTCGACACCCGGGGGGGCCAGTCCACCGGCCAGATCGAGGGCGAGAGCAAGGTCGCCGTCGCGGCGGCGCTTCGCAACCGCGGCTACACCGTCCTCGACCTCAACGAGGTCAAGAGGGGCCTCGGCCAGATCCAGATCGGGGCCGCGTTCCAGACCATCAGGGCCAAGGACCTCACGGTGTTCTCGCGCCAGTTCGCCACGATGGTGAACTCCGGCTTGAGCATGCTGCGCTGCCTGTACGTGCTCGAAGAGCAGACGCCGAACAAGAAGTTCGCCACGGTCATCGGGCAGATCCGCGCCGATGTGGAGGCCGGCATCAGCCTCTCGGATGCCCTCGAGAAGCACCCCAAGGTGTTCAGCCGGCTCTACGTGAGCATGGTGCGCGCCGGAGAGCTCGGCGGCATCCTCGACGAGGTGCTCAACCGCCTCGCGACGCAGCTCGAGAAGGAGGACAGCATCCGCCGCGCCGTCAAGTCGGCGATGGTGTACCCGATCCTGATCGGCTCGTTCGCGATCCTCGTGCTCATCGGCATGGTGCTCTTCCTCATCCCGATCTTCGCCGACATGTACAAGGACCTGGGCAACGCCAAGCTGCCCATGCTGACGCGCATTATGGTCGGCCTCTCCGGGCTGTTCCGAAGCTGGTGGGGCCTCGTGGCCCTCGCCGTCCTCATCGGCCTCATCGTGCTGATCCGGCGGCTCAAGCGCACCGAGCGCGGCACGATGGTCTGGGACCGCTTCAAGCTGCGCGTGCCCATGGGCATCGGCGAGATCGTGCGCAAGCTCGCCGTGGCGCGCTTCTCGCGCACCCTGGGCACGCTCATCACCTCCGGCGTGCCCATTCTGCAGGCCATCGAGATCACCGGGCAGGCGGCCGGCAACTCGGTGATCGAGAAGGCCATGAAGGAAGTCCAGACCAGTGTCAAGGAGGGGCAGTCGATCACGGCGCCGCTCAGCCAGGTGTCGATCTTCCCCGCCATGGTCACGCAGATGATCTCGGTGGGGGAGGAGACAGGCTCGCTCGACGCGATGCTGGGCAAGATCGCCGATTTCTACGAGGACGAGGTCAACGCCAGCGTCAAGTCGCTCACGTCCATCCTGGAACCCATCCTGATGCTCGGCGTCGGCGCCATCGTCGGCACGGTCGTCATCTCCATGTACCTGCCGATCTTCAACATGATGAACCTCGTCAAGTAGGGGCCGCGAGGACCTCATGGACAACGAGCAGCTCCTCACGGCCTACGCCGACACGCGTTCCCCGGAGACGCTCGACGAGCTCGTGCGGCGTAACCAGAACCTCCTCCACTACATCCTCAAGCGCTTCTCCTACGCCAGCGAGCCCTACGAGGACCTCCTCCAGGTGGCCAACCTGGGGCTCATCAAGGCGGCGCAGCGTTTCGACGTCACGCGTGGCGTGCGCTTTTCCACCTACGCCACGGCGCTTGTCGACGGCGAGCTGCGCCACCACCTGCGCGACTCGCTGCTGCTGCGCCAGCCGCGCTGGGTGAAGAAGGTCTACGCCGAGATCCAGGCCAAGAGCAGTGAGCTCATGCACAGGCTTGGCAGGCCTCCGGAGCTCGCCGAGCTCGCCGAGGCGCTCAACATCAACGAGGCCGGTATCCTCGAGGTGATGAACCTCTACGCGCGCATCGACCTGCACAGCCAGAACGAGCCGTTCGGCGGCGGCGAGCTGCGGGCCGAGGCCGACCCCCACGCGCTGCACGCGCTGCGCCGCGAGTCGTTCGCCCTGCCCATCGAAGACCGCATCGCCCTTTATGCCGCTCTCGACAAGCTCTCCACCTTCCAGCGCCGCCTCATCTACCTCCTGTTCTTCCGCGACCTCACGCAGACAGAAGTAGCTGAGGAGATGGGGCTCACCCAGAAGAAGGTGTCGCGGGAATCCATCAAGGCGCTCGGTCGGCTCAAGCAGGTCCTCGGGCACCGGGTCTTCTAAGGCCACGGCGACAAAGAGTCCCGTCGCCAGACCCTTTCCATTCACCTTCGGCCCGGTTCTCGAGATGAGATCGCCGACAGGGCTGGGCGGCGGCGCGCCGAACCTATCCTCGTGAGCGAGGAGGATCCATGAAGGTCGTGATCCTTGCCGGCGGTCTCGGTACGCGCCTGGCGGAGGAGACCCAGGTAAGGCCGAAGCCGATGGCGGAGATCGGCGACCGCCCGGTCCTGTGGCACATCATGAAGATCTACGGCGAGCAGGGGTTCCACGACTTCGTCGTGTGCCTGGGGTACAAGGGCTACGTCGTCAAGGAGTACTTCGCCAACTACTTCCTGCACAACTCGGATGTGACCTTCGACCTGCGAGGCCAGTGCATGGAGGTCCACGAGAACACCGTGGAGCCGTGGCGGGTCACGCTGGTCGACACGGGAGCCGGCACGCAGACGGGCGGCCGGCTCAAACGGGTCGCGCCGTACCTCGACGGTGAGCGCTTCCTGATGACGTACGGCGATGGCGTCGCCGATATTGACCTTGCCGCTCTCATCGGCTGCCACGAGGGGCATGGCCGGCTGGCGACCGTCACCGCCGTCCAGCCACCCGGCCGCTTCGGCGCGCTCGTCCTCAGCGACGACGATCGGGCGGTGAGCTCCTTCACCGAGAAGCCTCGCGGAGACGGAGCCTGGATGAACGGCGGGTTCTTCGTCCTGGAGCCGGCGGTCCTCGACTACATCTGCGGCGACGGATCCACCTTTGAGCGCGAGCCTCTCGAGGGACTCGCGGCGGACCAGCAGCTGGGGGCGTACAGGCACCCGGGCTTCTGGCAGCCGATGGACACGCTCCGGGACAAGCGAACTCTGGAGGCGCTCTGGAGCTCCGGGCGCGCGCCGTGGAAGATCTGGTGATGTTCGGCGACACGTACCGTGGCCGGCGAGTCTTCATCACCGGCCACACCGGGTTCAAGGGCACGTGGCTCACCCTGTGGCTTCTCGATCTTGGGGCCGATGTCACGGGCTACGCGCTGGACCCTCCGACCCAGCCGAGCCTGTTTGCGGCGCTCCGTCTGTCGGAGGAGAGCGTCGGTCGCGACAGACCGGCGCGGCCGGCCGGCGTCCCGCAGGGCGGTCTCACCGATCTTCGCGGTGACGTGCGCGATCGAGAGGGCCTGCGAGCGGCGCTCGCCGAGGCAGCGCCGGAGATCGTCTTCCACCTGGCCGCGCAGCCCATGGTGCGACGCTCGTATGCGGAACCGCACCTCACGTACGAGACCAACGTCATGGGGACGGTCAACGTGCTGGAGGAGCTGCGTGCGCTCGCCGATTCGGGCCGTGGCCCCCGCGTAGTGGTGAACGTCACCAGCGACAAATGCTACGAGAACCTCGAGACGACCAGAGCCTACGTTGAGGGCGACAGCCTGGGCGGGTCCGACCCGTACAGCTCCAGCAAAGGGTGCGCCGAGCTCATCACGCAGGCCTACCGTCGCAGCTACTTTCACGGCGAAGGCAAGCCGCTGGTGGCGTCCGCGCGCGCCGGCAATGTCATCGGCGGCGGCGACTGGGGCGAGGACCGCATTCTTCCCGACTGCGTGCGTGCGCTCTCTACCGGGGCCGCGATCGAGGTCCGCAACCCCGGCGCGGTTCGCCCTTGGCAACACGTGCTCGAGTCGTTGTCGGGTTACCTCCGGCTGGCCGAGTACCTGTGGACAGCTGTCTCGGCAGACCTCGGAACGGCGACCACGGCCTGGAACTTCGGTCCGGGCCCAGACTCGCGGGTCACCGTGCGCGAGGTGGTCGAGCAATTGCTCGCCGCCTGGGGCGAAGGCACATGGAAGCGGGTGGCGGCCACCGGGCAGCTTCACGAGGCGAGCCTGCTCGCGCTTGACGCCGGCAAGGCCGAGCGTGTGCTCGGCTGGAAGTCGGTCTGGAGCGTAAGACAGGCCGTGGACGCCGCCGCCGCCTGGTACCGAACCTTTTATGAAGGCGGTGGCTCAGCGGCTCTGCGGTCCGCATGTCGAGTCGATATCCAGGCGTACTCCCGCGCCGCTGCGGGGCTCGTGTGAGGTCGCCGGAGACCGAAGAGCTACGTGCCCATATCCTCGGCCTTGTGAAGCAGTACTACGAGGGGGTGTGGGGAGGGGACGCCGCTCCCTTCGTGCCGGGGGAGTCGAGGGTGCCGTACGGCGCGCGCGTCTTCGACCACGACGAACTGAGCAGGCTCGTGGACGCATCTCTGGACTTCTGGCTCACACACGGCCGCTACTGCGAGCAGTTCGAGCGCGCGTTCGCGGCTAGCCTGGGCTCCGGACATTGCCTCCTCGTGAGTTCGGGGTCGTCCGCCAACCTGCTCGCGTTCATGGCGCTCACGTCCGAGAAGCTGGGCGCGCGGCGCCTCGTTCGCGGCGATGAGGTGCTCACCGTCGCCGCCGGCTTTCCGACGACGGTGGCTCCGATCGTGCAATTCGGGGCGGTCCCCGTGTTCGTTGACGTGCGCGGTGACACAGCCAACGTCGATGTGGAGCAGCTTGCGACTGCGGTGGGCCCACGCACCAGGGCGGTGTTTCTCGCACACACTCTTGGTGTTCCGTTCGACCTTGAGGCCGTATCTGCGCTGTGCGAGCGCCACGGCCTCTGGCTGATCGAGGACAACTGCGACGCCCTCGGCTCGAAGTACCGGGGGCGGCCCACCGGGACCTTCGGGCACCTGGCGACCTCGAGCTTCTACCCGCCACATCACATGACGATGGGCGAGGGAGGAGCCGTCTGCACCGACGATGCCGAGTTCGCCGCTGTGGTCGCCTCGCTGCGGGACTGGGGGCGCGACTGCAGCTGCCGGAGTGGCGAGGACGATCGCTGCGGACGACGTTTCGGACGACGATTCGGTGAGCTGCCGTTCGGCTACGACCATAAGTATGTGTTCTCCGAGTTCGGCTACAACCTCAAGGCGACTGAGATGCAGGCGGCGGTGGGGTGCGCGCAGCTGGCGAAGCTTCCTGAGTTCACGCGCCTGCGCCGCGCCCACCACCAGACGCTGTCTCGCCTGCTCGCGCCACTGGCCGACCTGCTTCACATCCAGAAGCCCTCTCCCGGCAGCGATCCCAGCTGGTTCGGCCTGCTGCTCACCCTCACCGCTGCGGCGAAGCAGGCGGGGCTGAGCCGCGACGGCATGGTCTCGCGTCTCGAAGCCGCCCGCATCCAGACGCGCATGCTGTTCGCCGGCAACATGGTCCGGCAGCCTTGCTTCGACGCCATGAGGGCGCGCGCCGGCCTCACTCCGGGCTTGGCCGGCGGTTACCGAGTCGTGGGGGAGCTCGCCGAGACCGACCGGTTCATGGCAGACGCCTTCTGGGTCGGCGTCTATCCGGGCCTCACGGACGAGATGCTCGGCTACGTTGCCGGGCAGATCGCCGCAGCCTGCGGCCGGCCGGGATGACCCGCAACGGTGCAGGTCTCCGTCCATTTGGGAGGCCACACCCACGTGCTTGCGGGTGGGCATTGCCAGGGCGCGCTCCAAGGGCCGGCGTCTCACCCGGCAGGCGCTGGGCGCCCGGCGGCGTACTATGTAGCTTGAGGCGCGGCGTGCCGGCTAGGTGGCAGAGACAGGCCTCCAGCGCCACCTGACAAAGGACCAGCGATGCTCGGACGCGACGAACAGCCGCTCTTCATCTTCGAGATGGCCAATAACCATATGGGCGATGTCGAGCATGGCCTGCGCCTTGTCGATGCGCTGCACGAGATCACGGTGGACTTTTCCTTCCGGTTCGGCGTGAAGTTCCAGTACCGCGACCTGGACACGTTCATCCATCCTCCATATCGAGGGCGCGACGACCTCAAGCACGTTCGTCGCTTCACCCAGACGCGGTTGGCGGTGGACGACTTTCGCCGGCTTCGCGATCGCGTGAGAGAGCACGGGCTGCTCGCGGTCTGCACGCCGTTCGATGAACTCTCGGTTGAGCGCATCCAGGAGGAGGGTTATGACATCCTCAAGATCGCCAGCTGCTCGCTCACCGACTGGCCGCTGCTCGAGCGTGTCGTCACGACTGAGATGCCGATCATCGCGTCGACTGCCGGCGGGACCCTCGACGACATCGATCGTGTGGCCCTCTTCCTGGAACATCGCGAGAAGGAGTTCGCCCTGCTGCATTGCGTGGGGGAATACCCCACCCAAATGGGGCACTTCGAGCTCAATCAGATCGACTTGTTACGGGAGCGGTACCCGTCGGCCGCCGTCGGCTATTCGACGCACGAACCGCCGGACGATACCGAGGCGGTGAAGCTCGCAGTGGCCAAAGGCGCCAACATATTCGAGAAGCACGTCGCTCTGGTGACGGACCACTACGCAGCGAACGCATATTCGGCGACGCCGGAGCAGGCGCGTGGCTGGCTCACGGCGGCGGCGGCCGCCTACCAGATGTGCGGCGTCCGCGGCCGGCGTCGCAGCCTGCCGGAGAAGGAGCTTGAGGATCTGCGCGGCCTCAAGCGTGGGGCGTTCGCCCGCGTCGACCTGAAGGCCGGCGAGCGCGTCGAGCCTGAGAACCTGCTCCTCGCCTTCCCTTGCCAACCCGGTCAGATCCTGGCCAACGACCTGTCCAAGTATGCCGAACTCACGACCCAGGCTCCGATCTCTGCGGCGGCGCCGCTGACCGCGGACCAGGTGGACCGGGTCGACCACCGCGAGCGCATTCTGGAGATCGTCTCCAAGGTCAGCGTGCTCCTCCGCGATTCGGGGATCGCCTTACCGGATCGTCTGGACTTCGAGATCTCGCACCACTACGGCATCGACCGGTTCGAGGAGTGGGGTGCGTGCATCATCAATATCGTCAATCGCGAGTACTGCAAGAAGCTGCTCATCCTGATCCCCAGTCAGAAGCACCCGTGTCACGCGCACCGGCTGAAGGAGGAGACTTTCCACGTGCTTTACGGCGACATGACGTTGAGCCTCAGCGGCGCGCAGCGGTCCTACAAGGCCGGCGACTTCGCCGTGGTCGAACGCAACGTGTCACACGAGTTCTCGACGCAGGGAGGCGTCGTCGTCGAGGAGATCTCCACGACGCATCACAAGGACGATTCCTTCTACGACGATGACGCCATCGCGGCGAACCTCCACCGCAAGACCGAGATGACGTTCTGGGCGGACTGGCTGATCGCCCCGCCACGGTGAGCGAGGACGCGTGCTCACCATCGTCTGGGATGTGGACGACGTCCTCAACGACCTCACGCGCCTTTGGCTAGCGCAGATGTGGCGCCCTGTTCATCCCGACGCGCCCGCCTTTGCCGAACTCACGGAGAATCCGCCCCATGCCCTGCTCGGCACGAGCCTGGCCGCGTACCTCGCTTCGTTGGACGATTTCAGGCACAGCGGCGTCTGCGTGGAGCAGCCGCCGCTGTGCGAAGTGCGGGAATGGTTCGGCGAACACGGCGCCCAGTTTCGGCACGTCGCCTTGACCGCCGTGCCGCTGCACGCTGCCGGCCTGTCCGCTGCCTGGGTCCTGCGGCACTACGGCAGCTGGATCCGCTCCTTCAACGTCGTCCCTTCGCCGCGACAGGGCGATGTGCCGGCGCCCATGGAGCACGACAAGGCTGCATGGATCGCCTGGGCTGGCGTGGCGGACGTCTTCGTCGACGACAGCCAGGAGAACGTCGACACGGTCCGGCGCGCCGGCGTTCCGGCGCTGCTCTTCCCCCGGCCGTGGAACGCGGATTCCGGCCGGCCGGTGGCTGATCTGCTCTCGGAGCTCGCCGCACTGGCGCGAGCCGCCGCGCGGCCGTCCGAGGAGTCGCTGCCGTGGAGGTCGGTTTGAGGACGAAGGTCTCCGACTACGTCATGGCGCGTCTCGCCGCCGAGGTCGGGCACGTCTTCTTCCTTCCCGGAGGAGGCTGCATGCATCTCGTCGACTCCCTGCGGCGCGACCAGCGGCTGACACCGATTCTCTGCCTTCACGAGCAGGCGGTGGCGGTCGCCGCCGACGCCTACAGCCAGTGCACCGGCGGCTTGGGAGTCGCTCTGGTCACCGCGGGTCCAGGCTCGACAAACGCGATCACCGGCGTCGCGGCGTCGTGGATCGATTCCATTCCGGTGCTGGTCGTCTCCGGGCAGGCCAAGAGCGGCGAGCTGATCGCCAGATGGCACGTGCGCCAGATGGGCATCCAGGAGGTCGACATCGTGTCGCTCGTCGGCCCCATCACCAAGTACGCCGCGACGGTACGCGACCCAAGAGACATCCGCCTTCACCTGGACGAGGCGATTCACGCCTGCCGTTCGGGCCGTCCGGGCCCGGTGTGGGTCGACATCCCGCTGGACGTCCAAGGGGCGTCGGTCGACGTTGATTCCCTCGCCGGCCGCATGACTGGGGAGGCGAGGGACGACGGCGCGCGCGTGGCCGCCTTGGCGCGCGAAGCTGCGGACCTGCTCGCGAACGCCCGCCGGCCGGCGGTGCTGGCGGGCAACGGCATCAGGTTGGCGGGCGCGGCGGACGCCTTCAGGCGCTGGGCCGAGGCCGTCGGGATCCCGATCCTGACCACGTGGAAGGCAGCGGACCTCCTCCCGGAGGACCACCCGCTGTACGTCGGGCGCCCTGGCTCGATCGGCCAGCGGGGGGCGAATTTCGCGCAGCAGAACGCCGATCTCCTGATCACGCTGGGCGCCAGAATGGACCTCGCGCAGGTCGGCTTCGACTTTGCCGGTTTTGCGCCGCGGGCCCGCAAGGTCGTTGTCGAGATCGATGCCAACGAGGTGGCGAAGCTCGACTTTGCCGTTGATGTGGCAGCCGTGACCGACGCAGGGATCTTCTTGCGAGAGCTTGAAGCGCAGGCGCGACCGTGGCTGGATCAGGAGGGCTGGCTCGACCGGTGCATGGCGTGGAAGCGCCGTTATCCCGTCGCCCCGCAAAGCCCCCCAGACCCTGCGGGGCCGGTCGACACGTATGCCTTCGTCGAGGCGCTGGGAGAGCAGCTCGGCCCCGACGACGTGCTCGTCCCCGGCAGCAGCGGAAGCTGTGCGGAGATCGTCCTGCAGGCGTTTCGCGTCAAGGCTGGCCAGCGCGTGTTCAACTCGCCGGGGTTGGGGTCGATGGGCTTCGGGCTGCCGGCGAGCATCGGGGCGGCCGTCGCCAGCGGCAAACGCGTGGTGACCGTCGTCGGCGATGGCGGTCTGCAGCACAACATCCAGGAGCTGCAGACCGTTCGGAGGCTCGGGCTTCCCATCAAGATCTTCGTTCTCGCCAACGACGGCTACGGGTCGATCCGCGCCTCGCAGGAGAGGTACTTCGACGCGCTGCTCGGCGCGGATCCGGGGAGCGGGCTGACTCTGCCTGACATCGTGGCCGTGGCCCAGGCCTATGGCCTTCCGGCGATTCGCGTGAAGCGCGGAGCCGACGTTGGCGCAGGCGTCCGTTGGGCTCTCGACATGGCTGGGCCGGCCGTCTGTGAACTGATGGTGGACCGCGACCTCGCCACGCAGCCGCGGCTGGCAACGAGCGTCGCGGCGGACGGATCTGTCACGTCGCGTCCGCTCGAGGACCTGTGGCCGTTCCTCGATCGCGACGAGCTCGCGGTCAACATGCTCGCCTGAGGGGGAGCCGGGACGATGCGCCTCTTGATCACCGGCGGTAGCGGGTTCATCGGCAGGAACCTCGTCGAGGGGCTGCGCGGGTCATTCGACGTCGTCGCACCGACGCGCGCAGAGCTGGACCTGCTCGACGCCGAGGCCGTGCACGCCTTTCTGCGCTCCCACGTGTTCGACGTTGTCGTGTACGCCGCCACCTGGGACGCCACTCGCACCTCGTCCAAGGACCGCCGTCTCGTCCTCGAGAACAACCTGCGCATGTTCCACAACGTGGCCCGCGTCCCCTCGGCCTTCGGGCGGCTCGTGCACCTGGGGTCGGGCGCAGAATACGGCCGCGAGCGTGACCTCGTGCAGGTGACCGAAGCCGGTTTCGATGAGGCGGTCCCTGGCGACCACTACGGATACGCCAAGTACCTGCTGCGAAAGCACTGCGAGGCGACCCCCGGCTTCGTGAACCTCTCGCTTTTCGGTGTGTTCGGCAGATATGAGGATTGGCGTCTGCGCTTCCTCTCGAACGCCTGCTGCCACGCGGTGCTCGGCCTCCCGATCGAAGTGGGTCGCGACGCGCTGTTCGACTACATCGCGGTGGACGACGTGGTCGCCGCGGTCGCTTGGTGCGTCGCGAATGAGACCGAGCAGCGCAGTTTCAACGTGTGCCGCGGTGAGGCCTGGTCCCTGGTCGAGCTCGCCGGCCTCGTCCGGACCGAGTCCGGCAAGGATCTTCCCGTCGTCGTGCGGGCGCCGGGCCGCAGCAACGCCTACGTCGGTGATCCGGGCGCCTTCGTGACGGCTTCCGGATGGAAGGCCGCCGCCTTGCGTGACGGTATCTCCACCCTGTACCGATGGTACGACGGGCACAGAGACCAGATCGATCGCGAAACGCTGCTCGGGCGTGCTTGGGCGACGGCAGGTTCGAAGGACGCCGAACGTGAGCACTGACCTCGAGTTGCTGTTCAACACCCCCGCCCTACAGCGGTTTGCTTTTCCGGGGACCGTGTTGTGGGGCGTCGGCTGCAGAGAGCGGACCCTCGACCTGCTGGGGCGTGAGGCCAGCGTCGCGCTCTGGGTCGACGCCTACTTCGCGCACTCGGCCTTCATCGACGAGGTCCGCGCGGCTCTTGGCTCGCGCCTGCTCCTCACGTCGGTCGTGACCGCGATGCCGCGGACGGCCGAGATCGGCGCCGCGATGGACGCGGGCGCCGATGCAGTCGACGCCGTGCTGGCGGTTGGGGGAGGGAGTACCGTCGACGCCGCCAAAGCCGTGATCGCGCAGCGCCTGTACGGAACCTACGACGGCGTCGGTATGGGGGAGCGCCGCGGCTTGAGCCCCTTGGACGGCGAGCGCAAGCCGCTCTTCATCTGTCTGCCCACGACTGCCGGCACGGGTGCGGAGGCGAGTCGCTACTACGTCACCTATGACTCGCGGAACGGCGCCAAGGTCCACGGCAAGTCGTGGCGGCTGCTCGCCGACTGGGTACTACTCGACCCGTCCTTCCTCGAGGACGCTCCTGCTTCTCTGCTGGTGGGTTCGGCGTTCGACGCGTTCACGCACTGCTGGGAGTCGTTCCTCTGCAGGGAGGAGCGCTCCTGGTTCAACGAGATGCTGTCCCTTGAAGGCATGTGCCGAGCCATGAGCGCACTCCAGGCCGTTGTGCGGGGCGGCGATCGCAGCTCCTCGCGGCGGCTCGAACTGCTGTACGCCGCGACCATCGGGGGGATGGCGATCTCCAACGTGCGCACCGGCGACATCCACGAGGCGGCCGGCGCCCTCCTCGAGCGCTCAGGGCTGACACACCCGGAGACCTTGTTCGTCTTCTTCCGTGCCGCGGTGGAGCATCATCGGCCGGCCCTGGCAGATCGGGAGGCGCGATTGCTCTCGGAGCTTGGCCTCCGCGCACCCGAGCTTGGCCTCGTGAAGCTCGACGACCTTGTCGGCTGGTGGGAAGGGCTCTTTGCCGAGACCGGGCTGCGGGACGGGATAGTCGAGGGGCTCGGAAGGGTCGCCCTGCCGCCGGGCGAATTGGAGAGTCATATCTACGAGCGGGTTCGGGCGGACAGGGTGTGGGCGGACAAGGAGGCCCCGGTGCCGTTGCGGGACGGCGACATCGAGAGTCTGATCAACCGCTCCCTGAGGCGCTTCGGCTACGACGTGACGGGGCGGTGATCGCGTGCCAGAGAAGACGATCTCGGTCCTGACGCCCTGCTACAACGAGGAGGCCGGCATCCGCGAGTGCTATGAGGCCGTGCGCGACTACTTTGACACGGCCTTGCCGCACTACCGCCTCGAGCACGTCTTCATCGACAATGCGTCGACCGACCGTACGGTCGAGATCCTGAAGGAGATCGCGGCGCGGGATCGCCGCGTCAAGATCATCGTCAACAGCCGCAACTTCGGGCTCAGCCGCTCGCCGTACCACGGGGTGCTGCAGGTGACGGGCGACGCCGTGGTGCCCTTGGTCGCTGATCTGCAGACTCCGGTCTCGTGCGTCGGCGAGTTCGTCGCCAAGTGGGAACAGGGTTACCTGATGGTGATCGCGGTGCGCACCGGCGCCAGGGAAGGCCTCTTTCTGCGCAGCGCGCGGAGAGTCTTCTACGGGCTCATCCGGCGCATGTCGCACGTGGAGCAGATCAGGAACTTCATCGGGTTCGGCCTGTTCGACCGCCGCATCATCGAGATCTTGCGCTCTCTGGACGACCCGAGCCCGTACTTCAGGGGCATGGTCAGCGAGATCGGGTTCGAGAAGGCGTTCGTCGACTATCACCAGCCGGAGCGCAAGCATGGCATCTCGCGTCACAATTTCTTCGACCTCTTCGATCTGGCGATGCTCGGTATCACGACCTACTCGCGGGCGCCCCTGCGGGTCATGACTCTGGGAGGTCTCGCCGTCGCCGTCGTCTTCTTCTTCATCGCCGTCGGCTATCTGGTGGCCAAACTTCTCTTCTGGAACTTCTTCACCGTCGGCACGGCGCCGATCCTCATCGGCACCTTCTTCCTCGCCGCGGTGCAGCTCTTCTGCCTCGGGCTGGTCGGCGAGTACGTGGGCCTGATCTTCGAACAGGTGCGTCACAGGCCGCTGGTCGTCGAGAAGGAACGGGTCAACTTCGACGAGCAGTGAACCGAGCGCGTCGCCAGCACGGGAGCCGGAGGGACAGGTCCATGACGTTTCGCATCGTCCTCAGCGTGGACGCCGACCGGCGTGGCATCGCCTCCGAGGAGCAGGTCGCCGCGCTGCGCGCGTCACTCTCTCGATCCGGCGTCGAGCTGGTGCGCGCTGATCAGGATCCCTGGCCCGGCACCGCGGACGGGCGGCGCGATCTGCCCGTGCGGCTGTGTGCGACGCCCAGGTCGTGGTACGAGTTCGCGGACGGCCTTGAAGTCGCCGACCTCTCGGCGCTGGGGGCCTGCGTCGAGCCGCTCGCCGATCGCGAGGTCGGCAGGCTGCTGCTGACGTGCCTCCCGGAGGAGTTGAGCGCGGCGGTGACGCGGCACCTCGGACCCGCCCTCGACTCCGCTGCTCGCGTGTGGCTGTTCGGCGCCGGGCTCGTCGGGCGGCAGACCGCAGCGCTCGCCGCGTCGCAAGGGGTGACCCCCCTCGGGTTCCTGGACAACGACACGCGGCTGCAGGGAAGCCGTTTGGAGGGCCTGCCGGTGCGCCCGCCGGGCGACCCTGACCTGCGCGCCGCCGCCGTCGTGGTCTGCGTCGGGCGCCATCACGCGGAGATCCGCGGCCAGCTCGAAGAGTTGGGCGCCGGGCGCGTGCTTGGACTTTCCGAGTTCAATTTTCTCCTTGGCGCCCCGAAGGAGCCGGAGTGTGGCTACCTCGGCGTGCTCCGAGGAGACCGCTTCCGCTACATCGGCCTCATGGGGCGACTGGCCGATCCGGCCTCGCGGCGCGTGTTGTGCGCCGTCCTGGAGCACCGGCTCACGTTCTCTGACGCCCCCCTCCGCACCGCGTGTTCGAGCGACCAATGGTTCATTCCCGAGGTGTTCCGCGCCCGGCCGGACGCCGTCTTTGTCGACGGCGGCGCCTACGACGGGGATACTGCCGCCGAGTTTGTGAGGCGCAACGGCGGGCCGGGCCGCGCGCTGGAGCTCTTCGAGCCCGACGCGCGGCAGGCCGAGCGGGCGCGGCGCCGCCTGAGCGCGATGCGTGAAGTGCGCATGCATGCCGCCGCCCTCTCCGACGTCGCCGGCGCGGCGCGCTTCAGCGCGACCTCCGGAATGGACGGCGCCGTCACGGCCGAGGGGAGCGAGGCTGTCGACGTGCTGACCGTGGACGGCACCGCGGGCACCGCGGTCACCTACCTCAAACTGGATGTGGAGGGAGCCGAGGGGGCTGCGTTGAGGGGGGCACGGCGCACGCTCGTGGCGTCTCACCCGACGCTCGCCATCGCGGCGTATCATCGAGCCGCCGACCTCTGGCGCATCCCGGCCTGGATCGATGCGCTCGATGCTGGCTACAGCCTCTTCCTTCGCCATCATAGCGAGCTCGCGTTCGAGACCGTGCTCTACGGTCGCGCAAGCTGACGGCCGAGCGGAGAGTCATAGCGAGACGAGTCTTGACTGCCCCCTGTCCGAGAGCACGATCCGGAGAGCCCACACCGAGCAACACACCGACGCTGCGCCAAGTACGACAACGAGTCGCGTCGGCGTCGCGCCGGGGAACGCGAACGCGATCCACGCGGCGAGCGCTCCCGCGAAGTAGAGCGGTATGAACCGTGCACGGCCCAGGGCCAGCTGATAGTTGTCGACAACGAGCACCAGCGCCATCGGCAGGTAGATGAGGCTCAGCCAGCGCAGGTATGGGGCCGCTCCGGCGTACTCGGCGCCGTAGAGGAGCCGGACCCAGAAGCCGGCACCCACAGCCAGAGTGAGCGCAAGCAGGCCAGAGAAGAGCGCGGCCATCCCGAGGCTCTTGTGAAGGAGATGAGCGCTCGGCTGGTTGCTGGCGTTCTCCGAAACGACGGTGGGGTAGAGGGCCACCGTGATCCCGGCGGGGAGCCAGAGGACGGCCTTTGCAAGCACTGCTCCCGCCGAGTAGAGGCCCGCCTGCCCGGGCGTACAGGCGATGCGGACGATGACGTAGTCGAGCTGGGTGAGGGCGATGAAGCCGAGGCTGCTGGTGGCGAGTATCAGGCCCTCACGCGTTGTGAAGAGGGACCCCCTTGTCGGGCGAGAGCCGGCCCTCGCCAGGGCGCGCCCGGTGAGCCACCAGTACCAGGCAGCGCCGGCGAGGAGTGAAAACAGGAGGCCCGTCATCGCGCCGGACACGCTAAGGCCGAGCGCCACCAGAGCCGCGCAGAGGAGGATCCTCAGCGCAGGGATGGCCGCGTTGCCCACGGCGATCTGTGAGAACCGGTGCATGCCTTGAAGGGCCGCGGCATACAGGCAGACGAACGCGTTCAGGCAGATCGCCGCCCACAAGATCATGACCGGCAGCGGCGAGTCGCTGCCCAGCGCGCCCGCGACAGCGAAGGAGGTTGCGAGGGCCGCGATGAAGACCACCAGGAGCGCGAGGCCGAGGCGCCGCTCGGCTGTGACGAGCAGGGACGCGGCGCCCTTGGCATCCTTGAGTTCCGGCCACAGGGCCAAGCGCCGGGTCACGACCATGAAGAGCGCTGTCAGCGGGAGGGACGCGATGTTGAACATGCCCATGAGGGCCGAGAAGAGGCTGTAGTCCTGGACTTGAAGCAGGCGGCCCATCAGGACCTGGAGAGCGTAGACACACACGCCGGCGACGAAGTTCCCGGTGAAGATCAGCGCGCTCGCTCGTGGAAGACGGCGCGCCAGGGAAGACGTTTCCGGATCGACCATGCGGCGAACCTAGCACGTGGCATGGGCCGCTACAACACGCCCGACAAGTGCCGCCTGGCCCTTCCGAACCAGACCTTTGCAGTCGACAAGGGCTACGCCATCAGGCCAGGCTGCCGATACTTGCTCGTGCGCTACACTCTGACCATGTTGGATCCGGAGATGACGTGAAAGTCCTCCTGGCCGTCGCGCCGTACATCCTTCCCCAAAAGGAGAGTGGGTCGACTGAGCGGCTCGGCCTGCTCTATCTGGCCGCAAGCCTGCGGCGCGCGGGCGTGGACGTGCGGATCTATGACCCCACGGTGTGCGCGCCGGCGCGCGTCCCAGCTGGCTTCCTGTACGGGCGGCCCGACGAGGAGGTGCGGCGAGTCCTCGAGGAGTACCGGCCGGACGTGCTCGGGGTGTCCGTCCACCAGGCCCTGAACCTCGACGGGGCGAGGCAGCTGTCGCGCCTCGCGAAGGAAGTCTCGGCGGCTACAGTCACCGTCGCCGGGGGCGTGTACCCTTCGGTGAGCCGCGAGGCGATCCTGGAGGAGTGCGTGCACGTCGACTACGCGCTCCAGGGCGAGAGCGAGGCGACTTTCGTGGAGCTTCTCGAGGCGCTGGCCGCCGGACGGCCGGTGCCGACGACGATCGACGGCCTCATCTGGCGCGACCAAGGCAGCGTGCGCGCCAACCCGAAGGTCGCGTTCATCGAGGACCTGGACTCAGTGCCGTTCCCGGCGCGCGACCTCGTGGACATCAGAGGGTTCATGGGAAAGCGGCTGGCTATCTATGGGATCGGGAACCGGCCGTCCCTCTCGTTGCTGACCAGCCGCTCGTGCCCCCACCAGTGCAGTTTCTGCAACATGTGGATGATCCACGGGAAGAGGTGGCGGCCCCGCTCGCCGGAGAACGTCCTGGCCGAGATCGACGAGATGGTGGGCAAGTGGGGCGCGCGTGATCTGTTCATCATGGACGACAACTTCACGTTGCGCAGCGACCGGGTGATCGAGATCTGCGAGGGCATCGTGCGGCGACGCTATCCGATCCGCTGGAACACGCCCAACGGTATCTCGGCGAAGGGGGCGACCCCCGAGATGGCCCGTGCGATGAAGGCTGCGGGCTGTAAGTCGGTCTGCGTCGCCATTGAGACGGGGTCCGAGGACTTTCGCCTCAGCGCGATGAACAAGCGTGTGACCAACGACGAGATTCGCAGGGCCGTCCATGCGTTCCGCGACGCCGGCGTGCCGGTCGGCGGGCTGTTGATGCTCGGCATGCCGGGCGAGACGGACGAGCGCTTCCGGGAGACCGTGCGCTTCGTCGCGGAGCTCCCGCTCACTTGGATCGTCGTCTCGTTCACCTTCCCGCATGTTGGGACCAAGCTCTACGACGAGCTGCTCCGGAGCGGTCGCATCGACGGTCCGGTGAAAGTCGCCTCCGACACCTATGGGGTGCCGGTGTTCGCGACTGAGGACTTTACGGCGGACACCCTGGTGAGGCGCAAGTCCCAGCTGTACCGGGCCTTCTATCGCACAAAGGCGCCGACGATCCTGTGGGACGTGGCCACGAAGTGGCCCTATCTCGGGGAGTTCTTCGTAAGCCACCTGAAGCCAGGCCTGCGCTCGATGGCGGGAAGCGCGGC
This sequence comes from Thermoleophilia bacterium, assembly GCA_041648235.1. Lineage (GTDB taxonomy): Bacteria > Actinomycetota > Thermoleophilia > UBA2241 > UBA2241 > CAIXSE01. Next base: position 20,577 of record JBAZPK010000004.1, read on the forward strand.
CGGCGTCGCCCGGAGGCGAGGCTGATGGGTAGCAAGGGTCTGGGCACGACGTCCCGATGGTGAGCAGCACCCTGCTCATCCTGGGCGGGACGGGCTACCTCGGGAGCAGGCTCGCGGCGGCGTGCGTCGCCGAAGGCCATCGCGTCGCCGTGCTCAAGCGGCGCAGCTCCGACGCGGCGCGCCTCAGCGGACTCGACGGGGTGGAGCTGTTTGACCTCGAGGAGACAGGAGTCGAGAGCAGCCTGGCGGCGGTGAACCCCGACATGGTGGTGCACGCCGCGGGCGTCTACGGCCGCAGCGGGGAGACGTGCGCCGAGCTGCTCGAAGGCAACACGGCGCTGCCGCTGAGACTGCTTGACGCCGCAGCGGCGGCCGGTGTCCCGACATTCGTAAGTGCGGGGACCGCGCTGTCCGAGACGCTCAACGGCTACGCTCTCTCCAAACACCAGTTCTCGCAATGGGGCAAGCTCGTGGCCACGGACTGGCCGCTCCGGTTTCTCGACGTGCGCGTGGAGCATTTCTACGGTCCCGGCGACGACGACGTGAAGTTCGCGACGCACGCCGCGCGTGCGTTCCTGGCGGGGGAGGCCACCTATCCCTTGACCCCCGGTGAACAGGAGCGCGACTTCGTCTACATCGACGATGTGGTGTCGGGGTTCCTGACGATCCTGCGGAACGCCCGCGGCCTGCCCCTGGGTTACCGCGAGTTCGGTGTGGGCAGCGGTGAACCGGTGACCATCCGCCGCTTCGTCGAGGTGCTACGCGAACAAGCGGATTCGCCGACGGTCCCGCTCTTCGGAGCGCTGTCGTACCGCAGGCACGAAGTGATGCACTCCTGCGCGGACACGTCGGCGCTGCGCTCGCTCGGTTGGGCCCCGAAGGTCTCTCTGCCGGACGGTATCCGGCGCACGCTCGATGGGGAGCGGGAGCGTCGCCGGGAGCGACGAGCGTGATGGCGCCCAAGCTGGCCGTCTGCATACCTACTTTCGACCGTGAGGAACTTCTGCGCCCGCTCCTCGACAGCTTCGTGCATCAGCCGGGTGCCGAGGGTATCCAGATCGTCGTCTCGGACAACGCGTCCGCGGACGGGACCGAGGACCTCTGCCGGGACTACGCGAGGCGGTGGAGGCAGATCAGGTACGTCCGTGCTCCTGAGAACCGGGGGCCGGACCACAACTTCCTGAGTGCGGTCGCGCATGCCGACGCGGAGTTCTGCTGGCTCTTCGGCAGCGACGACGTCGCCCGCCCCGGGTCGGTCGCGCGAGTCCTCGACCTGCTGGATGAGGCGGACCCCGACATCCTCCTCTTCGACCGCGTCTGGTGCGACTACTGGATGCAGCCGGCGCGGATCGACCACTTCCTCAGGACCGACGGACGGGCCGAGTTCGACACGCGCCGCGGCGGCGATGTCCGCCGGTACCTCGACGCGTCCACCGGACTCTGCGCGCTGCTCAGCTATCTCTCGTCGACGGTGGTCAGGAAGTCGCGCTGGGACGGCACGCCGCCGATGGACGAGTACCTCGGGTCGGCGTACGTGCACACGGCGAAGCTACTCAGCGTGTTTTCCTCCGGGGCGCACGTCGAGTATGTCCCCGAGCCTCTCGTTCTGTGCCGCGGCGACAACGAAGGACTCATGGAACACGGGCTGTTCAACCGGGCGCGCATCGATTTCGTCTGGTATGCGCGCCTGGTGGATCAGTTCTTCCCGCGTGAACCGGCGCACGGGGCGGCGCTGCGGGTGGTGCGGCGCGAATTCACGGTGCCGAGGCTCCTCCTCCTCGCGGCGGAGGCCGCCGACGGCGAGCCCCGGGAGCTGCTTGAACGGATGCGCGTCTTCCGTTATCCGCGGACGACCCGGGCGGCGGTGGGCCTCGCGGCGCGCGTGGCCCCGCTGCGGGCGCTGCTGCGCGGCTGCGCAGCGCCGGCGCGGGCGTTCTGGTGGCGCCGGTCCAGGCACATCACGGCCGCTGAACTGCACGCGGCGGACGAAGCCCACAGTCAGGCCGCCCTGCACGCGCCGCCCTCGGCTGGATGATGCACGTCCGTGAGCCAGCCAGGTTCGGGGGCGGCGAGATCGCATCCAGCCGGCGACGGTCCGCTGGCGCCCGGACCTCGGTCGCCTTCGCCGGCGTCGCCCTTGTCGCGGCCGCGGCCGCCGTGGGGTTCACGTGGGTCCGCCTGTTCGTCGGGATGGACCTGCAGTCGGAGAGCTTCTACGTCCTGGTGCCGTGGCGCTGGGCGCTGGGCGACCGGCCGTTCGTCGATGAGCAGAGCCTCGTGCAGATCCCGGGCCTGCTCACCTACCCGCTCCTGAAGGTCTTCGGGATGGTGCGCCACTACGACCCGACCGGCCTGATGCTGTACATGCGGCACTGGTACCTCGTCATGATGCTCGGCGTCGCAATGACCGTGTTTCTTCTGCTCCGGCGGCTCGTGCGCTGGGAGCTCGCGCTCCCTGTGGCCTCGCTGTTCGTGACGTTCATGTTCTTCGCCACGCCGCAGCTCAGCTACAACAGCATGGCGATGGCATTCCTCGTGGCTGGCGCGGCCACGGGTGCTTGGGTCGTGATCCGCGGCAAGAGCCGCCGTTACGCACTCGCCTCGGGCGCAGCCTTCGCCGTCGCCGTCGCCGCGTACCCGCCGCTCCTCTTCGTCGCGCCGTTCTGCGCTGCCTGCTTCGTGTTCGCCCAAGGGCGGCGGACCGTAGGGATGGTCGCCGGAGGGGCGTTCGGGGAGGTGCCAGACCCGGAGGCGTCTGCTACCGGTACTGCGGCCCGGCAGTCGTTGGGCGCCTGGCTCGTCGGCGCACTCGTCGTGCTCGTTCCGTTCGGGCTTCTGCTGCTGAGCTTTGGCCCCGGGAACTTGCTGCGCTCCTACCGCTTCACTGTTGGGGCCGCTCACGAACTGAACGAACTCGGCGGAGCGGGGAAGGTCCTACAGGTCTCGGCCTCGTTCTGGTGGTTCTTGACGTCGCGCCCGTACATGTTCGTGGCCGCGCTCGTGATCTACCTCATCTACCGCCGCTGGCCTCGCGTGGGCCGGGCGCTGCTTGCGGCCCTGCCGCTCGCCCTGTGGCTGGCGGCGCAGCGGCCGATGATCTGGGCGTCGGGGTACGTGTGCGTGTTCGCGTTCCTGTCACCGTACCTGTATCTCTTCCTGCCGTCGCACCGGCGCGTGGACGGTGCGAGGTTGCTGATCTGGGTCTGGCCTCCGGCGATGCTGGCCGGGGCGATGACCGCCTACACGAGTGCCTCCGGGTTCGCCAACGCCGCCGTGGGGTTCGCCCCCGCGGTCATGCTCAGCGGGCTCTTCCTGGCCTGGTCGTTGGAGGCGGTCACTGGCGGCGGCCACCAGATGGCGGCCTCCCGGGCGCCGTGGTTGGCCCTCGCGGTGCTGGTTGCGATCGTCGGCGTGACCGTCGCCTTCCAGCTCAGGTTCCAGCAGGTTCAGGTCCCATACCGTGAACTGACGAGCCGCTTCACGTCGGGCCCGTGGTGGGGCGTGAAGGTGACCCCGCAGCGACGTGCGCTCATGGACCGCTTCGGCGCCGACTTGAAGGCGCAAGCGCGTGGCGACGACAGGCTCCTGGTCATCTACGACTCCGCCGGCTTTCTGCTGTATTGGAATGGCAAGCTCGCGACGAACACCTATTGGATCGATGGCGACGCAGGGACAGGGCGGCTCGACGCGACGACGATCGATTACTTCAAGCGGCATCGCCTCGTGCCCACGCTCGTCGTTCAGCTGACGAAGACAAAGGCCCGAACCCCGTCCCAGCTTGCCGAGGCTTGTGGTGGCCTCGAGTACCCGTCGACCCTGATCCGCAGAGACTACGTGTTCCATAGGAAGCCTGCCGGCGAGACCACGGATCAGGTGCTGCAGCGACTGTCGCCGCCGTGACCACGCGACGCCTCCACCCAGGGGAAGCCACGGTGCCCGTCGAGGCGGAAGCGGCATGAGCTCGGCGCGAGAGCATCGGGAGGCGGTGCTCCGGGCAAGCGGCGCCTGGCTGGGCTTCATCGTCGCCGCCTTCGGGTCCGGCATGACGGCGGTCGTCCTTGCCCGCGGCGGCGGCTACTACGTGGTGGTGCCTCGCCTCGCCTACCTGCTGCCTCTGGCCGTCGTGGGAGCCATCGCGGGTCTGGCTGCCCTCGGCGTGGCCCGCAACGCCCTCAGCGTGGCGGGATGGCTCGGCTTGATCGTCGCCGCCGGGTTCGCCTGGAACTTCCTCGTGTACGCCTTCAAGTTCGGGAGCGGCGTGTGGGGCGTGCTGCTGCCGCTTGCGCATCCCACCGGCATCGACTTTCGCGACGGACTCTACGATCCGGCGGCGGCGTTCTCGACGCTGCACAGCGGCTGGCCGCCTTTGACGCTGCTGCTGGGGCGGCCGTTCACACTCGTGAGCTTCTCGACAGCCTACATCGTCCAGGTGGCGCTGCTGGTCGCGCTGGGTCTTGCCGCCGCGGCTCTGAGCGGAGTGCTAGCTGCGAAAGCCGCCTTCGTACGGGGCCTCCCGGGGCGAGGCCGGGCCGTCGGCGCCAAGGCCCTCGCTCTCGTCATGGCGCTCTGGCTCGTCACGTCCTACGGCTTCATGTATGAGGTGGAACGCGGCAACATCGACCTCTACGCGCTGGTGTTCTCGCTCCTGGCCGTGTGGCTGATGATCCGCTTCCCCAGGTCTGCCTGGTTGCCGGCCGCGGTGCTCGCGATCGCCATCGGTCTCAAGCTCTACCCCGCGGTGCTGGTCGTGCTTCTTGTCTGGCGCTATCGCTGGCGCGCCCTGCTTCCGGGCGCCGTCAGCGTGCTCGCCGTGCTGCTCATCGCGGGCCCCGCGAACCTGCGCGACTCATTCGCCACCCTCGGCGCGGTGCAGGCGAACCGCGCGTCACTCGGCTGGAGCAACCATTCGTCGGCCGCCCTGGCGCACATTCTGCAGAACATCACTGGGTGGGCGCCGGAGTGGGTCGGCTACCCGCTGTTGCTTGTCCCGTTGGCGGTGTGGGGGTTCACGCTGGTCACCCTGGTGAGGCGCGGCTGGAGCGACCGGAACGCGATCGTCGCGGCCGCGGCGAGCGTGCCCCTGATGGGCATCGTCCCTTCTATCAGTCACGACTACAGGCTCGTCCTCTGCGTGTTCCCGCTCGCCGTGCTGACTGCCATGGTGGCGACGATGAGGCGCGAGCCCGGAGTGGTGTGGCCCCTTCTGTTTGGGATGCTCGCGCTGACGGTGATCCTACTCGCCCGCTCGTCGCTCGTCGTGGCGCCGTCGCTGCAGGCCAGCAAGTACGCGCTCCTCGTGGTGGTGCAGGCCCTGCTGCTGGTCGTCGTGCTGATGACCGGCCGGGAAGCGACGCCCGCCGGCTAGCCTTCCCCCCGCTCCGCCGGCGCCGCATCCGCGGGCGCGGCTCCATCGGCGTGCAGCGGCAGGTAGCCGTAGAGAAGGGTCAGCACGACGACGGCGGCGCCCAGCACGTTGAGCAGGTCCAGGACCTGGACGTCGAAGATCCGCGAGCTCATGAGCGCTGCTCCCAGACCGATGGCCACGGGCGCCCAGGGGCGGCGACGCGGCGGCGGAGCCACCAGGAGTACCGCCGCGGGCACGATCGCAACGACGTACGCCATCTGCCAGGCGAGTGGCGAGAAGATGAGCGTCATGAGCGCCGCCAGCAGCAGCACGGCCCGGCCCTCCGTCTGGGGGTCGACCTCGCGCTCGGGGCCTGCCAGGCGTCGGGAGCTTCTTCCGACCACGTAGCTGAGGAAGAGCAGGGCGGCGTAGCCGAACGCCGAGACACCCTTGGCGAGCACCGGCCAGCTGGACCAGAAGCGCACGACGGTCTGGTTGAAACGGTCGGGGGACGAGCCGGAGATGCGCGGCAGAGTCGTGCCCACGTACTCGACGTAGAGGTGAGGGGCGACGGCCAGCAGGGAGAGGGCGAGCCCCGCAGCCAGGCAGATGAGGGCCTTGATCAGAAAGCGGACATCGCGGAAGTAGAGGACCATGACGGCCAGCAGGAGCACCGGGGTCACCTTGACCAGGATCGCGATGGCGATCAGGGCCGCGGACGGCCAGCCACGCCAGCGCGGGTAGAGGAGGAACGCGCTCACCGAGAGTGCTGCCACGACCAGATCGATCTGCCCCTGATGCACGTGGAACAGCAACGGATAGGAACACATCGTCAGGAAGACCGCCGCCGTGATCAGCTCGAGCCGCCGCCCGGGGGTGAGGAGGACGGCCACGGCGACCGACAGCGCCAGGAAGGCAACGGTGATCCCGAACCAGGCGTGGCGCGCATCGTGGTAATCGAGCCGGGCGAGGGCGCCGAAGACCGGGAGCACTGTCGGCGGATAGATGTAGCCCGAGATCGTCTTGTCTTCATGGCGCGGGTGCTGGATGGCCGTCGGCTCGTCGGGATGGTTGACGTACGGGTCGAGCCCGAGGCGCCAGTTGTGGCCGCCGGCGTAGTACTGAAAGAAGTCGAAGTTGTGGCCGCCCGTGTACGCCGCGAACTCCGGCTCGACGGCTGAGGCGCCCTTGTCCACCGACTCGAGGGTGTTCCTGACGATCTCGAACCAGAAAGAGCTCGCGAGGGCCGCGGCAAACAGGAGCAAGAGGAGGCAGACGCTTCGCCGCGAGAGCCAGGGGGTGGTGCCGGCAGCCGGATCGAGAGGGGGCCTTCGCGTGGTCACGGCGGAATCATACCAGAGCACCCACCTTGGCCGGGTCTGTTCAAGCTGCTCCCATTCGTGCCGATACGGTAGACGTCTGTACCAGTCCGAGGACCGCGCGGGAGGGCAGCATAGGCGCAGACGGCAGGTCGGGCCGAGAGATGGATCGTTGTTGCCAGAAGGTGTCTAGGGCTCTCGGGCGGAGGCAGGATGAAGGCAGAGCTGTCGGCGCCCGGAGGAGATGTATCACCGTGAAGCGACCCGCAAAAGGACAAAGAGGATTCACCCTCATCGAGCTCCTGATCGTGATCATCATCATCGGCATCCTTGCCGCCATCGCGGTCCCGATGTTCCTGAACCAGAGGTTCAAGGCCAAGAACGCGAGCGTCAAGGAAGGTGTCCACTCGATCCAGGTCGGCATCCAGAGCTACGCGGCCGACATCAACGACACGTATCCCGCCGATACCTGGGTCAGCAAAGCCAACCTCTTCCCCTACATGGGGGATTGGCCGGACAACCCCTACAAAGCGTCACCGGTCCCGATGCAGAACTCGACGGCGGCAGGCGATTTTACGTACACGCAGCTCAGCAGTGGCGCGGACTTCTCGCTGGCGGGGCACCTGAACTCGGGTGACTTCATCCCGCATTGAAGCTTGGCTGGCAGAGGAAGTGTCTAGGATCCGGTGAAGGAGGCAGTATAGGGGCAGAGGCGCAAAGGCAAACTACCCGCGAGGGTGGGGCGCAAAGCCACAGGGCTCAAGTAGCCGGCTGGGCTGCCGCCACAGGACGGACCTGAGAAGCCTGTGCAGCCCCCGCCGTTTGCGAGAGGTGCGCAGGCTTTTCGTCTGCGGTCGACCGGCAGGGAGCGCGGCCGGAGCGGAGTACTACACAAGGCAATGGCTGTAATGGGGCCAGCAAAACGTAGAGAGGAGATGGTACGCAGATGAAGCGTTTCACCAGAGGTCAAAAGGGGTTCACGCTTATCGAGCTGCTGATCGTGATCATCATCATCGGCATCCTCGCCGCGATCGCGATCCCGATGTTCCTCAACCAGAGGGCCAAGGCCAAGGACTCGAGCGTCAAAGAGGGCATCCACTCCATCCAGGTCGGCATCCAGAGCTACGCGACGGATAGCAACGATACCTACCCCGTGGAGACGTGGGTCACCAAGGCAAACCTGTTGACGTACATCGATCAGTTCCCGAACAACCCGTTCGCGGCCGCACCGAATACGCCCATGGAAGACCAGGACGCGACGACCAAGGGCGATTTCAACTACGAGCAGGTCAGTAGTGGCGCGGACTTCACGTTGCTGGGGTACTTGAACAGCGGGACGTTCGTCGTCCGCTGAGGCTTCACTATCCCGTCAGATCGGCGTTGTGGAGAGGGGCGGGGCCGGAAGGCCCCGCCCCTCTCCGTTTGCTGTGCCCGGCCTGGACAGGACACCGCGCCCCCCGCGCCGAACATCCCTTGCGACGGCGCACCCGGCTCCGGGCACCCGCGTGGCGATGGAGGACGGAGCAGGGACCGCGCCGGCTCTGGATGATCGCTTCAAGTGCGGAGGCAGGGTGATGGACGAAGACGCCAAGGCTCGGGGCACGGCCGCGACGGAGCCGACGCGTGCCCCTGCCTTGACGGTGAGCGGGCTGCACAAGACGGTCGTCGCCGGTTTTCGTCGCCGCAGGATCGTGATCCTCAAGGGCGTGGACCTCGTGGTGGCCGAGAACGACGTCTTCGGCCTTCTCGGGCCGAACGGGGCCGGCAAGACGACGACCGTCAAGGTCGCGCTGGGCTTGATGCGCCCGAGCGCCGGGAGCGTCACCCTGGGCGTCAGCGGCCTCGACCGAGTCGGCTACCTGCCTGAGAACCCGTACTTCTACGACTACCTGTCGGGGCGCGAGTTCCTCGGCTTTTGCGCGCGGCTCGTCGGGGTCTCCGGCCCCGAGCGTCGCTCGCGCGTCGAGGAGTTGCTGCGCGACGTGGGCCTGGAGAACGCCGGGGGTACGCACCTGCGCAAGTACTCCAAAGGCATGCTGCAGCGCATCGGCATCGCCCAGGCTCTGGTCAACGACCCCGACCTCGTGGTGCTCGACGAGCCCATGACGGGCCTCGACCCCATCGGCCGCCTCGAGGTCAAGCGCATCATCGAGCGCCTTCACCGGCGCGGCAAGACGGTGCTCTTCAACTCGCACATCCTCGGCGATGTGCACGAGCTCTGCACGCGCATCGCCATCATGCGCGAGGGGCGCGTCGTCTGGCAGGGCGGCGTCGAGGAAGCGCTGGCCGACGCCGCCACCCTCGAGGACTTCTTCATGAAGGTCGTGACGGCGTGAACCAGATCGTAGCCATCGCCCTCAATACCTTCAAGGAGACCATCCGCGACCGCGTCCTCGCCGTCATCTTCGTCTTCGCCCTCCTGATGATCGTCGGCGGCCTCTGGCTGGGCAGCATCAGCCTTGGCCAGCAGGGCCGCATGATGACCGATTTCGGCCTCGTGGCGGTCACGGGCTTCGGGCTGATCGTCGCGGTGTTCGTGGCTGCCAGCCTGGTGCACAAGGAGGTCGAGAAGCGCACCGTGTTCGTCCTGTTCTCGAAGCCGGTCAGCCGCACCGCCTTCATCGCCGGCAAGTTCGCCGGGCTCGCGGGTACGATGGCTGTGGTGCTGGGCGGCATGGGCCTGTTCCTGTTCGCCCTCGTCTGGGCCGTGGCCGGGGACGCCTCGGGCATGGTCCTGCTGGCCGTCGTACTGATCTACATCCAGTTCCTCGCCGTCATGGCGGTCACGATCTTCTTCTCCACCGTCGGCTCGGCGGTCCTGGCCGCGGTGCTCGGCATCTGCGTGTTCGTCGCGGGGCAGCTCAGCCACAACGTGCTGGCGCTGACGCGGCTCGGCAGGAATCCCGTCACCGAGGCGCTTTCGTGGCTCGTGTACGTCGTCGTCCCGAACTTCGCGGCGGTGGACGTGAAGGCCGGCGCCGTCGGTGAGCAGTCGCTCGCCTGGGCGCAGATCGGCCTCTGGATCGCCTATCTTCTCGCCTACATCGTCGTCACCCTGTCACTGGCCGCACTCGTCTTTCGCCGCAAGGAGTTCTGAGCGTGCTCAGGAGGGCCATCGCGGGTCTGCTCGTGGTCGCTTGCGCCGTCGGCGTCGGGGCCTATCAGGTGGCGCGTCCGGCGAGGGCGCCGGCGGACCCGCGCGTGTTCGTGCCGTCGCCCGCCTTCTTCCTCGATTTCTCGCCCAGCTTCCGCACCTCGGTCGCCGACGCGTACTACCTGAACATGGTGCAATACTATGGGGAGCACATCATGGGCGACGGGCGCCTCGACTCACTCCCCCAGATGGTCGACCTCGTGACCAGGCTGAGCCCGCACTTCACCCGCGCCTACCTCTTCGGCGCGTTCGCGCTGATCGACGCCGGACGGCCTGACGTGAGCTACCGGATCTTAGTGAGGGGCTTCAAGGCCAACCCCGAGGACTGGAGCTTCCCCGCGTACGCGGGCTACTTCGCCTATTCCTACGCGGCCAACACGGGCAAGGCCCGGATTGCGGCGGACTGGTACGCAAAGGCCGCCGCGCTCCCGGGGAGCCCGGACTACCTTCAGCGCCTCGCCGCGGCGCTGCTCGCCAAGGGCGGCGAGACGGAGAAGGCCATCCTCATGTGGGGGCAGGCATACGCGGCCGGCGACAAGTACGCTCGCCTCAAGGCCGTGGCCGGCCTCGACGGGGTCCTTCCCACGGACAAGGGTGCCCGCCTGCGGGCCGTGGCACCGCTTGAGACCACGATGCCCAAAGCCGACTTCGAGGCGCTGGTCGCCGAGCTGTTCAGGGGGCCCGAGTAAATGAGCCTCCCGTGACGGCGCTGCCGCTCGTCATCGCCGCCGTCTATGGGCTGCTCATCGGCAGCTTCCTCAACGCCTGGGCCTGGCGCCTGGCGCACGGCGAGAAGATCAGCCGGGGGCGCTCGCATTGCCCGCGGTGCGGGCACCAGATCCGCGCCCTCGACAATGTCCCCGTGCTCAGCTGGCTGCTGCTGCGCGGGCGCTGCCGCGACTGCGGGGCGCCGATCCACTGGCGCTACCCGCTGGGTGAAGCGCTCACGGCGGCGCTGTTCGTCGCGGTCGCCGGCGTGGACGGCCTCTCCTGGCTCCTGGTGCCGCACCTCGTCTTCGTCTCGGTCATGGTGCTCGTCAGCCAGGTGGACCTGGAGAGGCGCATCATCCCCGACGTCGTCATCCTGCCGGCGGCGGCCCTCGGCCTGCCGCTCATGATCGCCTTCGGCGCCGCGCCCTGGTGGCAGTTCCCGGTAGCTGGGGTGGCCGCCGCCGGCTTCCTCTTCGTCATCGGCGAGGTGTACTTTCGTCTGCGCCACGTCGAGGGGATGGGCTTCGGCGACGTCAAGATGGCGCTCTGTATGGGCGTGTACCTCGGCGGTGCCGTCGTGCCGGCGCTGTTCCTCGGATTCCTGAGCGGCGCCGTGATCGGGGTGGCGCTGATGGCGCGCAGCAAGGGGGACGCCAAGATGGCGATCCCCTTCGGGCCCTTTCTGGCCGCGGGCGCCGTACTGGCGCTCTTTGTCGGCGGCGCCCTGATCGACCTCTACCTGGGCTTCGCCCTGCCGCAACGCTGACGGGCCGCGGGCCGCAACGTGAGCGTGGCGGCCCGCGAACGTCACCGGGCGGCCGGCTTCGTCATCCTCCCGCCGCCGGGGCGGCGACGCTACTCTGAGACCGGCTCAGACGGCTTGGAGACCGCCGGCCCGGAGCCACTCAGGTCCAGCAACGGGACGGAGGTGCACGATGCGTCGCCAGCGGGGCTCCACCCTCTTCGAGCTGCTCACGGTGCTCGCTCTCGTCAGCGTCGTGGCCGCCATCGCCGTGCCCAGCGCGGCGGGGGTCCGGCGGCAGTTCGCCGCCGCCGCCGCGGGCCGTCTGGCCCTGGCACTGCGCTGCGCTCAAGCGCAGGCGCAGGCCCGCTTGTGTGCGGTCCGGGTGGTCGTGGGGCCGGACGGCGACTACTGCCTCACCGAGGTCGCCGACGGAACGGAGCGCCAGGTCGCGCACGGTGAGCTTGGTGCCGATGTGAGCAGCAACTACCCTGCCGGCACGCTCGAGTTCGGGCCCCGCGGCTGGCCCAGCCTGCCCGGGGCCGCGAGCCCTCGTGCCGGCCGGTTCGTCGTCGGCGGAGCGGCCTCCGGGCATACGGTGATCGTCCAGCTGTCGGGGTGCGTGCGATGCGTGTGAGCTCGCGGCAGCCCGGATTCTCGCTCGTCGAGGTCACGGTGGCCGCGGTCATCCTGCTCTTGACGTGCACTGCCGTCACCCTGACGATCACGCAGGCCCAACGGGCCGAGGCTCGGCTGGCCGGTCACGAGCGCCTCGTCGCGCTCCTGGCCGCGGAGCAGCAGCGCCTCACTGCGCTGCCGTACTTCGTGTCGCCAGTCGGGTCCGGTCCCCAGCCCGTCCCGGGCGCCGAGCCGTCATGCCTTGTCGCGGCGGTCTTCCCGCACGCTGTCACGACTCTCAATGGCGAGTCGGCCTACTACACTGCCGACGCCTCCCAGGGTCCGCCTGGTGCGTTCGTCACCAGAGCTCGAATCGGCGAGGTGGTGCTGGTGTGCACGGCCAGATTCGTGCGCGCGGATCCGGGCGGGTACGTCCCCCTGCCTCCCGAGCGACTCGCCGGCTGGACCGCCTGGGGTACCGCTGCGCCGCCGGCCGCGTGCCTGAGCATCAGGCTCGCGGCTACCGACGGACGCCGCGAGGTCACAGCCGAGCTTCTCCTGGGCGCCCTGCGCCTCGAGGTGGAGCCCTCGCCCGGCGCCGGGACCGGGGGCTCCGGTGGCGCGTGACCGGCACGCCGGCGGCGTGACGCTCGTGGAGCTGCTCGTCGCGCTCACCGTGGCCACGATCACCCTGGCCGGCGCCTGGTCGTGGCTTTGGACCGCGGCCGAGGCCTCGCGCGCGGCGCACGCCCGCGGGCAGGCGGCGACGGTGGCCGCCGCCGCGGTGCGCGCCGTCGGGGCCGACCTGCAGCTCGCCACGGCCCTTTTGCCCCCTCCGGGAGGCGTGCCGGCCCAGCGGTCGCTTCGCCTCCTTCACCGCCATAGGGGGGAGGCGGACGAGACGGTGCAGATCGTCTGGGACCCCGCCCGGGGAGTGCTGTGGCGCAATGCTCCGGGCACCTACCTGGCGGATCACGTCGCCGACTTCCGTGTCGAGTACCTGGATGCGCTCGGTCGAGCCCTCACCGCCGAAGAGTTGCAGGGGGGCGGCTGGACACGACGCGTGGCGCGCCTGCGCGTCACCGTGGAGGTCACAGTCGGTCGAGCCTCGTCCTCGGCGGCGTATGACGTGGTGCTGATGGGGGCGGGGGCGTGAGAGCTCGTCGCTGCGACGGCTACGCGTTGCTGGCTGCGCTGGTCATCACCGCCCTGGCGGCGCTGCTGGCCGCAACGTGCGTGGCGGCCGTGAGCGCCCGGCATTCCGTCGTCGCCAGCGACGACGGGCAGCTCCGGGCGCGCGCCACCCTGCGGCACGCTCTCGATGAGGCCTGTACGCGGCTGCGCTGGCAGCCCTCGGTGTCGGCGGGCCGGCTTCCCGATCCGGGCGCCTCGGGCGCTCCCGACTCGTGGGCCGCCGCGTGGGAGCCGGCACAGCCGCAGCCTGGCGACCGGTGGCCCGGCGTCGACCTGGCTCTCTCAGCGGCTTCCGGCACCGCTCGCGCCCGCCTCGGGGCACTGGTCGAGCTGCGCCCCGAGCCCTTCGCCCAGGGCGTCACGGTCGAAGCCGACGCCGACGTCCGCGCGGCTCTTACGGTCGGCGGCGGCGGGCTCTACTGCGGAGGCTCGGTGCGCGGCCGGGAATGGGTGCGGTTCCTGCTCCCGGCGGGTGCCAGCGGTGCGCCCGAGCCGGCCGCCGACGCCGTGCACGGCGAGGTGTGGCCCCTGGCCGCGGTCCACGCTCTGGGGTCCATCTGGGCGGCGGGCGCGGAGATCCATGACCCGTCGGGGGTGCCCGCATACCCGGCCGACACCGACACCCACACCACACGCGACGGCGTGCTGTCGCTCGTCGCCGGCCCCGACCCGACGTTCATCACGGCGCTGCGCGAGCGTGCCGTCGACCCCGGTGAGGCCCTGAGCGACGGCGTCCTCGACCTTTCGCGGCTGCCCGAGCGGCCGCCCGGAAGCCCTTCGGCGGCCGCCGACCAGGCTGGGTTCGTGGTGCTGGTCGCGCCCTCGGGCGGCCGGGAGCTCCTCGTCGTGGGAGTCCGGCCACCCGTGGCCTGCCCCCTCGTGGTGGTGCTCGTCGGCGACGCTGTGGTCGGCCGGGCAGGCACGGAGACCGCGCTCACCGGCCTCCTGCTCTGCACCGGCATGCTGGAGGTGGCCGGTCCACTCCGGGTCGAGGGCCATCTGCACGCTCGGCGCCTCCTCGTGAGCGAGTCGACGAGCGTTGCCACCTCGGCCGACTGGCGCCTACGCCCCCTCGCCGGGGTGTCGCGCCCTGTGGCCGTCACGTTGGATGGGCCGTGAACGCAGGGAATCGCCGGCGCCGCGCGAAGCCAGCACCTGGAATTGTGTACTACGTTGGGGCACCTGTGAGAGAATGGCCCCCGGGCTCGAGGGGCAGGTTCGGCCGGTGGGGTCGTCGAACTACTCTGCGCCTAAAGGAATGGGGCAAGGCTGCCGACAACGCCGCTAGAGAGCGGCGAGGCTAGCGGAGAGGCGAGTATGGCCAAGAACTCGATGCGTGTCGGAATCGATCTGGAACAATCGTCTATCGCCGGCGCCCAGGTCAAGGGTGGGCGCGGGGCCTGTACGCTCCACTCGGCCGCCGTGCGAGCTCTCCCCGAGGGCCTGGTCTTCGAAGGCGAGGTCGTCGACGTCGACGGGCTCGCCGCCGAGATCAAGTCCTTCTGGAGGGAGAGCGGTTTCACCGGCAAGAAGGTGTCGCTCGGGGTCGCGAACCAGAAGATCGTCGTGCGCACCATGGAGTTCCCCCTCATCGACCCCAAAGAACTGCGCGCGGCCATCGAGTTCCAGGCGCAGGAGGCGATCCCCATCCCGATCGCCGACGCCATCCTCGACTACCAGGTGCTGGGCACGACCGCGGGTGGCGAGGGCGGCGGCAAGCAGAAGGTCCTCATCGTCGCTGCGCAGCGGGACATGATCCAGCAGTTCATGGACGCCGTGCGCAAGGCGGGCCTGGCGGTCGAGGGCATCGACCTCCAGGCGTTCGCCCTCATGCGCTCGGTGGCCCCGCCGGTGGCGTTCGTCGACCAGGGCGCCGTCGGTGCTACCGAGGCCACCGCTCTCGTCAACATCGGTTCCGGGATCACCAACCTCGTCGTCGCCGTGCGCGACCTTCCGCATTTCACCCGCGTCGTCAACCTCGGCTGCGAGGCGCTCGTCCAGTCGCTGATGGCCAATCGCGGCCTGTCGCACGACGAGGCCGACCTGCTGCGGCTCAACGTCGGCGTCACGGGCAGCGACCCTGCCGTCGGCGATCTCGAGTCGAGCACGGTGAGCGAGATCCACGAGGTGTTCGACGCGAGTTGCGAGGCCTTCGCCGACGAGATCCGGCGCTCCATCGACTACTATCACTCGCAAGAACACGAAGGGCAGATCACGAGCCTGCTGCTGAGCGGCGAGGGCGCCCTCACGCGCAACATGTGCGACTACCTGTCGCAGGCGCTCCACCTCGAAGCGCGGCTCGGCAACCCCCTGCAACACGTTGGCGAGAACAAGTCGAAGTTCGCTCAACCGGAGCTCGAGGCGATGTCGCCGAGACTCGCGATCGCGCTTGGCCTGGCGCTGGACGACGAGGAGTAGGCAGCCATGAAGCGCATGAACCTCCTGCCACCTGATGCGCGCGCCAAGGCGTCGCGTGAGCGAGGGCTCCTGTACGCGATCCTCGTCCTGGTGGCCGTCGTCGTCGTCCTCGGGCTCGTCTACGTGCAGCAGAACGGCCAGGTCAACGACAAGCAGAGCCAGCTCGACCAGCTCAACGCACAGATCCAGACCGTGCAGGCACAGGCGGCGGCGCTTCAGCCGTACGCCGACCTCCAGGCCACGCGTACCGCGATGACCACCACCGCGCGGACCATCTACGCCGCGCGGGTGCCGTGGTCGACGGTGCTCGAGGAGGTCAGCCTGGTGATCCCCGAGAACGTCCGCCTCCAGAGCCTCACCTGCGCGGTGCCGGCGGCCCTGCTGCCCGGCGCCGCGGCGGCTCCGGTGGGCGCCGCGTCGAATGACGTCACGTTCGCCGGTACCACGTACTCGCACAAGGACGTGGCCGAGTTCATGACGCGGCTCGGCCTCATCCCGCAGCTCACCAACATCCAGCTCGCGACGTCGTCCGGCTCGGCGGGCAGCGGCACCACCGCGACTGCGCCGGCGACCGTCGCCTTCACCGTGACGGCGTCGCTGCGGCCCTATCTCAGCGCGCCGCCGCCGACGGTGCTTCAGGCGGGGGGCGCACCATGAAAGCGCGCGGCAAAGAGGTCTACATCATCACGGCGATCGTCGCGGCCGTCCTCATCGTCGCCTGGTACTTCCTGCTGTTCAACCCCACGCGCACCGAGATCAGCGACCTCGACGCCCAGGTGCAGGCGGCCCAGGTCACCCTGGACACCGCCCGCCAAGAGGTCGTTCGTCTCGAGTCGTACAAGAAGACCGCGCCGCAGTCACGGGCCGAGATCGTCCGTCTCGGCAAGATGCTGCCGACCAGTGAGGGCATCCCGTCGCTCATCGTCGAGCTCACCAAGACGGCCGACGCGTCCGGCGTGGATCTGATGAGCATCGGACGTGGGCAGGGGCAACCGGGGACGCCGTTCGGCATCCAGACCGTCAACCTCTCGGTCACGGGGCGTTTCTTCGACGTGGAGGACTTCCTGTACCGCCTCGAGAGCTACGTCGCCTTCCGTAACGCGGGCTTCCGGGTCACGGGGAGGCTGCTGCAGGTCGCCAGCGTGAGCCTCAACGGCGGCACTTCCTCCACCACGACCACGACCACGCCACCGCTCACCGTCGCCATCACGCTCAACGCGTACCTCTGGGGTGGCGGCACGGGCAGCGGCACCGCGGCGACGACGGGAGGTGCCCAGTGAGCAACGGCAGGCGTACGCTGACCTATGTCGTCTTCGCTCTCATCGTGGGGGCCGCGTTGGCCTTGGCGGTGGCCGTCGCTCAGAGCGACTCTCCGGCCGCGAGCCGCGTGCAGAGCGCCTCTCCGGCGCAGGCATCCGTCGACATCCTCGGTGATACCGGCACGACGGCCGAAGACCCGCTGGCCGCTGACCCAGCCAAGCAGGAGCCGCTGCTCGACAAGTTCGCGAGCAAGGACCCCTTCATCCCGCTGGCCTCGTCGAACACCGGTACCGGCGGCACAGGTGGTACGGGCGCGACGACGCTGAAAGCTACCGTCCTCGTCAATGGGACCTCCTACTCGGTGGTCAAGGGCGACAAGGTCCCGGCCTCCGACTCCGTCTTCACGATCAGCGCGATCACAAGCGGAGACGTCACCTTCGGAGTCATCTCCGGCACGCTCGAGAACGGAGACAGCTCGATCGCCGTGAACCTCGGCGAGAGCGTCCAGGCCACGCTCGAGAACGGCGACACGTTCACCCTCAAGGTCACCAAGATCGGCGACTCGTCGTCCGGGGGGGTGAGCGGGCACAGCATCTCCGTGCTCAGCGTCACGAGCCAGAACGGAACGCCTCAGGCCACCCTCGAGATCGACGGCAAGACCTACGCCGACAAGGCGGTCGGCGACGAGTTCGACACGGGCTGGGGGCAGATCAAGATCCTCGCCATCAACGTCGGCGCCCAGACGGTCACCATCATGCACGGCGATCAGACACTGACGCTGCGCGCCGGTCAGGTCGTCGTGAAGTGAGGCTTGGCTGCCGGGAAGTCGCGACGACGGGGCGGCCGCAGGCCGCCCCGTCGCGTTTCCGGCGCCCGAGGCGCCGGCCGGGCGGCACTTTTCACGAGTGGAGCCGCCCGGTATGGTAGAGCCATGAGCCGCCTCCGTTACCTCACCGCCGGGGAGTCGCACGGCCGTCAATTGACGGCCGTACTGGAAGGCTGCCCGGCCGGCTTGCCGGTGGACGCGGCGCGCATCGACGCCGAGCTGGGGCGGCGACAGGGCGGCCACGGCCGCGGTGCGCGCCAGGCCATCGAGCAGGATCACGCCGAGATCCTCGGCGGCGTCCGTTACGGGCGGACCACGGGGGCGCCCATCGCCCTGGCGGTCGCCAACCGCGACGCCGGCAATTGGGGCGAGGTACTTGCGGTGGCCGCGCTCGCCGAGGGGGTCGCGCCGGCCGAGCCGGTCCGAGTGCCGCGCCCGGGCCACGCCGATCTGGGCGGGGCGCTGCTCTACGGGCTCGAGGATATCCGCGACGTCATCGAGCGCGCCAGCGCCCGCGAGACGGCGGTGCGGGTCGCCTGCGGGGCGGTCGCCAAGCTGCTGCTCGAGACGCTCGGCTGCACGGTCGTCAGCCACGTGGTCGCCATCGGTGGCGAGCGCTCTGCCGTCGGGCTCGCTCTGGAGGACGTACCACGCGTCGAGGCCGACCCGGTGCGCTGCGCCGACCCGGCCGCCGGCACGCGCATGTGCGGCGCCATCGACGCCGCCGCGTCTGCCGGCGACACTCTGGGGGGCGTCGTCGAGGTGCTGGCCTTCGGGTACCCGGCGGGCGTCGGGACCTACGTGCAGGGCGACCGCCGGCTGCAGAGTGTGCTGGCCGCCGCCGTGCTGAGCGTGCCGGCCATCAGGGGCGTGGAGTTCGGCCTCGGGTTTGCCGCCGCCGCCCTGCCCGGGAGCCGCGTGCACGACCCGCTGGGCCACGATGAGGCCGGCGGCTACTCGCGGGCGAGCAACAACGCCGGCGGCCTCGAGGGCGGCATCTCCACCGGCGCCACGATCGTGCTGCGTGCCGCGATGAAGCCGATCGCGACCTTGCGAAGCCCCCTGGCGAGCGTCGAGCTGGGCACGCACCGCGCCGTCGACTCGCGTTTCGAACGCTCGGACGTCTGCGCGGTGCCGGCCGCAGGCGTGGTACTCGAAGCGGTGGTCGCCCTGGCCCTGGCCGACGCGGCCCTCGAGCGCTTCGGCGGCGTCACGGTGGCCGAGCTGGCGGCCGCCGCCCGGGCGCATCGCGAGTCTTGCCGCCGCCGGTGAGCGCGATGACGGGCGATCGGCAGGCCGGCGCCGTGGGCGCCGTGGCGCTCGTGGGCTTCATGGCCTCCGGCAAGAGCGCCGTGGGCAGGCTCGCCGCCGGCGTGCTCGCCGTGCCCTTCGTCGATGTCGATGCGCTTCTCGAGAGGGCCCATGGGCCCATTGCCGAACAGTTCGCGGTGCACGGGGAGCACGCGTTTCGCCGGCGGGAGCGTGACGTCGCCGTCGCGGCCCTCGGCCAGGCGTTGACGGCGCCCTGCGTGCTGGCCCTCGGGGGCGGCGCGGTGCTGAGCGGCGACGTGCGCGAGGCGCTGGCGCGCCTGCCGCACGTCGCTTGGCTCACGGCGCCGGTCGAGGTCCTGTGGGGGCGCGTGTGCGCGGAGGCCTCGGGCCTGCGCCCGCTGGCACGCGACGAGGCCTCATTCCGGCGCCTCTACGCCGAGCGCGCCGCGCTCTACGCGCAGGTCGCGACGGCCACGGTGGTCAACGACGGCGGCCGCCCGCTCGTCGAGGTCGCCGCCGAGGTCGCCGCCGTGGCGGCGGGCACGCGTGCCGCGGCGGCCGCGCAGGGCGGCTCGGCGAGCTCGTCGTGAAGCGGCTGCGGGCGCACACCCGGTCGCGGGACTACGACGTGCTCATCGGCCGCGACTGCCTTGGCGAGCTGGGGCCGGCTCTGGCGCGCTGCTGCCCCGGTGGTCAAGTGGCCGTAGGCTGCGACGAGCACGTCGCGCCCCTGTACCTCGCGGCGGTCTGCGAAGGCCTCCGGGCGGCTGGCTTCGCCGTCTCGGAGCTCGTGATCCCGGCGGGGGAGCGCGAGAAGAGCCTGGCTCGGGCGGAGGAGCTGTACGGCGTGTTGCACGATCGCGGACTGCGGCGCAACGACACCGTGCTCGCCCTCGGCGGCGGCGTCGTCGGCGACCTCTTCGGCCACGTCGCCGCCACCTTCCAGCGTGGCGTGCGCCTGGCGCAGGTGCCCACCACGCTCCTCGCCCAGGTGGACGCGGCCCTGGGCGGCAAGGTGGCGGTCGACTTTCGCGGCGCCAAGAACTACGTGGGCACCTTCTATCAGCCGCGGTTGGTGTTCATGGACCTCCTGACGCTGGGCACGTTGCCGGCGCGAGAACTTCGCAGCGGCGCGGCCGAGGTGGCCAAGTACGCGTTGCTGGCCGGCGGCCACCTGCTCGCCGGGGCCGAGCGGCTGGCCGCCGCGCCGCTGACCGCCGAGCGCCTGAGCCAGCGCCTGGTGCGCGACTGCGCCGCCCTCAAGTTGGCCGTGGTGGCCGAGGACGAGCGCGAGGAGGCCGGGGGGCGGGCGGTGCTCAACCTGGGGCACACGGTCGGGCACGCCATCGAGACCGCGACGGCCCTGTCGCGGTTCTCGCACGGCGAGGCCGTCGCCCTGGGCCTGCGCGCCGTGCTGCGGCTCTCGGGGCGCCTCTGCGGGCTCTCGCGGGCCGACGCCGACCGCGGCGAGGCGCTGCTGGACGGCCTCGGGCTGCCGCGCCGCCTCGACGCGGTCCCCGTGGACGACGTCTGCGCACACATCCGCCGCGACAAGAAGGCCGGCGCCGAGGGCGTGGGCTACGTGCTGCTGGACGCCATCGGCCGTCCGCGGCTGGACGTGCGGGTGCCTGCGGAGCTCGAGCGGGAGGTGGTGGAGTGGCTGACGACGCACTGACGACCGTGTGGCTGCTGCACGGCGTCAACCTCGACATGCTGGGTAGCCGCGACCCCGGGCACTATGGACGCCTGACCCTGCAGGAGCTCGAGGGCCTGGTGACCGAGGAGGCGGCGCTGCGGGGGCTCCGCGTGCGCTGCTTCCAGACCAACCACGAGGGCGATCTGGTGGAGAAGCTGCACGAGATCGCCCGCGAGGGCGCCGCGGCCGTGATCATCAACCCCGGCGCCTGGACGCATTACAGCTACGCCTTACGCGACGCGCTGGAGCTGGTCGACGCTCCCGTGGCGGAGGTGCACCTCTCGGCCGTCGAAGAGCGCGAGGAGTGGCGCCGCCATTCCGTGATCGCCGATCTCGCCACGGTGCGGGTCAGCGGCCGGGGGCCGCGGGGGTACGTGGAGGCGCTCTCGGCCCTCGCCGACATCGTCGCCGCCGGCGGTGCCCGATGAACGACCGCCTCACGCGCTGCCGGGCGCTCCTCGAGGAGCTCAAGCTCGACGGCGTCATCGTCTCCGACCCCACCGATGTCCGCTACCTCTCGGGCTTCCGCGGCGAGGATACGACGCTGCTCGTCGGGCGCGATGCCGCTCTTCTCTGCACCGATTCGCGCTTCTGGGAGCAGGTGCACGAGGAGGTCGACGGCTTCGAGCTCGTAAGGGCGCAGGGCGCCGACCTGCTGGCCGATACCGCGGCGGCGGCCGCCGAACGCCTCGGCCCGGCCGCGGCGCTCGGCTTCCAGG
>JBAZPK010000005.1:0-38168 GCA_041648235.1 Thermoleophilia bacterium
GCGGGTTCGCCGTCGCCGGGCGCGGCGGCGTCTGCCGGCGATCCCGGCTCTGTCGGGGCCCCGGTGGACGCCGCCTCCAGGGAGGGAAGCGTCGGAGCCGGCGTCTCGAGTGGTGCGGCGGCCGACGCTTCGGCGGCGGCCGGAGGACGCTCCGCTCGCGTCTCGGCGGCGTGCGCGTCGCGGTGCCACTGTGCCCAGGGTTCGGCCGGCGTCGTGACGTCGGCGAGCGGCGCCCCGGCGATCGGGGCGGCGGCCATCGCCGCCGCCGCGGCCCGCGGCCGCTTCCACGGCTGCCAGGCCAGCAGGCTTGTTCCCAGGCCGATCAGCAGCCCGGCGGCGAGCCACGGCAGCCCGAAGACGGCCAGCCAGCCGTCGTCGCCCACGCGCCCGACCAGGGGGCCCGAGCCGAGGCGGTCGCCGTACCCGAACATGCCGCCCGGGCCGTCGAGCTGTTCCAACGTCGCCCGCGGCCCGGCCGCCGCCACCGACTCGTGGCCGCTGGCGATGGCGACGATGCCCACCACCGCGGCGGTGGCCGCCACCGCGACGCTGACGATGATCACGATCCACGCTCTGCGCGTCATTGGTCCTCCCTTGCACTGTCCTGCGTTTCTCCCAGAGTGGTTGCGAGGGTACCCGGCGTGCTTGAGAGCGCCGTGAGAGCCGCCTGAGAACGAGCTGTGAGCAGCCGCCGCCCTGCCCGTCAGATCGACTTCTGGTAGACGCGGAAGGCGCGCGTCGCCAGCCACGTGCAGACGACGGTGAAGACCAGCAGCCAGCCCATGCGGCTGAAGACCAGGGCCCAGTCCGGGCCGGAGGCGAGACCTTCGCGCCCGGCCTGCACCGCCCAGTCGACCGGGTTGTACTTCGCCACGCTCTGCATCCAGCCCGGCATCAGCGTCTGGGCCATGAACACCGAGCTCAGGAAGGTCAGCGGCAGCAGCACGAAGTTGCTGACCGCGATCATCGTCTCCTCGCGGCGCGACAGCAGGGCGATACCGTTGCTGAGCGCGCCGACGCCCGTGCCGAGCAAGACCGCGCAGATGGTCAGCGCCACGATGCCGCCGATGCCGCCGGGGTAGTCCGCCCCGACCAGCAGGCCGAGCACGACGATGATCGCCGACTGGATCATGCCGACGAGCGCGCCCTGGACGAGCCGCCCGGCGATGAGCGAGCCGCGGCTCGCCGGGCTGACGAGGAACCGGTCGACGACACCCCGGTTGAGGTCGTCGATGAGCCCCATGCCGCTCCAGCCGGCGCCGAACAGGCAGGTCATCACGACGATGCCGGGCGTCAGGAAGTCGATGTAGCTCCCGGCACCGAACCCGGGGATCTCGACGATCCTGCGGAACAGGGCGCCGTAGAGCAGCAGCCAGACGACGGGCTGGACCAGCGAGATGAGGATCCAGGCCGGCTGGCGGAAGAGGTTCCGGAGGTGACGCTGGGTCATGAACCAGGTGTCCGACACTGCGGTCGTCATGTCTTTGCCTCCTTGTCGGCCTCGTTGAAGGCGCGTCCGGCGTAGCGCAGGTACACGTCGTCGAGCGAGGGCCTCGAGACGGTCACCGAGGCGACCTTGACGCCCTCGGCTTCGAGGGCGGCCAGCACGGCCGGCACAGCGCGGGCGCCGTTGTCGGCCCGGGCGCGCAGCGCCCGGGCCTCCACGGCGACGTCGTAGAGCTCGGGCACGCGAGCGATGGCGCGGCGGACCTCGCCGTCGAGCGGCTCGCCCTCAAGGTCGACGGCGATCGCGTCGCCGCGCAGCTCGCCCTTGAGCTCGTCCGGGGTTCCCGTGGCCACCACCTTGCCGCGGTCGACGATCGCCAGGCGATGGGCCAGGCCGTCGGCCTCCTCCAGGTAGTGCGTGGTGAGGAGGATGGTGAGGCCCTCCTCGCCGGCCAGGCGCCGGATCTCGTGCCACATGTCCACGCGGGCCTCCGGGTCGAGGCCGGTAGTCGGCTCGTCGAGGAAGAGCACCTGCGGCCGGTGCATCAGCCCGACGGCTACGTCCAGCTTGCGCTGCATGCCGCCGGAGTAGGTGCGCACCGTGCGGCCGGCGGCGTCGCCGAGCCCGAACCGGTCGAGAAGCTCCTGGGCGCGTGAGCCGAGGGCGGCGCCGCGCATGCCGTAGACGCGGCCCTGCAGAATGAGGTTCTCACGGCCTGTCATCTGCGGGTCCAGGCCAGACTTCTGGGCGACGGCGCCGATCGCGAGGCGCACCTTGGCCGGCTGCCGCACGACGTCAAAGCCGGCTACGGAGGCCTCACCGGCGTTGGGGCGCGACAGCGTCGTCAGGATCTTGACCGTCGTCGACTTGCCGGCGCCGTTTGGCCCCAGGAGGCCGAAGACAGTGCCCGGCGCCGCGGCGAGGCTCACCCCGTCGAGGGCGCGCACGTCTCCACGGTAGGTCTTCACCAGACCGCGAGCTTCGATCGCGTTGTCCATAGCTTCCATCCCTTCACGCCGCCCGGCGCCGTCTTGGCGGGGCTCGTCATCCCTGAAGCGGGGTAAGTGTAGGTGTCTGATTGTTAGATGGTCCAATTATATTTCTGTGGTACCATATCTGGCGTGAATGAAACCACGGTGCGAGCCGCACCCCGCTGGGAGTGTTCCCGCCGACCGCCTGGAGGAGAGATGAAGAAGGACGAAGACCAGGGCTTCGCACTCATCGATGAGCTGAGCGCCGAGCTGGACGAGCTGCGCCGTGCCGGCGACCAGCTCGACGAGGCGGTCGCTCTTCGATTCGGCCTCAACCGCACCGACCTTCGTTGCCTCGGCATCCTCTACCGGCGCGGGCGTGTCACCGCCGGCGAGCTGGCGGACGAGAGCGGCCTCACGCCGGGCGCGATCACCACGGTGCTCGACCGCCTCGAGCGCGGCGGGTACGCGAACCGGGTCGCCGACCCGGCCGACCGCCGCCGCGTCCTCGTCGTCTCCACGGTCGCGACGCGCGAGATCGGCGCCCGCGTCCAAGGTGAAGTCGAGCTCGCCACACGGCGCGCCCTGGACGGGCGCAGCGCCGAAGAGCTCACCGTGATCCGCGACTACCTGCGAGGCGTGCGCGGCGTGTATGAGGCGCAGATCGCCGCCCTCACCGTCGGGGCGGCGCCCGGCGCCGGCGGCGTGCCACCCGAGCCCGGCGCGACGGAGGAGCGCCAGAGCCGCGCCCCGATCAAGGGCGTCGCCGCGGGGCGCCTCGAGTTCACAAAGGGCGCCGCGAGGGTGAAGCTGAGCGGCGACCCATCTCTCCCTGATCTGTACCGGGCGAGCTTCGAGGGCCCGGCCCCGGAGATCAAGGTGAGCGGCGGCACGGTCACCGTGCAGCAGCGCCGCCGTTTTCGTCCCTTCGACTGGCGCGCCCAGTCTGCGGAGTTCGCCCTCTCGACCGCCGTGCCGTGGGACATCTCGCTGCGCGGCGGCATGTGGAAGCTCACCGCCGACCTGCGTTCTCTGCGCCTCACCCGCCTCGAGGTCGGCGGCGGCGCCAGCGACATCGAGGTCACGCTGCCGGCGCCCGTCGGCACGGTGCCGGTGCGCATCTCGGGCGGCGCCAGCAAGGTCGTCCTTCGCCGCCCCAAGGGCAGCGAGGCTCGCGCGGAGGTGAGCGGCGGCGCGAGCCAGCTCGTCTTCGACGACCAGCGGCTCGGCGCCATCGGCGGCCGCACCGTGCTCGGCTCGGCCGGGTTCGCTGAGGCCACCGACCGCTACGAGATCCACTTCACCGGCGGCGCCAGCCAGGTGACTGTCGAGGCGTTCTGACCCGGGCGGCTCGTCGGAAGCCCCCGCGGCGAGCCCTGCCCCTGGAGACGGCGGTGGCGGGGAGCGGCGGCCGGCAGGCGCGGCCGCGAGTCGCGGGCCTAGACCTTGCGCCGGTACACCCACACGGCGAACGGCGCGAAGATCAGGATGAGGCCGGTGCACCAGGCCAACGTCTGCAGCACGAGGGAGGCGGTCGGACCCCCGAGCATGAGGGCCCGGACGGCCGAGGCCGCCGCCGAGACGGGCTGGTGCTCGGCGAAAGCCTGCAGCCACGACGGCATAGTGCTCACGGGGACGAAGGCCGACGAGGCGAACACCAGCGGGACCAGTATGGGGAAGGTCGCCGCCTGAGCGCTTTCCGGGTCGCCGATCAGCAGGCCGACGGTGGCGAACACCCACGAGAAGACGTAGGCGAAGAGCAGCACCAGTGCGACGCCGGCCAGGAAGAGGGCGGCGTCGGTGTGCACCCGAAAGCCGACCGCGAAGCCCACGACGGCCATGAGCGCTACGACCAGCACGTTGCGCCCCAGATCGGCGAAAGTGCGGCCGGTCAGCACCGCCGAACGGGCCATCGGCAGGGAGCGAAAGCGTTCGAGCAGGCCGCTCTGCACGTCAGTCGACAGGCCGATCGCGGTGTTGGTGGCTCCGAAGACGACGGTCTGCACGAAGATGCCGGGCATCAGGTAGTCCACGTAGGTGATGTTCCCCGGAACCGCGATGGCGCCGCCGAAGACGTAGCGGAAGAGGAGCACGAAGATGACCGGCTCGATGAGCGTGAACACGAGCAGCGCCGGCACGCGCCGGTACGTGATCAGGTTACGGCGCGTGATCGCGAAGGTGTCGCGCGCCGCCCCGGCGAACCGGTGCCGGCGCATCTCCGCGGCGCCGACGGGATGCAGGGCCGTACTCACGCCGCCGACCTCTCGCTCGCCTGGGCCCCGGAGACGGCCGCAGCCCGCGTCTCGGGCTCGGCGCGCAGGCAGTCGTCGCAACGCTTGCCGGTGAGGGCGAGGAAGGCGTCGTCGAGCGTGGGCTCGCGCACGGTCAGCGTGGCCGGCGTCAGTGATTCGGCGTCGAGCCGGCGGAGCGCGTCCATGAGGACCTTCGAGCTGTCGTTGGACGCGATGCGGATCAGCGTGCCGTCGCGCTCGGGGCGCAGGGCTGAGAAGCGCGCCAGCGCTGCCTCCGCCTGGCCGGCCAGCTCCTCGTCTTCCATGCCGATCTCGATCACGGTGCTCGCCACCTGGTCCTTGAGCCCCTTCGCGGTGTCGTCGGCGACGATGCGGCCCTGGTCCACGACGGCGATGCGGTCCGCCAGGCGGTCTGCTTCCTCCAGATACTGCGTCGTGAGCAGGACGGTCGAGCCGCCGGCCACGAGCTCCCGGATCACCGCCCAGAGTTCCGTGCGGCTCTGTATGTCGAGGCCGGTGGTGGGCTCGTCGAGGAAGAGGACCGGGGGGCGCCGGACGAGCGCCGCCGCGACGTCGAGACGGCGGCGCATCCCGCCCGAGTAGGTGCGCACCGGGCGGTCGGCCGCGCCGCTGAGGTCGAAACGCTCGAGCAGCTCCGCCGCCCTCGGCGCGACCTCGCGGCGGGGCATCTGCGCGAGCGTCCCGATCAGGCGCAGGTTCTCGCGGCCGGTGAGGTTGGCGTCGACGGCCGCGTTCTGCCCGGCGAGGCCGATCTGGAAGCGCACCGCGGCGGCGTCGTGCACGACGTCGTACCCCATCACCTCGGCGTGCCCCGCGTCCGGCCGCAGGATCGTGGCGAGCACCCGCACCGCGGTGGTCTTGCCGGCGCCGTTCGGGCCGAGCAGGCCGAAAACGGTGCCGGCCGGCACCTCGAAGTCGATGCCGGACAAGGCGGCGACCTTGGCGAAGCGCTTGGCCAGTCCTGCGACGCTGATGGCGGCGTCGGTCATGCCGGGAGACCTCCCCGGACGCGGGTCCATGGCGCATACGTTGCCACGATCAGGAGTCTTTCAATCCTCTTGACGGCGCCGGCGACGGCGACGGCGACGGCGCCGTGGCGAGGGTGCCCGCCCGCGGGCGTGAACTTGGGCCGGGCGGCCGGCCGCCCGGCCCCCAGCCTCAGACGGCGCCGCCGCGGCCGATGCTGCGCGGCAGGATGATCGTCTCGTCGCGGCTGGGGCCGACGGCGATGAACTTCACCCGTGTCTTGGTGAACTCGGCGATGTACTGCACGTAGTCGCGCGCCGCCTGGGGCAGGTCCTGCCAGGTCTCGCAGGCGCGGATGTCCTCTGTCCACCCGGGGAGCTCCTCGTAGAGGGGCTTGGCGTGGTGGAAGTCGGTCTGGCGCAGGGGGAACTCGTCGAGGACCTTGCGCCCGGCCCGGTAGCGCGTGCCGACCTTGAGGGACGGGAGCCCGGAGAGGACGTCGAGCTTGGTGAGCGCCAGGTGCGTGATGCCGCTCAGGCGCACGGCGTACCTGAGCGCCACGAGGTCGAGCCAGCCGCAGCGGCGCTCGCGCCCGGTGGTGGTGCCGAACTCGTGGCCCACGTCGCGCATGGCGATGCCGGTCTCATCGAACAGCTCGGTGGGGAAGGGGCCCTCGCCGACGCGCGTCGTATAGGCCTTGGCGACGCCGATCACGTGGTCGATCCGGGTGGGGCCGACGCCGGCGCCGGTGCACGCCGCGCCGGCGATCGGGTTGCTGCTCGTGACGAAGGGGTACGTGCCGAAATCGATGTCGAGCAGCGCGCCCTGGGCACCTTCGAAGAGGACGTGCTTGTCGTGGTCCAGAGCCTCGTTGATGAGCAGGCTTGCGTCGCAGATGAACGGCTCCATGCGCTCCCGGTAGCCGAGCAGCTCGTCGGTGACCTGATCCGCGTCGAGGACGCCGATGTCGTAGCGCTGCAGCAGGAAGTTCTTCTCCTGCAGCGCCGTCCTGATCTTGCGGCGCAGGATCTTCTCGTCCAGGAGGTCCTGCACGCGGATGCCGATGCGCGTGTACTTGTCCACGTAGCAGGGGCCGATGCCGCGCCCGGTGGTGCCGATCTTGAACTTCCCGAGCTGTTGCTCGTTGGCGCCGTCGAGCAGCAGATGGTACGGCATGATCAGGTGGGCATTGCCGCTGATGCGCAGGTTCTCGCCGCCGATACCCCGCGCCCGGAGCGCCTCGAGCTCGCCGAAGAGGATGTGCGGGTCGATGACGACGCCGTTGCCGATCACGCAGGTCTTGGCCTCGTAGAGGATCCCCGACGGGATCAGGTGGAGCTTGAACTCCTCGCCGTCGCGCACGATCGTGTGGCCGGCGTTGTTGCCGCCCTGGAAGCGCGCCACGACGTCGGCCTTCTCGGCCAGCAGGTCGGTGATCTTGCCTTTGCCCTCGTCGCCCCACTGGGCGCCGACTACGACGGTACCGGGCACGGTCCCCTCCGTTCGTCGCGGCGGCCGGCCGGCCGCCGCCTGCTTCGTCAGGCGGCCGGCCGGCCGCCGTTCAGGATGCTCCGCGCGGCGATCACGCCGGCCGCCGAGGCCTGGATCAGGCCTCGGGTGACACCGGCGCCGTCGCCGACGGCGTACAGGTTCTTGACGGGCGTCTGCAGCCCTTCGTCGAGCTCGGGTCGAGCGGAGTAGAACTTGACCTCGACCCCGTACAGCAGCGTGTCGCGCCCGTTCACCCCCGGGGCGAGCTTGTCCATCGTCTCGAGCATGTCGAGGATGTCGCGCAGGTGGCGGTAAGGCAGCACGAAGGCCAGGTCGCCGGGGGTGGCCCCGCGCAGGGTGGGCTGGATCGTACCGCGGCGCAGACGCTCGGCCGTGGAACGCTGCCCCTGCTGCAGGTCACCGAGGCGCTGCACGATGATGCCCTTGCCGATGAGGTTGGCGAGCCGGGCGATGCTCTTGCCGTAGGCGAGGGGATCGTCGAAGGGCTCGGTGAAGTCGGTGCTCACCAGCAGGGCGAAGTTGGTGCGGTCGGTCTTGGCGGCGGCGTAGCTGTGGCCGTTGACGGTCACCACGTCGCCGTAATTCTCGATCGAGACCTCGCCGTAGGGGTTCATGCAGAAGGTGCGCACCGGGTCGTCGAAGCTCGGCGTGTAGTAGATCAGCTTGCTCTCGTAGAGCGCGTCGGTGAGCGGCTCCATGATGGCCGCGGCCACCTCGACGCGGACGCCGATGTCCACCGGGTTGGTGCGCATGCCGATGTGCAGGCGCCGGCACTCGTCGACCAGCCAGCCGGCGCCCTCACGGCCGGGGGCCACGATGACGGCGTCGGCGCTGAGCCTGGTGCCGTCGCCGAGCACCACGCCGGTGGCGCGCAGGTCGCTCTCTCCGGCCTTCTTCTCCGTGACGATGCGCTCGACCATCACCCCGGTGCGCACGGTGACGCACTTCTCAAGTTCCGCCCGCATGCGCGTCAGGATGTCGTAGGAGCGCTCGGTGCCCATGTGGCGCACCGGTGCCGCCACCAGCGTCATCCCGTGCAGCAGCGCCTGGCGGCGGATGCGGTCGGCCTTCTTGCCGCCGCCGTGGACCTCGTCGGTGGCGCCGTACTCGAGCCAGATGCCGTCCACGTACTGGATGAGCTCGAGCAGCCGGCCTGGGGCCACGAAGCGGTCGAGCCAGCCGCCGACCTCCGGGCTGAGCGTGAGCTTGCCGTCGCTGAACGCCCCTGCGCCGCCCCAGCCGCAGGTGATGTCGCAGGGCTCGCAGCCCGTGCAGATGCCCGTCTTGCGCGCCGGGCAGGCGCGGCGGCTGATGTCGGGGCCGCGCTCCACGAGCGCTACGCGCAGGCCATCCCGGCGCACCAGCTCGAGGGCCGCGAAGATACCGGCGGGGCCGGCCCCCACCACGATCACATCGAACGAGGTACGCGCAGCATCCATGGAAGCACCACGGGGGAGGTCGGGAAAAGGCCAGAAGGAGGGTCCCTTTACGGGATGATACCGGGGTGGTGAACGCAAGACAAACGGTGAACCCGAGCCAGCCGCCGGGCGTCACCCCTGCACGCACTCGGGCCATGCTGGAGGATCGGAGGGATCCATGACGCGCCGGAAGCGACAGAGCGGCTTCGCCCCGACTCGGCGAGGGGCGCTCAGCCTAGCCACACTCGTTGTCGTGGCCGCCGGCCTCGTCGCCTGCGGCGGCTCGACCGGCCCCGCGCCGGCGCCGACGCACGTGTTCCTCACGGAGAAGGACAGCTCAGGCGAGCTCGTGGCGGACGTCGGGGCTCTCGTCACGGTGACGCTGGTGGAGAACCCTTCCACCGGCTACGCGTGGACCATGTGGCTCGGCCCGGGCCTCAGGCTCCTCGAAGAGGCGTACGATCAACCGTCGTCGTCGCCCTCCGGGCCGCAGCTCGTGGGCGTCGCCGGGGCGCGCCGCTGGACGGTGCGCGTCGAGCGGGCGGGCACGACGACCATGAAGGGCGCGTACGCACGGCCCTGGGAGTCCGTGAACGCGGCGGCGTTCTCGATCACGGTCCACGCCGCGACGCCGCCGGCCGACTGACGCCCTCGAGCGGCGAGCGCTCGCCCACGGAAGCGGTCGAGCGGATCCGCCCGGCAGCGGCCGGCGGCCTGACGGGCCGCAGGCGGCCGCCGGGCCGCCGCGCCGGTTGTCACCGTCTGGCCTCCCCGCTAGCCTCTCGCCTGGTTCCGACCCCCGCGAGGTGACCGTGGACGATCCCATCCTGAGCCGGCGCAGCATCCGCAAGTACACCGATGCGCCGGTGAGCGAGGAGCACGTGGAGTACCTGCTGCGCGCCGCCATGGCGGCGCCGTCGGCCGGCAACCAGCAGCCCTGGCAGTTCGTCGTCATCCGCGCGCGGGCGCTGCTCGACGCCGTGCCTGAGTTCCATCCGTACGCAGCGATGATGCCGCGGGCGCCGCTGGCCGTCCTCGTCTGCGGCGACGCCGGCGGAGCGCGCTGGCCGCAGTACTGGGAGCAGGACTGCGCCGCCGCCACCGAGAACCTCCTGCTCGCGGCGGCGCGGCTGGGCCTCGGCGCCGTGTGGCTCGGCGTGCACCCGCTGGCGGAGCGCGTCGACGGCGCCCGGCGCCTGCTCGGCGTCTCTCAGGAGATCGTGCCCTTCGCCCTCGTGCCGGTGGGCTGGCCGGCCGAGCAGAAGCCGCCCGCCGACCGCTACGACGCCGCGCGCGTGCATCACGAGCGCTGGTAGCCCGGGACTTCGCTTTCACGATCGCAGTTTGCGCCCCGCGGGGCGCGGGTACTTCGCTAGCGACCCGTGACGCGGCGGGTGCCGCCCTCCGGCCTGGCGCCGGCGCGACAGGCTCCGCCCCACGGGTCGCTGATTGAGGCTCCAATCGATGCGGAAGGGGTGGGCAGTGGCTGGACCTCAATGGGTCCCGACCATCGACGACAGCAAAGTGCGCGACGGCGCCTACGTGCCGGTCTACCCCAAAGGCCTCGGCGTGCTCCTCGTGAGGGCCGAAGGACAGCTGTACGCGGTCGCCAACAAGTGCGCCCACATGGCATGCCCCCTCGAAGGGGGTAAGCTCGAGGGCGCCATCCTCACGTGCCCGTGCCACGACTGGCGCTTCGACGTGCGCAGTGGCGAGTTCCTCGACGCCCCTGAGCTCAGACTCGCCACCTATGCGACCAAGGTCGAGGCTGGCAAGGTGCTCGTCGAGCTGCGGGAAGGGTGAGCATGAGCGTGGTCGAAGACGACGTGCACGTCTATGCCCTGACCACCTGCCCGTGGTGCCGCAAGACCAAGCAGTGGTTCACCGACAGCAAGATCGCCTTCGAGGCCATCGACATCGACACGCTGGAGGGCGACGAACAGGACGCCGCCGCCGACAAGGCCTTCGAGCTCAGCGGCGGCCGCCGCTTCCCGGTGACGGTCATCAACGGCGAGGTGATCGTCGGGTTCAACCCGTCCAAGTTCCTGGAGCACCTCAAAGGCTGGGGGGGCTGAGCCGTGGGCAGTGAAGCACGCAAGGAATCCCTGCGCTACCTGTTCGAACGCGTGGTCGGCCCCCTGGGCTTCAAGTTCACCCCCGACGAGGAGCTCGCCGACTTCCTTCTCGAGCAGGAGGTCAAGCTCGAGCAGGACCACGGGGCGCCGTACTGCCCCTGCCAGATGCGCCCCGGGAACCGGGTCGAGGACATGCAGATCGTCTGCCCCTGCATCCCGTTCCACCGGAAGCACTTCGACGCCATGAGGCGCTGCTGGTGCGGGCTGTTCGTCCACCTGGACGTCACCGACCCGGACAGCCTGCCTCAGTTCCCGCCGGATGAGGGGTGATGCCGACCATGTGGCGTGAAGTCGCGAAGCTCGACGATATCGCCCCCGGCGGCATGAAGTACGTCCGTGCCGCCGACCGCGAGATCTGCCTCTGCGAGTGCGCCGGAGAAATCTATGCGGTGAGCCGCCGCTGCGGCCACCAGAACGCCCCGCTCGACCAGGGTGCCCTGGAGGGCTGGATCCTCACCTGGCCGCTGCACAACGGGCAGTTCGATATCCGCAGCGGCAAGAACCTGAGCTGGCCGATCGATCACGACATGGGCCCTGAGGGTGCCATCCCGGAGCCCGTCCAGCGGTTCTTCACGCTCGAGAAGCGCCTCCAGTGGAAGACGCGCGTCCACGACCTGCACACGTACGCGGTGCGCGTCGCCGCCGGCGCCATCGAAGTTGAGATCTAGCCCCGACGACGAGGAGGAACGATGGCGTTCGAACTGCCCCCGCTGCCGTACGCCGAAGATGCGCTGGAGCCGGCCTACTCGGCCAGGACGATCAGCTTCCACTACGGCAAGCACCACAAGACCTACGTCGACACGCTCAACAAGCTGGTCGCCGGCACTGAGCTCGAGGGCAAGAGCCTCGAGGACGTGATCATGGCCGTGGCCGGCAAGGCCGACAAGCAGGCCGTGTTCAACAACGCCGCCCAGGT
Organism: Thermoleophilia bacterium; assembly: GCA_041648235.1. Classification (GTDB taxonomy): domain Bacteria; phylum Actinomycetota; class Thermoleophilia; order UBA2241; family UBA2241; genus CAIXSE01. The sequence continues at coordinate 11,639 of JBAZPK010000005.1, forward strand.
GTGGAACCACACCTTCTTCTGGAACGGCATGAAGCCGGGCGGTGGCGGCGCGCCGGGCGGCGCCCTCGGCGACGAGATCGCTACCACCTTCGGGAGCTACGAGAAGTTCGTCGAGGACTTCAAGGCGGCTGCCGTGGGCCGCTTCGGCTCGGGCTGGGCCTGGCTCGTGGCCGACAACGGCGTCCTCAAGATCGTGAGCACCCCCAACGCCGAGATGCCGGCCGCGCAGGGCGTGACGCCGCTCCTCGTCGTCGACGTCTGGGAGCACGCCTACTACCTCGACTACCAGAACCTGCGCCCCGGCTACGTGCAGGCGTTCTTCGAGAAGCTCGTCAACTGGGGCTTCGCCGCCGACAACTGGGCGAACGCTCGCTGACCGCGTCCCACTCGGTTCCACTCCCACTCGCAGGTGGGCGCAAGGCCGGGGCCGGCGGGCGAAAGCCCGCCGGCCCCGGCCGCGAGCGACGGACAGCCGGGCGGCCGCCGGGCCCGCACGTTCCAAGGGCCCGGGGGCTGTCGGTCTCGCTCGCGGCCTCCTCGCAGGTGTGGCGCGGCGTGTTTGGAGCGCTAGGATCGGTGCAGGCGCGGCGCCTCGAGGCGGGCCGCGCCGGGGTCCACAGGTCAGGCGGCAAGGGAGGGCCACTGCTCAGGGGATTCCGCGATTTCATCATGCGCGGCAACGTCGTCGACCTCGCCGTTGCCGTGGTCATCGGCGCCGCCTTCGGCGCCGTGGTCAAGTCGCTCATCGACGACCTCATCATGCCCATCATCGCGGCGCTCGTCGGCACGCCGGATTTCTCCGGCCTCAGCTTCACCAGCAACGGCAGCCAGTTCCGTTACGGTGCGTTCCTCAACGCACTGGTGTTGTTCATCCTCATCGCCGCGGCGATCTACTTCATCATCGTCGTGCCGATGAACAAGAATGCCGAGCGGCGGGCTCGCGGCCTGGCTCCCGCCGAGGCGACGACGAAGCCGTGCCCCGAGTGCCTGAGCGAGATCCCCAGGGCTGCCCGCAGGTGCGCCTTCTGCGCCTCCGAGCAGCACGACGTGGCCGCCGCCTGAGCACGCGGCCGGCCCCGGCTGTCAGGCGCCGCCGGCGCCGCGGCGCGTAGCCTCCCCGGGGGCGCCGGCCTGTGGTACTCTGCGGGCTCGCCGGGTGCTGCCGCCGGGCGAGCCCGCAACGGTTGGAGGAAGGCGAATGTCGCTGCTGCGACTCGACATCGACGAACGACAGGCCGTGATGTACGCCGAGGGCTCCGTGTGCGCCACCACGCAGGAGCTCGCGGACAGCGCCTCCTTCGCCCGCGTGCTGGAGCTCTACGTGGACCATCTCGAGGCTCACAACCGCGCCCCGCTCGGCGACCTCGGGCTCCGCGACCGCGAAGCACTCCTCGGCCTGCTCAGGCTCCTGGCCAACAACCCGCTGGAGCGTGTGAGCGCCACCGCCGGCGCCCCTGGCGACCTGCTGGCCCGCCGCGAGGCCCTGCACGAGTTCGTGGAGGGCCTCTACGACTTCTGGCGGCGCTGGGATCGCTTCCTCGTGGTGCGCGCCGCGGCGCCCGTCGCGGCGGGCGACAAGCGCCCGTTGCGCAGCTTCAGCCTGGCGCTGGAGACGCTCGGCCGCCTCGTGCGCGAGCTGTACCGCGACGTCGCGGAGAACGTCACCGGCGGGCGGCCGCGCGTCTACCGCCAGGTGGCGGCCGGCGCCGAGGTCGGCGTGTACGCGGTGCGGCAGCGCTGGCCGGCTCCGGCTCGCTATCGCGAGCTGCTGGCCGGCATCCCCTTCGTGCGGCACCTGCTCATGTACCCGCCGCTGCTCCTCGACCCGCCCATGAACACGCGCAGCGGGCAGTTCGCCGAGGTCACCGAGAACCCGCTCGACGGTCTCACTCTGGAGCGCGAGCAGTGGCTCTGCTACCCGGCGCTCGTCGGCCGTCTCGTGGTCTTCGTCTACTTCCACCGCCGCTTCATGGGCCTCGGCATGAGCCTCGCGAACCTGTTCGAGGTCGCCTCCGACGAGGAGATCGCCGCCGGCCCCGACGCCGTGTACCTGTACGGCGTCCCGCCGGCGGCGCTGGCGCGCTTCGGCGAGCCGCCCACTGTCTTCTACGATGACGTGGCGAGCCGTCTCCTGGTCGCCGCCGTGCCGCTCGACGACCGCTTCGGCTACTTCGGGTACCTGAAGAAGATGGTCCTCACCCTGCACAATGTCGCCGCCATGGACCGCGGCGTGATGCCGTTCCACGGCGCCTGCACGCGGCTCGTGCTGGCTGACGGCAGCGCCGCCAGCATCCTTCTCGTCGGCGACACCGCGACCGGCAAGAGCGAGACGCTCGAGGCGCTCCGGGTGGTCGGCGACGAGCGCATCCGCGAGGTGCGGATCGTCGCCGACGACATGGGGTCGCTCGAGGTCGGGCCGGACGGTCGGCTGCTCGGCTACGGCACCGAGATCGGCGCCTTCGTACGCCTCGACGACCTGCGGCAGGGTTACGCGTTCGGCCAGCTCGATCGGTCGATCATCATGAGCCCCAACCGGGTCAACGCCCGCGTGGTCCTGCCCGTGACCACGCTCGAGGACGTGCTGCGCGGCTTCCCCGTCGACTACCTGCTGTACGCCAACAACTACGAGCCGGCCGACGACGCGCATCCGGTGGTGGAGCGCCTTGCCGACGAGGAGGCGGCTCTGGCGGTGTTCCGCGCCGGCGTCGCCATGAGCAAGGGCACGACGACCTCGACGGGCCTCACGCACACGTATTTCGCCAACCCCTTCGGGCCGGCGCAGCGCCAGAGTCAGCATGAGGAGCTGGCGCGCAGGACGTTCGCGGCCGCGTTCAGTGCCGGCGTGTACGTCGGGCAGCTGCGCACGCAGCTCGGGCTGCCCGGCGCCGAGAGCGCCGGCCCGCTCGCCGCGGCGCGGGCGCTGCTCGATCTCATCGCCGGCTCTGCCGGCGGGACGGAAGGAGACTGAGGCACATGTCGGAGCTGTTCGAGTCCAACGAGGCATCCTGGAAGCTCATCGCCCGCGGCAAGGTGCGAGACGTCTACGAGTACGCGCCCAACGAGATGCTCATCGTCACCAGCGACCGCCTTTCGGCCTTCGACGTCGTCCTGCCGACGCCGATCCCCGACAAGGGCGTGGTGCTCACCCAGATCGCCAACTTCTGGTTCGACAAGACGAGCGGGATCATCGCCAACCACGTCGTCGACCCGGAGCCGTTCAGCAGTGACGCCGCGCACCGCCATCTGGCGGGCCGCTCGATCGTCGTGCACAAGGCCGAGGCGCTGCCGGTGGAAGCCATCGTGCGCGGCTACCTCACCGGCTCGGGGCGCAAGGAGTACGAGAAGACCGGGACGGTCTGCGAGATCCCGCTGCCCGGCGGGTTGGTGGAGGCGAGCCGGCTGCCGGAGCCGCTGTTCACGCCCTCGACGAAGGCGGCCATCGGCGATCACGACGAGAACATCTCGTTCGAGAAGACCGTCGACCTGATCGGTCCTGAGCTGGCCGGCCGGGTGCGCGACGCGGCGCTCGAGCTCTATTCGTACGGCGCCGCCCACGCGCTGGAGCGGGGGATCATCATCGCCGACACCAAGTTCGAGTTCGGCATCCTCGATGGCGAGCTGATCCTCATCGACGAGGTCATGACGCCGGATTCGTCGCGCTTCTGGCCGGTCGACGGCTACGCCCCCGGGGTCAGCCAGCCGAGCTACGACAAGCAGTTCGTGCGCGACTACCTGGAGACGCTGGACTGGGACAAGACGGCGCCGGGGCCGGCGCTCCCCGACGACGTGGTGGCGCGCACGGCCGAGAAGTACCAGGAGGCGTGGCGACGCCTCACCCAGGGGTGAGCCCGGAGCCGATCTTCGCCGCGGCCCGTTACTGGGAGGCGCGATACGCCGCGGAGGGGCGCCCGTGGGGCGACGGCCCCAGCGAGCTGGCTCGCCTCGCCGTCGCCCGGCTGCGCCCCGCCGTCGCCGCGGCCGAAGGGGGCGCCGGCGCCGGGCCCTCGATCCTCGACGTGGGCTGCGGCTACGGTCGCGACAGCCGGTACCTGGCCGCAGAGCTCGGCGGCCAGGTGCTCGGCCTCGACCCCTCGCCGACGGCGGTGGCCGCGGCATACCGCTCGGCCCGCTCGGCGCTCGACGTGGACTACCTCGTCGGCGACGCGGCCTGGCTGGCCGCCGAGCGCGACCATGCCGGCCGCTATGACGTCGTCTTCGCGGCCAATGTCTACCACCTGCTCAGCCCCGGCGGCCGCAGGGATTTCGCCGCGGCGCTGGCGGCATTGGCGCGCCCCGGCGGCCTCCTCTTCCTGAGCACCTTGTCGCCGAGGGACGCGCAGCACTACGCCGTCGGCGAGCCTGTGCGCGGCGAGGAGCGGAGCTGGGTGGGGCGCGTCTACCTTCACTTCTGCACGGCTCGGGAGCTCGAGGCCGACTTTGACTCGTTCGCCGTCCTCGACCTCGAGGAGCGCGGCTACGAAGAGCACAACCCCGGCGGCGTCGTGCACCGCCACACGAGCTGGTTCCTGGAGGGGCGCCGGCGCTGAGGCCCGGTCGGCCCGGGCGTCGTCGGGTCCACGTGGGCCGCGCGGCCCGTCAGGGCGCCGGGGCGAACCTGAAGACGGTGCCGGCGAGGTCGACGATGTACAGCTCGCCGGCCGCGTCTTCGCCGAACGAGGAGATCGCGCCCGCCGCCCCGTCGGCACCGGGCAGCGCGGTGGGGGTGGTCCGCGGACCCTTGATCGCCCATACGCGTCCGGAGGCGAAGTCCCCGAACACGTAGAAGCCGCGGAGGGCCGGGACGGCGCTGCCGCGGTACACGTAGCCGCCGGTGATCGACTGGCCGGCGCTGTGGCCATATTCAGCCACCGGCCACACCAGCCTACTCCGGTCGAGCCGGGCCGCCGTACGCCGGTCGTAGACGTGCCGGCCCTCGAATCCATTCCAGCCCAGATTGGCGCCGGCCGGACGCCCGGGGCGCAGGTAGTCCACCTCTTCCCACGCGTCCTGACCCACGTCGGCGATCCACAGGGCGCCGGTCGCCCGGTCGAACGAGAAGCGCCACGGGTTGCGAAGCCCCACGGCGTACACGCCCACCCTGAGCGGCGGTGTGCCGAGGGTGATGCGCAGGAGCTTGCCGAGGCGGCTGCGCGGGTCCTGGGCGCGGCCCTGCGGGTCGCCGGCACCGCCGCCGTCGCCCATGCCCACGTACAGGCGGCCGTCGGGGCCGAATTGGAGCTGGCCGCCGTTATGGTTGCTGTACGGCTGGGCGACTCGCAGGAGGACGCGGCGGGATGCGGGCCGGGCGCGGTCCGGGTCTGAGGCGGAGACGCGGTAGCTCACGACGCGCGTGTCGCCGTCGCGGTCCGTGTAGTCGATGTAGAAACGCCCGTTTGCGGCGAAGCGCGGGTGGAAGGCCATGGACAGGAGGCCGCGCTCTCCCTCGCTGGAGACGAGCCCCGCGATGTCGAGGAAGGGGCGCCCGAGCGCCGCGCCGCCCTTGACGATGCGGATGCGCCCCGTCTTCTCGACGACGAAGAGGCGCCGGGAGTCGCCGGGCGCCGCGGCGACGTACACAGGCTGGTCGAAGCGCCCGGGGACCGGGCTCAGGCTGACGGCCGGCGGGGCTGCGACGGCGGCGGGCGCGAGGGGCGGGCCGTCGCTCGCGCCCTCGAGGCCGCTGCCCTCGCCGGGCCTCGGAAGCTGCGTGAACAGGGCCGCCGCAACGGCGACGGCCGCGAGGACCACGATGACGAGGCGGCGGCGCATGACCTCAGGATTCCGCTCTGCGCCGCGCCGAAACCCGGCGTGATGCGACGCCGGCTCAGCGATAGGCGGCGCGGAAGGCGGCGGCGCTGGCCTCCTCCGCCGTGCCGACAAGTGCCCGCAGGCGCTCAACGAGCGCCTGGTCGACGAGCAGCTCCCGGCCGTCGACGCTGCCCACGGGCACGATGCCGCGGACGCTGCTCGTGAGCAGCATGCCGTCGGCGGGGCGCAGGTCGGTGACGCGCGCGAACGCCTCCACCACCGGGATGCCGTGGTCGCCGGCGAGCTGCTCCACCTTGGCGCGCAGCACGCCGGGGAGGATCGCGCCCTCGGCCGGCGGGGTCACGAGGCCACCGCCGCGGGCCAGGAACATGTTCGACGTGGCGCCCTCGAAGATGTGCCCTTCGTCGTCCACCAGGATGGCGTCGTCGGCGCCGGCCGCCTTGGCAGCCCGTTGAGCGAGGTACGACTGCATGACGGTCATCGCCTTGAGCTGCGCGCGGACGCGCACGCCCCGGTAGGAGATCACGTGCAGGGGCCGCTGCGGGAAGGCCCGCCGGTCGGTCTGGATCAGCAGCGCCGGGCGGCCCTCCGGGGGCCCGGCGGTGACGAGGATGCGGCAGGCGCCGTCGGGCACTTCGCCGGCCTCCGAGAGGCGGCAGATCTGGGCCGCCAGCTCGGGGCGGGAGCAGGGTCGGTCGAGGCCGAGCTCTTCGAGGCCGAGGTCGAGACGGGCGACGTGCTCCTCGAAGAACACGGGCACGCCGGCCACCAGCTTGAGGGTCTCATACAGGCCGAGCCCGTGTGTGAGGGCGCGGTCGGTGACGGGGAGCATGGCCTCAGCCTCTTCGCACAGCTCGCCGTTGAGCATGAGCAACGTCATGGGGCCGAGTGTATCAGCCACGCCGGCCGACGCCCTCAGCCGGCGCGCTCGGCGATGCTGGCACTCACCGCCCGCAACATGCCGGCGGCCTTGTGGAGCGTCTCGCGATACTCGCGCGCGGGCACGGAATCGGCGACGATGCCGCCGCCCACCTGGAGGAAGAGGCGGTCGCCGACGCGCACCAGGGTGCGGATGATGATGTTGAGGTCGAGCTCGCGGGCGGCGACCCAGCCGAAGGAGCCGGTGTAGGGCCCGCGGCGCACCGTCTCAAGCTCGTCGATGATCTCCATGCAGCGCACCTTGGGGCAGCCGGTGATGGTCCCGCCGGGGAACATCGCCACGGCGAGGTCGACGGCGTCACACTCCGGGCGCAGGCGGCCGCGCACGTTGCTGACGATGTGGATGACGTGCGAGTAGAACTCGTTGACCATGAGCTCGGACACACGCACGGTCCCGTACCGGCACACGCGGCCGAGGTCGTTGCGCTCCAGGTCGACGAGCATGATGTGCTCCGCGCGGTCCTTCGGGTCGAGGTTGAGCTCCTCGGTCAGCTCTTCGTCCTCGGGGCGCAGGTGGCCGCGGGGGCGGGTGCCGGCAATCGGCCGTGTCTCGGCCCAGCCCTCGGCGTCGAGTGACACGAGGCGCTCCGGCGACGAGGAGACGAGCTCGTAGTCGCCCATGTGGAGGTAGCCGGCGAACGGCGACGGGTTGACCGTGCGCAGCGTCTGGTAGAGATGCAGGCTGGGCAGCTGGTAGCAGAGGTCGAGCCGCTGCGAGAGGTTGGCCTGGAAGATGTCGCCAGCGTGGACGTACTCGCGCGTGCGCGCGACCACGGCCTCGTACGCGGCGCGCGTGAAGTTGGAGCGGAAGACGGGCAGGTCGGTGCCGTGCAGGGCGGCGGGGGCGGGGTTCCGCGCGCTCGCCAGCGCTGCGCCGACGCGCGCGGCTTGCAGCGCCCCCTCCTCCGCCGTGCGCGAGGCGCGGTCGACGAGCACCGCCTCGCCCGTGACGAGGTCGTAGCGCAGCAGGCGGCCGGGGAGGAAGACATCGATGTCGGGCAGGCCGAGATCGTCGAGAGTGGAGTCGGGCAGGCGTTCGAGGTAGCGCACCGCGTCGTAGGAGATGAGCCCGAACAACGCTTCGGCCTCGGACATTCCGGGTGGCGCGTCGGCGGCGGCCAGGCCTGTGGCGGCGCGCAGCGCCTCGAAGGGCGGCAGCGCTTCGAGGGCGCGCGCCCGCTGCGCCGGCGCGCCCTCGCCCGCCTCCGCCCCGCCGAGCCCCTCCGTGACGCGCACCACGCCGCGACGCACACGCAGGCGCAGGACCGGGTCCCAGGCGAGGTAGTGGCGGCGGGCGAGCTGCGCTGCGCCGCCGGCCGAATCGAGCAGCACCACGGGTGGGCGGCCCTCCAGGCCGAGGGCGCGCAGCAGCACGACGGGGTCGAGCGCCGGAATGGAGAAGCTCGTGAGGCGCACCGCGCTCACCCCCGCGGCCGGCGGGCCACGCTAGGCCTCGTACTCGTAGTCTTCGGCTGGGCTCAGGGTGCGGAACTTGGTGTAGTCGCGCACGAAGCCGAGGCGTACGAGGCCGGTGGGGCCGTTGCGGTGCTTGGCGATCTTGAGCTTGACGACGCCTTTCGACGAGGGGTCGCTGGGATCTTCGTAGATGAACATCACCATGTCGGCGTCCTGCTCGATGGCGCCCGACTCACGCAGGTCGGAAAGCTGCGGCTCGCGGTCGGCGCGCGCCTCGGGGGCGCGGTTGAGCTGCGAGACGGCGATCACCGGCACGTCGAGCTCCCTGGCCAGCTGCTTGAGCGAGCGCGAGATGTTGCTGACCTCCTGCTGGCGGTTCTCGGCCCGGCTGTCGCCGGTCATGAGCTGCAGGTAGTCGACGATGACCAGCGACAGGGTCTGCTTGGCCTGCAGGCGGCGCGCCTTGGCGCGCAGCTCGAACATGTTGAGCCCGGCGGAGTCGTCGATGAAGATGTCCGCCTTCTCGAGCTCGCCGGCGGCCCGCACCAGTTTGGAGTAGTCGTCGCCCGACAAGCTGCCCGTGCGCACCTTGTGCGAGCTGACGCGTGCAGAAGAGCACATCATGCGCTCGCCCAGCTCCTGGGCGCTCATCTCGAGGCTGAAGATGGCCACCGGCGCCTGCCCGGTGACGGCCACGTTCTGGGCGATGTTGAGGGCGAGGGACGTCTTGCCGACGCCCGGCCGCGCCGCGAGCACGATGAGGTTGGCCTTCTGGAAGCCGCCGGTGAGTCGGTCGATGCCCTCGAAGCCGGTGGCGATGCCGCTCACGCCACGGTCCTGCTCCATCTCGTTGAGATACTCGAAGTTGCGCACCAGTACGTCCTTGATGTGCTGAAACTCCGCCACCCGGCGCTGCTGCTGGATGGCGAAGACCTTCTGCTCGCAGCGGTCGAGGAGGTCCTGGGTGCTGCCGGGCCGCTGGTAGCCGAGCTCGGCGATCTCGTTGCCGACGCGGATCAGCGAGCGCAGGACGCTCTGCTCGCGGACGATGCCGGCGTAGTGGACGGCGTTGGCCGCGGCGGGCACGAACTCGGCCAGGGCGTGGACGAACTCGCGGCCCCCGGCGCGCTCGAGCGCGCCCTCGCGTTCGAGCTGCGCGCTGAGGGTGACCACGTCGACCTCTTCGCCCCTGTCGTAGAGGGTGAGCGCGGCGCGGTAGACGAGGCGGTGGGAGTCGCGGTAGAAGTCGTCGCCCGAGAGAGCCTCGGCGACGGCGGTGATCGCGTTCGGGTTGATGAGCATGGCACCGAGCACCGACTTCTCGGCCTCCAGGTCGTGCGGCGGGAGGTGAGGGGTGGGGGGCTCGATGCGCTCGACGGCCATGGTCTCTCCTGGTGCTCCGAGGTGCTGCGAGACCGCAGTCTACCGCCTCATGATAGGCGGCGCCACGGCCGGAAAGGCCGGCGGGCGGGGCGGCTGTGCCGCCCCGCCCGCCGGGGGACTCGGGGGCTGTGAGACGCTCCTACTCGGGCGTGACGATCGTCTTGACGGTGGCCACGAAACCCTCGGCGACCTCCACGTCGACCATGAAAGTGCCGAGCTCCTTGATGGGCTCCTCGAGCAGCACCTTGCGCTTGTCGATGCTGAAGCCGCGCGCGTCCTTGATGGCGTCGGCGATGTCGGCGGCGGTGACGGAGCCGAACAGCCGCTCGCCCTCGCCGGCCTTGGCGGCCAGCGTGAGCACGGTGCGGTTGAGCGTGGCCGTGTACTCCTCGGCCTGCACGGCCATGCGGGCCTCGCGCGACTTGCGTTCTTCCTCGCGACGGCGGAACTCGGTGATCTTGCCCGGCGTGGCCGGCTCGGCCAGCTTGCGTGGGATCAGGTAGTTGCGCGCGTAGCCCCGGGCGACGTTCGCCAGGGACCCTTTGTCGCCGAGGTTCTCGACGTCCTGGAGCAGAATGACCTCCATAGAACCCTCCTCAGCGGGTTGCGTACGGCAAGAGCGCCATCTCGCGGGCGCGTTTGACGGCGGCTGCGACCTGGAGCTGGTGGCGCGGGCAGGTGCCGGTGACGCGGCGCGAGCGGATCTTGCCTTTGTCGGTGAGCGAACGGCGAAGGGCCGCGACGTTCTTGGCGTCGACCTCTTCGACCTTGTCCTGGCAGAACTGACAGGGGCGGCGGCGAGGCTGGCCGGGCGCGCCGGCCGTAGTCGACTTCTCGCGCCGCGGCTGTACTTTGGAGCTCGGCATGTGCTGCTTCTCCTCGGGCGCCTCTACCGGCGCCCCTGTGAGACCCGGCTTAGAACGGGATATCGTCGTCGGCGCCTTCGGCGAAATCCTTGCCGGCGGGCTCGAGACCCTTGTCGTTGAATCCGGCGCCGCCACTCTGCGCGCCGCCGGCTTGGGCTCCGCCGCTCCAGCCGCCGCCCTGGGCGCCGCCGTCGCGCGGGCCGATGAACTGGACGTTGTCGGCGACGATGTCGACCTTCTGGCGCTTCTGGCCGTCCTGCGTCTCCCATTCGCTCCAGCGGAGGCGCCCTTCAATGGCGACCTGGCGACCCTTGGAGAGGTACTGGCCGCAGCGCTCGCCCTGGCCGCCGAAGACGTTCACGTCGAAGTAGTTGGCACGGTCGCCCCACTCGCCCGTGTTCTGGTCTTTGACGCGGTCGTTGACGGCGACGCGCAGCTGGCACACGCTCGTGCCGCTCGGCGTGGCCCGCATCTCCGGGTCGCGCGTGAGGTTGCCGACGATCACGACTCTGTTGATTGAACCGGCCATGGTGGGCTCCCTTCGCTCGAAAAGACCGCTAGGACTTCTGCCGCGTGGTCATGTAGCGCAGGACCTCGTCGGTGATGCCCAGGACTCGCTCAGCCTCGGCGAGGGCTTGGGGAGTGGCCGTGAACGTGATGACGGTGTAGACGCCTTCGGTCTCCTTCTTGATCTCGTAGGCCATCTTCTTCTTGCCCCACTCGTCGATGCCGGCGATGGTGCCCTTGCCTGCCTCGACGGTGGCGCGCAGACGGTCGACGATCTCCTTCTGGCGCTCCTCGTCCGCGTTCGGGTTCACGATGAGCATGAGCTCATACTTGTTGATCGCGATCACCTCCTGTGGTCTTCGCGGCCCCAGCCTCAGGTGCTGGAGCAGGGGTGACACGTCACCGTGCGGCAACGTGAACGGGCACTCTACCAGCCCACTGCCGGTGCCCGCAAACGGTACCGCGCCGCGGGGACGGACGGGAAGGGTGACGGGCGGCCGCTGAGGGTGACGTCGCGCCGCCGCGCCGGTGACGTTCGCCGCGGCGCGGTCAGACCTCGGCCGGCAGATCGGCCGCGGCCGAGGCGCCGGTGTCCATCTCGCGGACCACGAGCTTGCCGCCCTCGAGGCCCGCGATATCCCAGATGGCGCCGAGGCGCGGCCGGCCTCCGTCGCCGGCGAGCAGATGCGCGAACGCCGGTCGCGCTTCGGCGACGAGCTCGCGCGCGTAGCCGGCGTCGCCGCCGAAGGCCGCCACGATGACGTCGAGCGCGTGGGTCATCGACTCGGCGCGCAGGGTGGCAAAGCCCCCGACGTGCGAGTCTTCCTTCAGAAGGCTGAAGAACTCGCGCACCTCGGGGGCGTGGATCTCCCCCACGGCGAGCCGGTCCGGGTTCATGCGCCGGGCCTTGCCGAACAGCGCCGGCAGGTCGGTGCCGTCGCGGACCCCGAGGCGGACGCAGAACGAGCGTTCCTTGAGTGCCGGAAGGTCTGGCCCCTGCTCGATGGCCACGAAGCGGTCGTCCACGGGGACGAGCTCGAAGAGGGCATTGAGCAATGTGGACTTGCCCACGCCGCGCTCGCCGATGATCAGCACGGTGCGCCGCTCGCGCACGAGCTGGGCCAGCCGGGCGGCCTGGCCGCCGCTCACCGTGCCGCCCTCCAGGAGGCCTTGAAGTGTGGTCGACAGTGGGCCCGGGGGAGCCACGTCCCCGGCGTACATCACCGACGTGTGTGGGAAGAGCTTCGCCCGGCGGGCCCTGACGTGTTCGAGGTACGCCGCCACCTGAGCGGTGAGCAGGCTGCGGAGCACCTCGAGGTGCTCGCGCGTGGTGGCGTCGGCGGGTGCCTTCTCGAGCCTCGCGATGGCGGCGTCGATGTCCCGGGTGAGCGCCGCCTGGACGGCGCCCAGGTCGCCGCCGCTCCCCGCGGCTGCGGCGGCCGGGGCCGCCTCGTCCGCGCCGGGTGCCGGGCCCGCCGAGCCGATATCGTCGTCAGCGACCATCCGCGCCTCCTCGCCGGCCGTCACCATGGTCGGAGTCAGTATCGGTGCATTCGCCTGCCGAGTCGAGCGGCCTGCGCCGGCCGCGGCGGCAGCACGGTATGGAGTCCCCGGCCGGGTGGTAAGGTGAGGGCGTGGCCACGATACTCCAGACGATCACCATCCGGCTCTTCGCCGGCCTCGAGGCGCGCACAGCCGAACGGCGCAGTTCGTACGAGATCCCGCTCGCCGAGGCGCCCACGGTGGGCCTGCTCGGCGCCCGCCTTGGCCTGCAGCCGGGCGCCGTCGGGCTCGTGCTCGTCAACGGCCTTCACGCCGCCGGCGACCACGAGCTGGTGGCCGGGGACGAGGTCTCGTTGTTCCCGCCGCTCGGCGGTGGGTGAAGCGGGCGGTGCCCGAAACGGCCGCGACGATCGGCCCTGCGGCGCCGCTCGGCCGCGTGCCGGAGGCGCCGCCGGCACCGCGCCGGCACCGGTTCGCGGCGGCCATGGTCGGCCTCCTGGCCGCCGCCTCACTCGTCTGCGTCGGCCTGGTGGCCGCGCGCATGGCGTATTCGCATTCGGTCCACTACTGGTTCCTCATCTGGAACCTCGCTCTCGCCTGGGTGCCGTTCGTGTGCGCCGGGCTGGCCCACAGGCTGGCCAGCGCCCGGCGCGCCGTGCTCTACGTCCTGATCGTCATCGCCGCCCTGGTGTGGCTGGTCTTCTTCCCCAACGCGCCGTACATCCTCACCGATTTCCTGCACCTCGGCAGCATGGGCGATATCGTCCCGGGCTGGTACGACGTGCTGATGCTCTTCTGGTTCGCCTGGGCGGGGCTGATGCTCGGCGTGGTTTCTCTCTACCTGATGCAGGAGATCGTGGCGCGGGCCTTCGGCGGCGCCGCGGGCTGGGTCTTCGTGGTCATCGCCGCCGGGCTCGGCAGCTTCGGCATCTACGTCGGCCGCTTCCTGCGCTGGAACAGCTGGGACCTGCTGCGCCGCCCGATGCCGCTTGCGGGGGAACTCTACGGCAAGGTCACCGACCTTTCGGCGCAGCCGCGCCTGCTCGGTTTCACCCTGCTCTTCGCGGCCCTCTTCCTCTTCGTCTACGTCGCGGTCTACATCTTCGCCAAGCTCACCAATCCGGGCGGTGAGATCGAGCCGCGCTGAGGGCGGCCGGCGCCGGGTCCGCCGCCCGCCCGCTCGTGCTACACTCCGCGCATGCCATCTGGGAACATCCCCCGCCTCATCGAGACACTCAAGGCGCAGGCCGGCGAGGACAAGCGTCTGGCGTGTACCGAAGCATTCAAGATCGCGCGTGACCTCGACGTGCCGCTGGCCGACGTCGGCCGCACCTGCAACGAGCTGGGCATCAAGATGATGCAGTGCCAGCTCGGCTGCTTCTAGCCGCGAGGTCCTGAGCGGTCGTACGGCGGCCGCCGTACGCGTCCTCGCGCCGCGGACGGGCCCGCCTTGGGCCCCTCACCGAAGAGCCTCGCGACCCACCGTCCGCCCCGTAGTTCCGATGTTAACGCGTCCGCGGTAGTGTTATCCCCCGCTCGTCGCCGGGAATCAGCTGAACGTGAGCTCTTTCGGGCGAGCGCTGCCGTGCACTTCGCCCGCCGATCGGCCCGGCCTCAGCCGCCGTGGCCGCTGAGAGGTGAGAACCATGGCGACAGTCCTGAGGGAGAGTTCGGTCAAGACGTACCAGATGTTCATCGGCGGCGAGTGGACCGACGCGGTGAGCGGCGAGACCTCGGTGGTGGTCGATCCCTCGACCGAAGAGGTCATCGCCCGGGTGCCCAAGGCGGGGGCTGCGGATGCCGCGCGCGCCGTCGCGGCGGCGCGCGCGGCCTTCGACAGCGGTCCGTGGCCGCGCCTTAAGGCCGTGGAGCGGGCCGAGATCCTGCGCCACGCGGCGCAGCGGATCCGCGAGCGCGCCGACGAGCTGGCCCAGCTTGAGAGCCGCCAGATGGGCAAGCTCTACGCCGAGGCGATCATCGACATGGGAGACGCCGCCCACACCTTCGACTACTACGCCGGCCTGGTCGTCCAGGGGCACGGCGAAACCCTCGAGGTCCCCGGCGACACGATGAGCATGGTCGTGCGCGAGCCGGTCGGGGTGACGGTGGGCATCACGCCCTGGAACTACCCGATGCTCATGGCGGCCTGGAAGGCGGCCCCGTCACTGGCCGCCGGCAACGTCATGATCCTCAAGCCGGCCAGCGTGAGCCCGCTCACCAATCTCGAGATCGCGCGGATCTTCGAGGAGGTCGGGCTGCCGAGCGGCGTCTTCCAGGTGCTCACGGGCCCCGGCGGCGAGGTGGGCGACTACCTGGCGGCGTCGCCGCTCGTCGACATGGTCGCGTTCACCGGCTCGGTGGAGGTCGGCAAGCACATCATGCGCCAGGGGGCCGAGAACGTGAAGAAGGTGGGCCTCGAGCTCGGTGGCAAGAGCCCCAACATCGTCTTCGCCGACGCCGACTTCGAGGCGGCCATCGACGGCGCGCTGATCGGCATCTTCGCGGGCAGCGGCGAAGTGTGCTCGGCCGGCTCGCGGCTGCTGGTCGAGCGTTCGCTCCACGACCGTTTTGTCGGCGAGCTCGTCAGTCGGGCCATGGCCATCAAGGTGGGCCCGGCCCTCGACGACGACAGCGAGATGGGCCCGCTCGTCTCTCCGCAGCAGCTCGCCAAGGTCGAGGAGTACGTACAGATCGGCCGCGACGAAGGCGCTCGGCTGGCCACCGGCGGCCGTCGCCTCGAGGGCCGCGGTTACTACTACGAGCCCACCATCTTCGTGGACGTGGACAACACGATGCGCATCGCCCAGGAGGAGATCTTCGGCCCGGTGCTCGTCGTCATCCCGTTCGACAGCGAGGAGCAGGCGATCGCGCTCGCCAACGACACGATCTACGGCCTGGCCGGCGCCGTCTGGACGAAGGACGTCACCAAGGCCATCCGCGTGGTCAAGTCGTTGCGGGCCGGCATCACGTGGGTGAACACGTATCACCCCACCTACAGCGAGGCCCCGTGGGGCGGCTACAAGCAGAGCGGCGTCGGCCGCGAGCTGGGCACCTACGGCCTCGACGAGTACACGGAGGTCAAGCAGATCAACATCGACCTCACCGACCGGCCGATGGGCGTGTACGCGCGTGGCAAGGGCGGCACGGTGGCCGGCGGCACGCTCGTGCCGCTGAGTGACCGGCGGCCGTTCCGCGAGGGGGACGGCAAGAAGGATGAGGCCTGGGTCCAGTACTGCGAGAACTGCAAGCCAGGGCTCTAGCACGGGGCGCCGGGCGGCCGCCGGACAAGGCGCCGCCCGGCTCTCTCCTCCCACCCGGCCCGTTCCGGACCGGCGCCGAGTGGGTAGGGAAGGCCCAGACGCAGCGCGGCGCGCGAGTGGGGCGCCGGAGCCCATTGGGGAGGAACGTGACATGAGCACCACCGCGGAGCGCACCTCCGGGATCCGCGTCAGCGACCTCATCGAACCGGGCCTGACGATCCGGGGCCCATACGGGCACGGCGCGCCGCTGATCCTGCGCGCCCCGTGGGATGGGGCCGAGTTGGCACAGGTCCCCACCGCGACGCTCGAGGACATCGACGTGGTGCTCGACCGCGCCGGCGCCGCGGCCGCGGCCTTCCGCTGGACGCCGTCGTGGAAGCGCTCGCAGATACTCGAGCGCACCTCGCATCTCATCGAGGAGAACGCCGAGCAGCTGGCACGCCTCATCGCCGCGGAGGCCTCCAAGCCGCTCAAGGACGCGCGCGTGGAGGCCAAACGGGGCGCCTCCACCTTCCGCTGGGCCGGCGAGGAGGCCAAACGCACGGCCGGGGACGTTGTGGAGATGGATGCCGACCCGAGCGGCGAGAACCGTTTCGGCTGGACGATCCGCGAGCCGCGCGGTGTGATCGCGGCCATCTCGCCGTTCAACTTCCCGCTCAACCTGGTGGCGCACAAGGTCGCGCCGGCCCTGGCCGGCGGCAACGCCGTCGTCCTCAAGCCGGCCTCCAACACGCCACTGACGGCGTTGCGCCTGGCTGAGCTGCTCGCCGCGGCCGGGTTGCCGGACGGCGTGCTCCAGGTCGTCGTCGGCTCCGGCGCCACGATCGGCCAGAAGCTGGTCACCGACGACCGCACTGCCATGGTGACCTTCACCGGCAGCCCACCCGTGGGCCGGCAGATCGCCAGGGACGCCGGGATGAAGATGGTGACCCTGGAGCTCGGCAACAACTCCGCGACCATCGTCGACGCCGCCGCCGACCTGGACCTCGCCGTGCAGCGCGTGGTGGCCGGCGGCTTCGCCAACTCCGGCCAGATCTGCATCTCGGTGCAGCGCGTCGTGGTGCACGAGCGCGTCCACGACGCGTTCGTCGCCAAGCTCGTACCGCTGGTCGCGGCGCTCAAGGTCGGGGACCCGCTGGACGAGGACACCGATGTCGCCACGCTGATCAACGAGGGCGAGGTCGAACGGGTCACGGGCTGGATCCGGGAGGCGGTGGATCAGGGCGCGACGCTGGCCACCGGCGGCGTGCGCGAAGACGGCAGGTTGCTGCCGACGGTGCTCATCGATGTGACCCGCGAGATGAAGGTGAGTGCGCGCGAGGTGTTCGGACCGGTGCTCAGCATTCTCAAGGCGCGCGACCTCTGCGAGGCGATCGAGATCAGCAACGACAGCGAGATGGGCCTGCAGGCCGGGGTGTTCACCAACGACCTCAACAAGGCCCTCTACGCCGCCAGGCGCCTCGAGGTGGGCGGCGTGATGATCAACGAGGTCCCGACCTTCCGGGTGGACCACATGCCATACGGGGGCGTGAAAGGTTCCGGCATCGGCCGGGAAGGATTGAAGTACGCCATCAGGGAAATGACAGAGTTGAAGATGGTCGCCATCCGCGAGCTGGATTGGCAGACCGGCGGGCCGCCCACCGACGCCTGCCTGCGCGAGCCGCTTGGGCCGTGAGGCCGGGGGGCTCGGACGGGCAAGCGGCCGGGAGCTTCGTGACTACGCCAGCACGGGGCGGGACGGCCGGGAGCCACGAGGGAAGGAGGTAGGCGACATTGAGTGACTTACGAGGTGCGGCGCGCTAGACGCTCCGCGTGCGGTGCTTCTGCGCGCCGCACCACAGTCTGGGGCGGCGGGCCTTCGGGCCCGCCGCCCCTCTTGCGTACGGAGCGTCCGTCGCAGCCGGTCGACGGAGTGTGCGTGCCAGGATGTCGAAGGGGTGTGGGCGGGGTTGGACGGCACGCTCTTGCTGCTACGCTAAGGAAGTCTTTAGAATGACGGCGCTTCTCCGAGCGCCGGAGTCCTACGGGCGGCACGCCTACGGAACCGGAGCCGGAAGGGTACAGCGGGAAACCGCCGAGTCTCCCAGTGCAGAAAGGAGAGCGAGGGGCGGGGCTCGCCCGTGAATCGGCGGGCCTCATCGCGTTGTGTGGCCGGGTTGCGGCGCGGGGCCGCCGGCGACGGGGAAGCGACGATGTGTCCCGCTTGGAAGGATGGAGCACGAAATGACCACGACGTTGCCACGACACCCCCGGATCCTCCTCGCCGTGTTCGCGCTACTCGCTTTGCTCGCGCTTCCGCTCCTCGCCGCATGCGGATCGAAGGCGGACGAGCCGACGGTGCAGCGCGACCAGCTCATCATCGCGACCACGACAAGTCTCAATGACTCCGGGCTCCTCGAGGATGTCGTCCTGCCCGCCTACGCCGAGATCCTGCCCGACGTCACGGTCTAGGTGGTCGCCGTCGGCTCGGGCGAGGCGATCGCCATGGGCGAGCGCGGCGAGGCCGATGTCCTGCTCGTCCACTCCCCCGCCGCGGAGGAGGAGTTCATGGCCGCGGGCTTCGGCACGCTCCGCCTGCAGTTCGCCTACAACTACTTCACCATCGTCGGTCCTGAGGGCGATCCCGCCGGTGTCGCCAAAACGGAGACGGCGGCCGAGGGCCTCGCGGCCATCGCCGGGAGCGGCGCCGTCTTTGCCTCCCGGGGCGACGAATCGGGCACCCACAGCAAGGAGCTCAAGCTCTGGGAGGCCGCCGGCATCGCGCCCTCCGGCGACTGGTACCTGAGCACGGGGCAGGGCATGGGCGAGACCCTGCGCATCGCGAGTGAGAAGCAGGGCTACACGCTGACCGACGTCGCCACCTACCTCGCCCAGCGCGACACGCTGGACCTGGTGCCGCTCGCGCCGGAGAGCAGCGATCTCCAGAACACCTACTCCGTGATCCTCATCGACCAGAACCAGTTCACGGCCACCAACGCGGCCGCGGCAGAGCGGCTCGCGCAGTATATGGTGAGCGCGAAAGGCCAGGCCGCGATCGCCGCCTTCGGGCGGGACACGTACGGGCAGTCGCTCTTCCGGCCGTACGCAGAGACGTTGGGCACGTACTGACCGGGGAGCGCTGATGACGCAGGTGGAGGTCCGCTGACCTCATGCAGCTGATCTGGGAAGGCTTTGTCGAGGCGCTCCGTCTCCTTCTCGGGGGAGACGGAGCGCTCTACCAGATCGCCCTCCGTTCGTTGTGGGTCTCGGGTCTCGCGCTGGCGGGGGCCGTCGTCCTCGGCGTCCCACTGGGCGGCGCCGTCGCCCTCACCTCCTTCCCGGGCCGGCGCCTGCTCGTCACCGTCATCAACACCGGGATGGCCGCGCCGCCGGTCGTCGTCGGACTGCTCGTCGCCCTCTTCCTCACGCGGACCGGCCCCCTGGGTGAGCTGCGCCTGCTCTACAGCAACTGGGCCATGGTGATCGCTCAGGTCATCATCGCCCTGCCGATCGTCACCGGCTTGTCGTTGGCGGCGCTGCAGCAGCTCGACCTCGGCCTGCGTCAGCAGATCGCCGCGCTCGGCGCCAATCGCCTGCAGGCCTTCTTCTTCCAGATGCGCGAAGTCAGGGTGGCGTTGCTGGCGGCGGTCATGGCGGCCTTCGGCGGGGTCATCAGCGAGGTCGGCGCGGTGATGATGGTCGGCGGCAACATCGCCGGTCAGACCCAGGTGCTGACGGGTGCGATCGTGCAGGAGACGCGCATGGGCCGCTTCGCCAACGCGATCGCCCTCGCCGTCATCCTCGTCGCGCTCGCCTTCAGCGCCAACCTCATGCTCACCATCATCCAGCAGCAGGGGCGGCGCCCGTGATCGCCCCGCCGCCTGAGGGCCACCCGGCTCTCCGGGCCAGCAAGCTCAGCGTGCGGCGGGGCGGCGCGACGCTCGTCGCCGTGGACGACCTCGCCCTGTACGGTGGCGAGGTCCACGTGCTTCTCGGTCCCAACGGCGCCGGCAAGAGCACGCTGCTTCGGGCGCTCAATGGACTGGAGCAGGCCGACGGCGAGCTGGTCTTCGACGGCCGCCCGATCAGGACGTACGGCGGCCGCCTTGCGCTCCGGCGTGGCACCGCGGCCGTCTTCCAGAAGCCGCACCTGCTCAACACGACGGTGCAGGCCAATGTGGAGAGCGGGCTACGGCTGCGCGGCGTCGACAGGGCCGAGGCGCGCCAGCGAGCCGCCGCGGCGCTCGACCTCCTCGGAGTCGCTCGCCTTGCCGCGCGCCGGCCCGTCCAGCTTTCGGGTGGCGAAGCCCAGCGCGTGAGCATCGCCCGGGCCCTGGCGGTCGACCCCGCCGTTCTCTTCCTCGACGAGCCGCTCGCCTCGCTCGACCCACCGACCCGCCGGGCCCTCGTGGACGATCTGCTCCGCATCTTCGAGCGCTCGGCGATGGCGGTGATCTGGGTCACGCACGACCGCGACGAAGCGCTGGCGGTCGGCGACCGGGTGAGCTTCCTCGAGCGCGGGCGCATCGTGCAGACCGGCCCCGCGGCGCACGTCTTCGCGCACCCCGCGAGCACCGCCGTGGCCGACTTCCTCGGCCTCGACACCTACCTCGAGGGCGTGATCGTGAACGATCCCGACGGAGCCACCCGCCTGCGCCTCCCTTCCGGCGTCGACATCGCCTGCGGCGAGGCCCCCGACGGCCCGGCCGCGGCCTGCCTGCCACCGGAGGACGTTGTGCTCTTCTCCGGGCCCCCGCCGGACCACAGCACCAGTTTGCGCAACGTCCTCCCGGGAATGGTGAAAGCGGTCAAGCCCTCGGGGCGTCTCCTGCATGTCGTCGTGGTGTCGGGGCCCCTGGAGATCGCGGCGCTGGTCACCAGGGCGGCGGTCGAGGAGTTGGGCCTGACGGTCGGCGAGCCGGTGGTGGCGGCGTTCAAGGCCTCCGCGGTGCACCCGATCCCGCGGCAGGACAGGCGGCGTCCGTGAACGGGCACCGAGGAGCGAAGGAGGTCCGCGATGGCACTCAGCGCGCGTAACCAGCTGCCCGGCACGGTGAAGAGCGTCGTGCTCGGCGCGGTGATGGCGGAGATCGTGGTGGAGGTCGCGGGCCACGAGGTGGTCTCGGTGATCACGCGCCACTCGGCGGAAGCCCTCGATATCAAGGCCGGGGACGACATCACGGCCGTCATCAAGGCGACCGAGGTGTTGCTGCAGAAGTGACGCGGCGCGGGCCCGGCGGTACACTGAGGCTCGCGTGAGCTCCCTGGCTGACAGAGCCGAGGGCAGGGTCGACTACCTGCGCCTCTCCATCACCGACCGCTGCAACCTGCGCTGCACGTACTGCATGCCAGCCGCGGGCGTCCCGCCACGTGCCCACGGCGAGATCCTCAGCTACGAGGAGCTCGCCGCCTTCGCCCGGGTCGCCGCCGGCTGCGGGATCAGCAAGGTGCGCATCACCGGCGGCGAGCCGCTCGTGCGCCACGGCTGCGCCGACCTCGTCGGCATGCTGGCGCGCACCAGCGGCATCACCGACATCTCGCTGACCACCAACGGGCTGCTCCTGCCGCGGTACGCGGCGGCCCTGCGCCGCGCCGGCCTGCGGCGGGTCAACATCAGCCTCGACAGCCTCGAGCCGGGGCGTTTCGCGCGCATCAGCCGCGGCGGCCGGCTCGCCGACGCCCTGGCCGGCCTCGACGCGGCGTTCGCCGCCGGCTTCGCGCCGGTCAAGGTCAACGCCCTGCTGCTGGAAGGCGTCGAGGACGAGCTCGATGCGTTCGTCGACCTCACCCGCGAGCGCCCGGTGCACGTCCGCTTCATCGAGTTCATGCCGCTCGACCGCCGCCTGGGCGGCGGCGGCCGCCTGGTGCCCGCCCCCGAGATCCTCCAGCTCCTCAAGGGGCGCCACGAGCTGCTGCCGCACGAGGGCCCCTACGGGCACGGGCCGGCACGGTACTGGCAGCTGCCGGGCGCCCTGGGGACGGTGGGCTTCATCGCCGGCGTCTCCGAGCACTTCTGCGAGAGCTGCAACCGGCTGCGCCTGACGGCCGACGGCCGCCTGCGCACCTGCCTGTTCTCGGGCGAGGAGACCGACGTGCGGCCGCTCCTCGCCGACCCCGACGCGTTGCGCAGGGCCATCGAGGGCGCCGTGGCGGGCAAGAGCTACGACCGCTGCCGCGAGGCGCGCGCCAACGAGCGCGCGATGTCGCAGATCGGAGGGTGAGGCGATGGCCGACCTGAGCCACATCGACGCGCGCGGGCGGGCGCGCATGGTGGACGTGAGCGCCAAGGACGTGACGGAGCGCGTGGCGCGCGCCGAAGCGCGCGTCGTCATGGCCGCCGAGACGCTGGCGCTGATCGAGGACGAGGCGGTGCCCAAGGGTGACGTCATCGCCGCCGCCCGGCTCGCCGGCATCATGGCCGCCAAGCGCACCGGCGAGCTCATCCCGCTGTGCCACCCTCTCAACCTCACCGCCGTGACCGTCGACATCGAGGCCGATTCCGGCCTCCCCGGCCTGCTCGTGCGCACCGAGGCGCGTCTGCTCGGCCGCACCGGCGTGGAGATGGAGGCCCTGGTGGCCGCCGCGGTGGCGGCGCTCACGATCTACGACATGTGCAAGGCCGTGGACCGCGGCATGGAGGTCGCGGCCGTGCGCCTGCTTCAGAAGAGCGGGGGGCGCAGCGGCGAGTGGCGGCGGGAGGGGGGATGAGCCGGCACGCGGTGGACGGGCGCATCGTCTCGGTGAACGTCGCCGCCGAGAAAGGCGTGCGCAAACAGCCGGTGCCGGCGATCACCCTGGTCGTCGACCATGGCGTCGAGGGCGATGCGCACGCCGGGCCGTGGCATCGTCAGGTGAGCCTGCTGGCCAACGAGAGCATCGAGAAGATGAAGCCCTCGTGCCCGACTGTCGAACCGGGCGCCTTCGGCGAGAACCTCACCACCGAAGGCCTCGTGGTCTACGAGCTGCCCGTGGGGACGCGCCTGTACGCCGGCGAGACCCTGCTCGAGGTCACGCAGATCGGCAAGGTCTGCCACGACCGCTGTGCCATCTTCTACCAGGCCGGCGACTGCGTGATGCCGCGCGAGGGCATCTTCGCGCGCGTCCTCGAAGGCGGCGCGATCGTGCCCGGCCACGGCATCGTGCTGGTGCGGCCCAGCCTCATCGCCGCAGCCGTGCTCACGGTGAGCGACAAGGGCTCGCGCGGCGAGCGCGAGGACGAGAGCGGGGCCGCCCTGGAGGACGCGCTTCGCGCTCTGGGGGCGGCGTCGGTGGAGCGCGCCATCGTGCCCGACGAGCGCGACCGGATCGCCGCCGAGCTGGTGCGCTGGGCGGACGAGACACCGGTGAACCTCGTCCTCACCACCGGCGGCACCGGCATGACGACGCGCGACGTCACCCCGGAGGCGACCCTGAGCGTGCTCGAACGTCAGGCGCCCGGCATCGCCGAGGCGATGCGCGCCGGCTCCCTGGCCACGACGCCGCACGCGATGCTCTCGCGGGCGGTCAGCGGGATGCGCGGCAAGACGCTCATCGTCAACATGCCCGGCAGCCCGAGGGCCTGCCGCGAGCAGTTCGCGCTGATCGCGGCGGCTCTACCGCACGCCATCGAGAAGCTGCTCGACCTGGGCGGCGACTGCGCCGCGCCCTCGCCGCCCGGGTTCAGGGCGTGAGGCGCTGGCGGCGGACGTAGCTCAGGTACGTGGCGATCGCCGCGTCGGCCTCTTCGACGGCGCGGCGGTGGCCGGCGGCCAGGCGGTCGCCGACGCTCTGCCGCGTCACCCCGAGCTTCTCGGCGACGTCGCGCTGGTGGCCCAGCACGCGGTAGGCGGCGATGGCCTCCCATTGCTTGGGCGTGCGGGCCCGGATCAGCGGGTCGACCAGGCGGCAGAGGGCGCCGAGCAGGACGTCCCCCGCCTCCCCAGTGCCCAGGTAGCGGCTGAGGCCGCGGTCGCGCAGCGCGAGCTGCAGGGCGCGGCGCGCCACGGAGTAGGGGTCGCGGCCGCCTTCGGCGTCGCGCAGGTTCTCCACCGTCCCGATGCCGACGCCGACGCGCAGCTCGCGCGGGGCGAGCAGCTCGCGCAGCACGCTGATGCAGAGTGGGGCCTGGGCCGGGTCAGAGAGGGCGCCGTCGACGCGGCTCCCGCCGGCCGTCGCGAACGGCTCGGCCACGGCCGGTGCGAAGATCTGGTTGACGCGTTCCAGGGCCGGCCGCAGCAGGGCGTCGCTCGCCTTGTCGCCAACGCCGACGACGTCGGCGTAGATGGCGGCGATGACCCTGCTCTCACGGCGCTTGCTGATCGGCATGGTGCTAGCTACGCCGCCCGGGCGGGCTTTTCCTGCCGCGCCGTCGCCCTCGTATTCATGCCGCCGACAGTGCAAATGGCACGAAGGCGACCGGTCGGCTACACTAGATGTCTCCGCCCGCCATACAGCCCGGGGGTATCCCATTGAACAAGAAGTCCCGCACGCGCCTGCTCGTCGCGACCGGCGTCATCGTCGTGGTGTTCGTCATCGCCGTGGTCTTCCTGGTCCAGCGCCAAGGGGCCTACTACCGCCAGGTCGCTGACCTCACCACCGGCCAGTACGACGGCAAGAACGTCAAGGTCGGCGGCCGCGTCGTTGATGGCACCATCGCCCGCGACGACGACGGCGTCAGCTTCGTCATCCAGGACCTCACCGGCAAGGACGCCACCGTCGAGGTCACCTACGACGGCCAGATGCCCGGCACGTTCGAGCCCGGCGTCGACGTCGTGGTGATCGGCCAGTATGCGTCGGCGGCCGGCGTGCTCACCGCCGACGAGCTCCAGACCAAGTGCCCGAGCAAGTACGAGGGGCAGGCCTCGCCCGCGGCTCAGCCGGGCCAGTGAGGCCGCGCCCATGATCGTCCTCGGCCGCCTTTCGCTCACGCTCGCCCTCATCCTGGCCTTGGCGAGCATCGTCTTCCTCGCCCTCGGAATGCGCGGGGACCGCAAGGACCTCTTGCGCAACGGTTACTACGCCGTCTACGGCTTCTTCCTCGCCACGGTGATCGCCTCGGCCGTGCTTCTGCAGGCGTTCCTCACCGGAGACTTCGGCTTCGCCTACGTGGCCGAGAACTCGGACTCCACCCTCCCGGCCTTCTACCGCGTCGCGGGCTTCTGGGCCGGGCAGCAGGGCTCGTTCCTCTTCTGGCTGCTGCTCGTCGCGATCGTCGCCGTGGTCATCGCCGCCTTGGACCTCACGCGGGTCGAGCGGCTCACCGCCGGCGCCGTCATGGTGATCTGCGTGGTCGGCGCCGTGTTCACCGCGCTCATGGTGCTCGACAAGGGTTCCAACCCGTTCATCGCCGCCGAGGCGGGGACGCAGCCGTTCGGCCTCAACCCGCTGCTGCTCCACCCCGGCATGGTGCTGCACCCGCCGGCGCTGTTCATCGGCTACGTGGGCCTCACGGTGCCCTTCGCCTTCGGCATCTCGACGCTGCTCCTCGGGCGCGCCGACAAGGAGTGGGTGCGGCGCTCGCAGAAGTGGGCCGTCGCCGGCTGGCTCTTCCTCACCCTGGGCATCGGCCTCGGGGCCTGGTGGGCCTACGTGGTCCTCAGCTTCGGCGGCTACTGGGCCTGGGACCCGGTGGAGAACACGTCGCTCGTGCCCTGGCTCACCGCTACCGCGCTCCTGCACGCCTTCACGCTCTACAAGGCCCGGGGCCTCTTCAAGCGCTGGGCGCTCGGCCTGGCCGCCGCAACCTTCTTCCTCACCATCCTCGCCACCTGGACGACGCGCACCGGCCTGATCAGCTCCGTGCACGCGTTCGGGCGCAATGACCTGCTGGTGCTCATCCTCTCGAGCCTTCTCGTGCTCACCGCCGTGGCCAGCGCCGGGCTGATGGCCTGGCGGTGGCGGCGCTTCGAGAGCCACGACGAAGTCGAGAGCCTGCTGTCGCGCGACTTCCTCTACTACCTCACCAACCTGCTGCTCACGCTGTTCGCCGCCGCCGTGGCCATCGGCACCGTGGCCGTGCCTCTCCTTTTCGAGCGCACGGTGGGCGCCTCCACCTATGACGTCATCGCTCAACCGCTGGGCGTGGTCACCCTGCTGCTGATCGCCGTCTGCCCGCTGCTCGCCTGGCGCAAGACGGAGGGCGCGCCGCTGCGCAGGACCCTCATCCTGCCGGCCGTCACCGCCGCTCTTTCGGTCCCCCTGTGGCTGGCGATGGGCTTCCAGTCCAGCATCTGGGGCGTCCTCGGCCTCGTCGTCTGCGGCTTCGCCTTCGGCGCCGTTCTGCAGTTCGTGCTGCGCTCGGCGCGGCGGGCGGCCGGCCCCGGGCGCAGCCTCTGGGCCGGCCTGGGCCGCGCCTTCACCGGGAGCCGCACACGCACCGCCGCTTTCGTCATCCACATGGGCATGGTGCTCGTCGTCGCCGGCCTCCTCGGCTCGGCGCTCTACAAGACGGAGAGCAGCGCCCTGGTGTCGACGAAGGCCGGCGGCGAAGGTTCGGACCTGGTCACCGATGACGGCAGCTACACGCTGAAGTACACGGGCATGCGCTCGGAGCCCGGTTCGCAGTCGTCGCAGCGCACGTACGCGGCCTTCGACGTGTTGCACGACCAGGCGCGGGTCGGCACCGTCGAACCCCACACCGACATCTACCCGGTGAGCGGCGCCGCGGTGCGCGCCGTCATCCTGGGCGGCTGGGGCCACGACCTCTTCGTCGTCGCCGACGAGCCGTTCGACGAGTCGTCGGACAGCATCGCCCTCCGGGTCGTCACCTTCCCGCTCATCCGCTTCGTGTGGTTGGGCTCCATCTTGCTGTGCGTCGGCGCCGTGGTCTCTCTGTGGCCGCGCGGCCGCACGCAGGAGCAGGAGGCGCGCGTCACCGTGCCGGCGCCCGGCGCCGAGACAGACCGCGCCACCGCCTGACGGAGGGCCCGC
>JBAZPK010000006.1:0-37674 GCA_041648235.1 Thermoleophilia bacterium
GACGCGCCGCGGCGCCGCGCGGCGGGCCCGGCTCCGCGAGCCCCGCCCGCCGCCCCTTCGGGCCCCTACAGCGCCTTGCGGCGGTCGACGACCCGCACGGCCTTGCCCTCGGAGCGCTGGATAGCCTTGGGCTCCTTGAGCTTCACCGCGACCTGGATGTTGAGCACATTGAAGATCTGCGCCTGTACCTTGCGCTGGAAGCGCTCCAGGTCGCCCATGGTCGCGGCGAAGACGTCCTCGCCGACCTCGACCCACACCTCGATGACGTCGAGGTAGCCCTTGCGGTCGACGACGATCTGGTAGTGCGGCTCGATCTCGGGGATACTCATCAGGACTTCCTCGATCTGGCTGGGGAAGACGTTGACGCCCCTGATGATGAGCATGTCGTCACTCCGCCCGATCGGCTTGCTCATGCGTGCCGAGGTACGGCCGCAGGCGCAGGGCTCAGACGTCAGGCTGCAGAGGTCGCGGGTGCGGTAGCGGATCAGCGGCTGCGCCTCGCGGCTCAGCGTGGTGAAGACCAGCTCGCCCACCTCACCCTCCGGCAGGGGCCGCAGGGTGTCGGGGTCGATGATCTCGGCCAGGTAATGGTCTTCGTTGATGTGCATCCCGGACTTGCGCAGGCACTCGAACGCCACGCCGGGGCCGCCCATCTCGGAGAGGCCGTAGATATCGAGGGCGTCGATGCCGAGGCCCGCCTCGATCTGCAGCCGCAGCTCGTTGGTCCAGGGTTCGGCGCCGTGGAAGCCCACGCGGATAGGCAGGTCGGCGGGCCGCAGGCCGCGGTCGCGGGCGGCGTCGGCGAGGTACATCGCGTACGAGGGCGTGCAGCTCAGGGCCGTGGCGCCGAAATCGCGCATGATCTTGAGCTGGCGCTCGGTGTTGCCCCCCGAGATGGGCACCACGGTGCACCCCAGGCGCTCGGCGCCGAAGTGCAGCCCGAGGCCGCCGGTGAAGAGGCCGTAGCCGTAGGCGTTCTGCAGGAGGTCGCCGGGCTTGACGCCGCCGGCCGCCAGGGTGCGGGCGATGAGGTCGCCCCAGGTGTCGATGTCCTGACGCGTGTAGCCCACCGTCGTGGGGTTACCCGTGGTGCCGCTGGAGGCGTGCACGCGGACGATCCGGTCGCGCGGCCGCGCGAACATGCCGAAGGGGTAGTGGTCGCGCAGGTCGACCTTGGTGGTGAAGGGCAGGCGGGCGACATCGCCGTGGCAGGTGACGTCGCCCGGCGCGACGCCGGTCTCCGCGAGCTTCTTGCGGTAGAAGGGTACGTTGTCGCGGGCGTTCTCGAGCGTGACGCGCAGGCGTTCCATCTGCAGCGCGGCCAGCTCCTGCGTGGCCAGCGTCTCGGCGGCCGGCTGCCACAGCAACCCGCCGGCCTGGTCGGGGGCGAGGTGCTCGTCGCGGACGGGGCTCACAGGGCGCGCACCTCCTCGTCGCTGAGCAGCTCGACCTTGCCCTCGAGCAGTTCGACGGCGCGGTCGATATCGCGCAGCGCGAAACAGATGTTCTGGAACGAGATGCTGTAGAGATAGTCGATGGAGGCGCCCGTCGCGGCGACCTGGCGGAGCACCTCGGCAAGGCCGCCGGGCTCGTCCGGGACGCGCACGCAGACGACCTCCGAGAAGTGCGTCGTGAAGCCGGCGTCGTGAAACAGCCGCCGCGCCTCGTCGGGGTCGGTGACGATGAGGCGCACGATGCCGTATTCGGCCGCCTCGGTCGTCGAGAAGCCGCGGATGTTGATCCCGGCCTTGCCGAGAAGATCGGCGACCTCGGCGAGACGCCCGCTGCGGTTCTCGAGAAACACGGTGAGCTGGGTGACCTTCACGTCTCGACCTCCTGGCTGGCGACGGCGCCGCGCCCGAGGGCGAACGCGCGCCGGTTGACTTCGAGGATCCTGGCCGGCAGCGCCGCCGTCAGGCCGCGCTGCCAGGCGTCGTCGGTGAAGGGGAGCGCTGCGCTGGCGGCGCCCAGCAGCGCCACGTTGACCGCTCGCACGGTACCGGCGCGGCGCGCCAGGCTCTCGGCGTCGACGGCCAGGAGGCGCACGCCGCGCGCCGCCGCCGCGCCCGCGAGATCGTCCGGATACTCCTCTTCGCGGCGCAGCACACTGCCGGGGGTGATCCGCGGCGTGACCGCGCAGACGAGCGTGCCCTGCGGCCCGAGCAGGCTGAGGCCGCGGAGGCCTTCGAGCGGCTCGGTGGCGATGACCACGTCGGCGTGTGGCGAGACCGGCGACCAGACATGTTCGCCGAAGCGGACGGTGCTGAGCACGCTGCCGCCGCGCTGCGACATGCCTTTGACCTCGCTCGCCTTGACCTCGAGGCCGGCGGCGGCGGCGGTCTCGGCGAGCACGGCGGCGGCCAGCAGGATCCCCTGGCCGCCGACCCCCACGAGCGAGACGGTGGTCGCGCCGTTCATCGGGCGCCCTCCCCGCCGTCGTCGGCGCGGCTCAGGGCGCCTCGCTTGCAGACCTCCACGCACAGGGCGCAGCCGGTGCACGCGTCGGTGACCACCACCGCCTCGTCGCGGGCGGCGAGCGCGGGGCAGCCCAGCTTGAGGCACAGGCCGCACAGGTTGCAGGCCTCCTCGTCGACCACGACGGCGCCCGCCCTCTCGCGGACCGTCAGCACGCAGGGGGCCAGAGCGACGATCACGCCCAGCCCGGGGGCCTCGACCTCCGCCTTGACGAGCTCGTCGAGCGCCTGGTGATCGTTGGCGTCGACCGTGGTGCAGCGCACACCGATGCCGTCGCAGAGCTTCTGGATGTCGACCGCCGGCCCCTGGCTGCGATCGGGCCGCAGGCCCGTGCCGGGGTGGCCCTGGTGGCCGGTCATCGCCGTCGTGCGGTTGTCGAGCACCAGCACGAGGCCCTCGGCCTCGTTGTAGTGAGCGTCGATCAGCGGCGTGACCCCGGAGTGGAAGAACGTGGAGTCGCCGATGACGGCGGCCGCGGCCTTGCGCCCCAGCGCCCTGTTGAAGCCGGCCATCATGCCGATGCTGGCGCCCATGCAGAGGCAACTGTCGAGAGCGAGGAGGGGCGGAAGAGCGCCGAGCGTGTAGCAGCCGATATCGCCCATCGGCGCGAGCTTCTGCCGGCGCAGGGCCGTGTACACCGAGCGGTGCGAGCAGCCGGGGCAGAGCACCGGCGGGCGCACCGGCAGGCCCGGGGCCGGCTGCGGCGGCGCGGACAACGCCGGCGCCGGCGGCAGCGTCGGGCGCCGGCGCCGCGGGGGCTTGCGCGTCACGAACGGCTCGAGGGCCCGGAAGACGACCTCCTGGTCGAGCTCACCGTCAGCCGGGATGGCCTCCTTGCCGATGACCGGCAGCCCCAGAGCGCGGACCTGCTCCTCGAGGAACGGATCGAGCTCCTCGACCACCGCCACCCGCGAGACCTCTTCGAACAGCCGCACCACCTTCTTGTACGGCAGCGGGTTGGAGAGGCCGAGCTTGAGGAACCACGCCTTGGGGAAGGCCTCACGAGCGTACACATAGGCCACCCCGGAGGCGATGATGCCGAAGTCGGCTGTGCCGGCCTCGAGCACGTTGAGCGGCGACTGCTCGGCCCGGGTGCGAAGCTTCTGCAAGCGCTCCCACACGAGGCGGTTCCGGACGCGCGCGTACTGCGGCACCATCACGTACTTGCTGATGTCACGCGCGTACCCGCGCGGCTCGAACTCGACGGGGACGCGTGGCACCACCCCCCCACGGCCGTGCGAGACACGCGTCGTGGAACGCAGGAGCACCGGGGTGTCGAACTCCTCCGAGAGCGCGAAGGCTTCGGCCATGAAGTCGTAGGCCTCCTGGCTGTCCGAGGGCTCGAGCATGGGGACCTTGGCGAACCGGGCGTAGGCACGGTTGTCCTGCTCGTTCTGCGACGAGTGCATCCCCGGGTCGTCGGCACTGACGATGACCAGGCCAGCGTTGACGCCCGTCAGGGACAGGGTCATGAAGGGGTCGGCGGCCACATTGAGGCCCACATGCTTCATGGTGACGACGGTGCGCACGCCGGCGAGCGAGGCCCCCACGGCCGTCTCCAGCGCGACCTTCTCGTTGATGCACCACTCTGCGCGAATCCCGGGCAGGCCGGCGGCCGTCTCGACGATCTCGGTCGACGGCGTCCCGGGGTACCCACATGCGAACCGCACCCCGGCGCGCACGGCGCCGTGGGCGATGGCCTCGTTACCGGAGAAGAAGTGGGAGCGTTCCACGGGGCAACGATTATAGCTCAGGCGGTCGACGGCAGCAGCGACGGGCTAACCTGAACCCTTAACTTGACCTTGAAGGATTCGCCGAAGTCGGGCAGAATAGGTGCTGCATGCAGCGCGCACCTCTCACGCCACGCATGACCCGGACGGCGCCACGGTGAGCCGCCCGCCTCGCAGACGGCACCGGCCGGCGCTACTGCGAGGCCGCTTTCGCACCCTCTTCTTCGTCGCCCTCGCGGCCCTCGCGCTGACCCTCGGGCAGCGAGTGGCGGCGGCGCCGGCGCTGCTCGGGGCGGCCTTGGGAGTCCTCTCCGTGAGCGTCGCCCGGCGGCGCGACGGCGACCTGGCGCACACGTTCGTCGTCCTCGACTGGCTGCTGCTCGGCTGCGCCCTGGCCCTCAGCGGGGGGGCCGAGAGCTGGCTCCTCGGCTCGCTGCCGTTGCTCGCCATGGGCCAGCTCGCCGGAGCGCCACGCCACGAGTGGCCGTACCTGCTGGCACCCTCGCTTCTCCTGGTCATCGCCCTGGCCATCGCCGACCCGGACCTCGGCGGCAACCGCGCCGCCGGCCTGGCCAAGGTCGGTGTCCTGGTGGCCGG
This sequence comes from Thermoleophilia bacterium, assembly GCA_041648235.1. Taxonomy (GTDB): domain Bacteria; phylum Actinomycetota; class Thermoleophilia; order UBA2241; family UBA2241; genus CAIXSE01. The sequence continues at coordinate 4,803 of JBAZPK010000006.1, forward strand.
CGGCGTGGCCGCGGCGGCGCGGCTGCGGCGCGGACCAGCGCGGCCGCGACGGGCCCTGCGGGTGGACGACGTCACCGGGTTCTCCACGGGGGCTCGTCTGCACGAGCTCCTCGAGGTCGCCATGGACGAGGCGCTCGCGGAGCACCACCCGCTGGGCGTCGCGTGCTTGCGCCTCGAACACTATGAGGACTCGCGCGATTTCCTCGGCGCCCAAGGCACCGACCAGCTCGTCAAGGGCGTCGCACGCCGCATCGGCCGGCGCCTGGGCCCCGACGACAAAGCCTTCCGCGTGCGCCCCGACACCTTCGTCCTCTTCCTGCCCGGGCGCTCGGTGAGCGCCGCACGCGAGCTGGCCGACGCCATCGGCCGCGATGTGGGAGCCGGCCTCATCGGCGGGCGCCGGCAGACGCTGGCCACCGGCGCCTCTTCCTTCCCCACCGTACGCCACCTCGAAGATCTGCTCGGGGCGGCGCGCGACGAGACGCTCGCCGCCCCGAGCGCCGGCGCCGCGGCGCCTCTGGCGCTCCCCGTGGCGGTGGCGCGGTGAGCCGGGCGCCGAGCGGCCCCGTCTTGTAAGGTCACACGCGCCTCGCTAGTCTTCCCGTGTGGAGATCGACATCGCCAATGAGCCCGCCCCCGGTGGCGTCGCCGTGCGCGTGCGGGTACGGCTGTCGGCCCGGGAGGCGAGCAGGCTCTTCCTGAGCGGCGACGCCCTCATCCAGCTCCCCGCGGACGGCGCCCTGCCCGCCGACGACGGCGCCCCGATCCTGCGCCCGAGCATCTTCCTGAGCCAGCTTGCCGGATCTGGTGACGGTGTCGTCCGCACCTTCTCGTCAGAGGCCGCGGCGCGGGCGTTCGCCACCGCCGTCGGCAGCCAACTCACGACCGCCCTGGAGGCACTGTGAGCGACCAGGCCGATTCCCTCGCCCTCAGGCTCGCGCCGTACCGCCGGGCGCCCGGCATGCGAGCCGCCCTGCTCATCTCCCACGACGGCTTCGTCGTGGCCGCCGACGCCGAGCCCGGCTTCCACACCGAGGCCGTCGCCGCCCAGGTGGCCGGCGCCATCGATCTCGGGGCCCGCCTCGCCGGCGAGCTCGACCAGCCGCCGGCCAAGTACGTCTCACTCGAGTTCGAGGCTCTCAACGTGGTGCTCGCCCCCTTCGGCCAAGAGCTCATGCTCGTGCTCGTCGGCGCACCCGACGCCCTCGTCTGCGACTACCGCCTGATCACCAACGGCGCCTGAAGAGAGGACCCTGATGGAAGACGCGGTCGAACAACTGGACAGCCTGGCGCGGAGCGTCGGCGCGTGCACCCGCTGCGAGGAGCTCGTCGCCTGCCGCCTCCGCGCCGTCCCCGGCGGCGGCCACCCGCACTGCGCGGTGATGGTCGTCTCTCTCAGCCCGGACCCGAGCGACGAGGCTGAGGGCCGCGCGGCGGGAGCCACCACGGCCGACGGTCTGGCCGAGTACATGCCGGCCCTCCACGCCAAGCACGACGTCTACGTCACGACCCTGGTCAAGTGTGTGCCGCGGAGTTCCAGCGGGAGACGCGCGCCCAGGGCCGGCGAGGAGGACAACTGCTTCCCTTACCTCTCGCGCGAGATCTCCATCACCACACCACACTCCATCCTCGCGGTGGGCGAGGCGACCACGCGCTCCCTGCTGCGCCGGCTGTTCAAAGACCTCCCGCACGACCCGGGCGATTCACTGGAGCTGAGGGTCTTCGACAACCCGGCCTTCAAGATCGTGCCGGTGGCCACACCGGACGAGCTCGCCGAGCGCGACGCCAAGGCGCGCAAGGAGTACGGCGAGCGCCTGCGCACCCTCACTCAGGTGATCGGCCTCTGAGCTAGCGCCCCTCAGCGACGGCCGCGGCCGTCGCCCGCGCGCCGATCACGGCACCACGACGCGCAGCGCGCGCGGCACCACCCTGCAGGTGAGCGGGAGCTTGCCCGCCACCTCGCCGTCGGTCTGGACGAGCACCTCCTTGTCCCCATCCACCACGGCCACCTCCGCGTACTCGGTGCGGAAGTACTCCACCTTGGGGTGCCGGATGTGGGCGTTGAGGAGAGCCGCGGTCCAGTACCACGCGGTGCTGAGGAACGACTTGTCGGTGAGCACGCAGACGTCGAGCAGGCCGTCGCGCATGTCGGCGAGCGGCGTGATGCCGAAGGCGCCCCCGTAGTTGGATGAGTTGCCGAAGACCGCGAAGTACCCCTCGACGACGCGGTCCTCGCACGTGACCCGGAAACGCGGCTCGTCTCTGGTGAGGTAGCTGGCCACGCCCTGGACGGCGAACGCGGCCTCTTTGAGCGCCTTCTTCAGGACCGGGTTGAGGGAGGCCACGACGGCCGCATCCATGCCCACGCCGGCCATCAACCCGAAGTAGCGCTCGTTGGCGCGGCCGAGATCGATCCACGAGACCGTGCCGGCCTCGAGCAGCCGTACCGCGTCGGGTGGGTCCAGCGGGATACCGAGCTCCATGGCGAGCACGTTGACCGTGCCGGTCGGGACGATCGCCAGCGGAAGGTCGCTGCCGGCGAGGCCGTTGATCGTCTCGTTGACGGTGCCGTCGCCGCCGATGGCGCAGACCAGGTCGAAACCCTCCTTCACGGCGGCTCGCGCGAGGTCGGTGCCGCCACCCACCGCCTCGGTGTGGCGCTCGTCGACCTCGTACCCCATGGCGCGCAGGGCGGCGATCATCAGCGGCACGTCGCGTTTGAAGCCGCCGCCGCCGGAGCGCGGGTTGTGGATCGCCATCAGGCGCCGCCCGAGCCCCCTCATCGCAACGCCTCCGGGGCACCGCCGGAGAGGCGCAGGACGGCCGTGTAGCCGGCATCGCGCGCCAGCGCGGCGGCGCGCTCGAACTCGTCCCCGACGTCCTCGGGGCGGTGCGCGTCGGAGCCGAACGTCAGGGGGATGTCGAGCTCGGCGGCCTCGGCCAGCAGGTCGAGCGCCGGGTAGGCTTCGCCGACCGGCTTGCGCCAGCCGGCCGTGTTGATCTCCACGGCGGCCCCGGCCTTCCTGATCGCCCGCAGCGCCCGTGATGCGGCGGCGGCGACGGCCGCCTCGTCGTCCGGGCGGTAGCCGAACTTCTTGGCCTGGTCGATGTGCCCCATGATCCGGAAGAGGCCCGTGGCGGCTGCCTTCGCCACGAGCTCGTAACTCTCGAGAAAGACGCGGTCGACGCCGTACTCAGGCAGGCGGTGTCGCTGATCCGGGTGATCGAAGGAGAAGCTGTCACCGATGATGTGGACCGACCCGATGACGTAATCGAACGGGTACGCGTCGAGGACGCGGGCCGTCTCCTCGAGCGTGGCCTCGATGTAGTCGGCCTCGATCCCGAGCAGGATCCTGATGTCGGCGCGATACTCGCCGGCGAGGTCCAGCACGGTGGCCGCATAGCCGTCGAGCTCCGAGACGGCCATGGCCCAGCCTTCTGCCGAGACGCCCTTGGGCTCCCAGCCGCCGAGGAAGGGGAGGTGGTCGGCGAAGCCCATCTCGCGCATGCCGAGGGCCACGGCGCGCTCGACGTACTCGCGCGGCTCGCCCTCCGCGTGCCCGCAGAGATGGGTGTGGATGTGATAGTCGGCGATCATCGGTCTCGTGGCGGCAAGCTTACACCTCACGCCCGGCGCCGGACCGCTGCGCGCGGGCGCCGGACGAACAGGTGTGCCAGGACCATCCCGGCCACGAAGCCGCCGATGTGGGCGAAGAACGCGACGCCCTCCGAGCCCGGCGCCGCGAGAACGCCCTGCACGGCCTGCAGCACGAACCAGAAGCCGAGCAGCAGCCAGGCGGGCACCGAGACCACCGGGAAGATGAGCAGCAGCGGGAGCACGGCGAGCACCCGGGCCCGCGGGAACAGCACGAGGTAGGCGCCCAGCACGCCGGCGATCGCTCCGCTGGCGCCGATCATGGGGACGTCGGTGCGCGTGTCGGCGAGCACCTGCGCGGCGGTCGCAAGCAGGCCGCAGACGACATAGAAGGCCACGAACCGCGGCCTCGTCATGGCGTCCTCGACGTTGTTGCCGAAGATCCACAGATAGACCATGTTGAAGATCAGGTGCAGCCAGCCGCCGTGCACGAAGAGCGATGTGAAGAGCGTCGCCCACCAAGGTATGAAGCCGCCGGGCGGCACGTCGACGCCGTGCGTGAGCTCGATCGGCCTGGCCCCCGCCGCGTAGAACCACCCGTCGGGCGTGATGCCCCAACGGGGCAGCGCCAGCTGGAACGCGAACACGACGACGTTGACGCCGATGAGGACGAGCGTCACCGCCGCGAGGCGGCGCGTCGGGGCGTCGTCGTGGAGCGGGATCACGGGCGCCCGCTACCCCTGCGCCGACCTCAGGAGCTCACCCGGCAGGCGCAGACCTTGAACTCTGGAATGTTGGCCATCGGGTCCCGGGCGGCGTTCGTGAGCCGGTTGGCCGGCGACTCCCAGAAATGGAACGGCACGAAGACGGTGCCCGTACGGACCCGAGGAGTGACGTTGGCGGGCACGTCGATCGACCCGCGACGCGTCTCCACGGTGACCGAGACGCCGTCGTGGACCCCGAGGCGCGCGGCGTCCTCGGGGTTGATCTCCACGAAGCCCGTGGGCACCAGCTCGTTGAGGCCATCCGAGCGCCGCGTCATGGTGCCCGTGTGGTAGTGCTCGAGCAGGCGGCCGGTGGTGAGGGTCAGCGGGTACTCGTCGCCGGCCTCTTCAGCCGGGGGCTGGTAGGCGATGGGGAAGAACTTCCCCCTGCCGCGCGTGAACTGGCCGATGTGAAGAATGGGGGTGCCGGGGTGCGTCGTATCGGGGCACGGCCAGCAAAGGCCGCCCTCAGCGTCGAGACGCTCGAACGTGATACCCGCGTAGGAGGGCGTGAGAGCGCTGATCTCGGCCAGGATCTCGCGCGGGTGGCTGTAGTCCCATCCGCCGGCGCCACCGAGGCGCCGGGCGAGATCGGTGATGATCTCCCAGTCGGCGCGCGCCTGGCCCGGGCTGGGCACGGCCGCGCGCACGCGCTGCACCTTGCGCTCGGTGTTGGTGAAGGTGCCGTCCTTCTCGGCGAAGCTCGCCGCCGGCAGCACGACGTCGGCCAGCTGAGCCGTCTCGCTGAGGAAGATGTCCTGCACGACGAGGAAGTCGAGGCCGCGCAGCGCCTCCTCGACGTGGTGCTGATCGGGGTCGGAGAGCATCGGGTTCTCGCCGACGATGAACAGGCCCTTGACTGCCCCGGCGGCCATAGCATCGAAGGCCTCGGTGACCGTCAGGCCCGGCTTATCGGGAAGCTCCACGCCCCAGGCTTCACTGAAGCGCCGCTGGGCGTTCGGGTCGCCGACGGCCTGATACCCCGTATACACGTCGGGCAACGCGCCCATGTCGCAGGCGCCCTGCACGTTGTTCTGACCGCGCAGCGGGTTGACCCCGACGCCTCGGCGGCCGAGGTTGCCGCTCAGGAGCGCGAGGTTGCTGATCGCGAGCACGTGCTCGGTGCCGTGCGAGTGCTGCGTGATGCCCATGGAGTAGAAGATGGCGCCACGGGCGGCGGACGCGAAGACCCTCGCCGCCTCCCGGAGCTTGTCGGCGGGGACGCCGGAGACCTGTTCCACCAGCTCCGGCGTGTACGCCGCCAGGACCTCGGGCAGAGCTTCGAAGCCCTCGGTGCGGGCGGCGATGAACTCCTCGTCGGCCATGCCCTCCTGGAGGATCACGTTCATGAGCCCGTTGAGGACGGCGACGTTGGTGCCCGGGAGGAGCTGGAGATGGATGTCGGCGCGGCGCGCCATATCGATGCGGCGCGGGTCGATGACGATCATCTTGGCGCCGCGGCGCAGCGCCTGCTTGATGTGCAGCGCGGCGATGGGGTGCGCTTCACTCGTGTTGGAGCCGACGATGAGGATGGCGTCGGCCTCCTCGATGTCCACGAACGAGTTGGTCATGGCGCCGCTCCCCAGCGATTGCCGCAGACCGGTGACCGTGCTCGCATGGCAGAGCCGTGCGCAGTGGTCGACGCTCTGGGTGCCGATGACGGCGCGCATGAACTTCTGGAACACGTAGTTGTCTTCGTTGGTGCAGCGCGCCGAGGAGAACCCGGCGAGGGCGTCCGGACCGTGCTCGGCCTTGATCGCGGAGAGACGCTCCGCCACGAGGTCGAGAGCCTCGTCCCACGAGGCGGGTACGAACTCGCCGTCGCGGCGCACGAGCGGCTGAGTGAGCCGTTCGGGGTGCCCGATGAACTGGAAACCGTAGCGGCCCTTGACGCAGAGGTTGCCCTCGCCGGAGCCCACGCCGACCTCGGAGGAGACCTGGACCACGCGCCCGTCGCGCACCCGGAGCTGGATCGTGCAGCCGCAGCCGCAGAACGGGCAGACGGTCTCGACCGCCGTGGTGGCGCCGGCTTTGGCCTTGACGCGGCTGAGCTTGTCGAGCAGCGCCCCGGTGGGGCAGGCGGAGACGCAGTTGCCGCACATCTCGCAGTCGGTCTCGACCATCGAACGCCCGAAGGAGGTCGAGATGAGCGAGTCGAAGCCACGTTCGGCGAAGTCGAGCACGTTGCACTGCTGGACCTCTTTGCACACCGAGACGCAGCGCCCGCAGAGGATGCAGCGGTTGGGGTCGTAGGCGATGAACGGGGTGTCCTCCCGCGCGTCGTAGCCACGCGCCTCGGCGCCCTGGAAGCGGTTGGCGAACACGCCGTGGTCGATGCTCTGGCGCTGCAGCTCGCAGGCGCCGTTGGCATCGCAGCTGCATTGCAGGCAGAGGTCGGCGCCGCGCACCGCGTCGTCCTCGGCGAAGCCGAGCTCGATCTGCGCGAAGTTGGTGCGGCGCTCGTCGGGATGGAGCTTGGGCATGTGAGCCGACGGGCTCGCCTCGATGACGCCGGCGTTGATATCGATGAACACCGGCGGTACCTCGGCCATGCGGCGCACGCGGGGGTCGATCTCCGACTTGGCCGACAGCGCCTCGACGAAAGGCGTGCGGCGCAGGTCGTGCAGCTGGCGCGAGACTTCCTGCATGTCGTCGCCGCGCAGGTAGGCGTCCATGCTCCAGGCGGCCTTCTTGCCCTGGGCGATGGCCTGGATCACGGTCTGCGCCCCGAGGACGGCGTCGCCGCCGGCGAAGACTTTGGGGTCACGCGTCTGCAGCGTCCAGTCGTCGACGGCGAGCGTGCGCCACTTGGTGTGCGCCAGGCCTTCGGCTTCGCCGGCGCCGTCGAGCTTGGGGAACTGCCCGATGGCGCTGATCACCTGGTCGCACTCGACGACGAACTCGGAGCCTTCGATGGGCACCGGGCGGCGGCGGCCGGAGGCGTCGGGCTCGCCGAGCTCCATGCGGATCATCTCGATACCGCTGACCCGGCCGGCCTCGTCGGTGAGCACCCGCAGAGGCGCCACCTGCAAGACCAGGCGCACGCCCTCCTCCTCGGCCTCGTCGACCTCGCTGTGGTGGGCCGGCATCTCGGTCCGCGAGCGTCGATAGAGGCAGGTGACCTCCTTGGCGCCGAGGCGGACGGCGGTGCGACAGGCGTCCATGGCGGTGAAGCCGCCGCCGATGACGGTGACCTTCTCGCCGGTGTGGACTTCACCGTCGCGCTCGAGGTCGCCGAGGAAGTCGATCGCGGTGACGACGCCATCGGCATCCTCGCCCTCGCAACCCATGGCATTGGCGTTGAAGGCGCCGAGCGCGAGGAACACGGCATCGTACTCGGCGCGCAGCTCATCGAGCTTGACGTCGACGCCGAGGCGCACGCCCGTCTGCAGCTCCACGCCCATGCGCCAGAGGATGTTGACCTCGGCGTCGATGATGTCGCGCGGCAGCCGGTAGGCAGGGATGCCGTAGCGCAGCATGCCGCCCACGTGGGGCATGGCCTCGAAGATCTTGACGGCATGCCCCTCAAGGCGGGCATAGAAGGCGGCGGCGAGGCCGGCGGGCCCGCCGCCGACGATCGCGACACGCTTGCCGCTCGCGGACCTCGGCTCGGCCGGCAGCAGCAACTCGCCCTCCTGCTCCGCCGGCCGCGTCTCGTCGGACATGAATCGGTGCAGCTGGCAGATGGTGATCGGCGCCTCGACGAGCTGCCTGCGGCAGGGGCCCTCGCACGGCCGCGGGCAGACGCGACCGAGGATACCGGGGAAGGGAAGGTCCTCGCGCAGCGCTCTCATGCCGGCCTCGTACTCGCGGGCCGCGATGTGGCCCAGGAACTGCGGGATCTTGATGTGCGTGGGGCAGGCATCGCGGCAGGGCGGCGTGCAGAACGACGTGTGATCGCTCAGCATGAGCTCGAGGTTGAGCTGGCGGATGGCGCGCAGCTCCTCCGTCTGCGTGGTGACCACGAGGCCCTCGGCGACCTGCGTGTCGCAGGCGGTGACCGGATCCTTGCGCCCCTCGACGGCGACGACGCAGAGGCGACAGGCGGAGATCGGGTCGAGGCGGTCGTCCTGGCAGAGCGTGGGAATCTGGATCCCGGCTGCCCTGGCGGCCTGGAGGATGGTTGTGCCGAGCTCGGCGACGACGCGCCGCCCATCGATGGTGAGGTTCACACGCGTCTCCTCGGTGATCGCTTCCACACGTGCAGGTTCTGCAAGTGTACCTGCCCGAGGCTGAGGACGGAAGCCGGACCTCGGCGCCCGCCAGGCACCCCGGCCCGCCGTGAGGAGCGGACGGGGCCGGCCCGGGCACTCGCCGGCCCGAGGCCCCGCCAGAGCTGCGCCGGGCGGGGCGTCGCCCGACCTGGCGACGCCTGCAAAGCACCCGTCGAGCCTGACCAAGGAGATGCCCGCAGTGACGGCGAATGTGCGTGCACACTCAGTGGTAACCTAACGGTGTGATGGGAGGTACCGCATGCCCGCGATGGCGCAGAGCGCCCGGCCCAAGATGATCGTCATCCCCCGCCCGCTCGAGGGGTATTTCTACGAGCGCCTCAGGAGCCGCTTCTCCGCCCGCCCCGACGTCACGATCGTCGTCGACCGGCGCGTCGGCGAGCGTCGGCGCGACCGCTGGGTCAGCGGCCCCGGGCCGCTCAGCGAACGGCGGAGCGGTGACCGCCGCGAAGACGACATCGTGTGGTCGCTGGACGACATGCCGTTCTCGATCTCCTGACGCGGGCGGTCAGATCCAGCCGTTCTCACGACTCACGATGACCGCCTGAGCGCGGTCGACCACGTTGAGCTTGTGATACACGTTGTGCAGGTGATTGCGCACCGTGCTCTGTGAGAGATCGAGGGCGCGAGCCACCTGCTTGTAGGTCTTGCCGTTCGCCAGGAGCCCCAGCACCTCGAGCTCACGGCCGGTCATGGGGTTGGATGTGTCCCCTTTGGGCGGCCCCAACTCGCCGAGGTGCACCTTCACACGCGCGAGCAGCTCCTTGACGTGGAAGGGTTTGGTGATGTAGTCCGCGGCACCTCTCTCGAAGCCGAGCAGCTTGTCGCTGATCTCGCGCCGGGCCGTGAGGAAGATGATCGGCGAGCGCAGGTCCACGGGCCGCTCGCGCAGGCGAGAGTACACCTCGAAGCCGTCCATGTCGGGCATCATGATGTCCAGCAGCACCAGGTCGGGGATGTAGAGAGCCGCGGAGCGCACGGCTTCGTCGCCGCTGGCCGCGGTCCGCACGTCGTATCCGGCTGACTCGAGCGCTTCCGCGACCAGCCGCCGAATGTCGGCTTCGTCGTCCACCGCCAGGATCCGCCGCCTGCCCATATGCTGTCTCCCTCTCCGCCGAGTCACGCACCACGTCGCCCGGCGATGGGTGGTCTCCGTCCTCCATCTTCGCCGCCGCCCTCAGGTGGCAGCCGCGGCAGGTCTGCGCCGACCGATCCGTGCCGGGCACCGGTGGCCTCCCCAGGGCGCCGCTGACAAGGGGTATCGGCAGCTACCGGCCATCGCCTTAGAGCCGGGCAGAGCGGGGCGGTGAGGTGACGGCCGCGCTGACCGCCCCCCGGAACGGCCTCAGCGCAGCAGGCGATCGCCGTAGAAGAGCAGCACCAGCACGACGACGAGCGCGACACCCGGCGCCAGCGCGAGGTCCGCGTACTGGCGGCGGCGCCATGCGTCGACCGAGAGGGCCAGGAGACCGTACCCCGCCACCGCGAGGCCCAGCACGCCGGCGATGAGGATGACCGTGTTCACGCCGGCAATCGTACACGCGGCGCGCCGCAGCGTCAGGCCCCTGGCGTGCAGCGCCCTCGCCTCGCCGCGCAAGGCCGCCGGGCACCGCCTTCAGCGCGGCGGACCCTCCCCCTCGAGGCGCGCGGCGAGGTACTCGAGCGGATGCAAGGCTCGGCGGCCGCAGAGGTCGGCGATCTGGGTCCGGCACGAGGTGCCCGTAGCCAGCACCTCCGTGCCGGGCGGTTGCGCGCGCACCGCCGGGGCCAGCATGCGCTCGCCGATAGCCACGCTGAGCTCGTAGTGCTCGGCCTCGTACCCGAAGGCGCCGGACATGCCACAGCATCCCGCCTCGAGGATCTCAAGCTCAAGGCCGGGCACCGCGCGCAGCGCGAGCTCCGCCGCCGCGGCGAACCCCAGAGCCTTGTCGTGGCAGTGGCTGTGCAGCAGGACGCGGCCGCCAGCCCGGAAGCGCAGGCGACCGGCGGCGGCCAGCTCGCCCACCAGAGCCAGGGCGGGGCGCGAGGCCCTCGCCACCTCGCCGACCCGCTCGTCGCCGGGCAGGAGGCGAGCCCAGTCGTCGCACACCATCGACAGGCAGCTGGGCTCTACGAAGAGCAGCCCAGCCCCGGCGGCCACCCTCTCGTACAGCGGCCGGAGGGCGTTCGCGGCAGCCGTCCGGGCCTTGTCGATCTGCCCGGTGGAGAGCGCCGTGCGGCCGCAGCAGCCGGCATCCACGAGCGCCAGCTCGACACCACCGGCTCTCAGAAGCCGCGCCAGGGCTTCGCCGACCCGCGGCTCCTGGTACTGCACGAAGCAGTCGACGAAGAGGGCCGCGGAGGCCGCGGGAGAGCCGCGGCCCAGGCGCCTGGTCAGCGGCCGCCGGGCGAGGGCCGGCAGCGGCCGCTCATGAGCCACTCCGAGGCGGTCGGCGACCGCGCGCGCCGCCGGGGTGCGCACCAGCGTGTTGACGACCGGGGCGAGCGGCGCGGCCAGGGCCGCGAGGCGGCGGAAGCCGCCGATGCCGCGCGCCAGGTGAGGGACGCCCTCGCGGGCGCGCACCTCGGCGAGCCACTCCACCTTGAGCGCCGCCATGTCGACGCCGGCCGGGCACTCCGTCTTGCAGGCCTTGCAGGCCACGCAGGTGCCGAGCACCTCGCTGAACTCGTCCTCGCCGATGGAGGCCAGCGGCACGGCGCCGCACAGGACGCCCTGCAGGGCGTTCGCCCGCGCCCGCGTACTCCGTGCTTCCCGGCGCGTGGCGGCCGCCGGCGGGCACATGGTACCGCTGGACTTCTTGCAGAGCCCGGCCCCGAAGCACCTCTCGACCGCGAGGTCGAAGCCGCCCTCGGCCGCGTACGACAGCCGCGGCGTCCAGGCTCCAGCGGCCTGATAGTCGGCGCCGAAGCGCAACGACTCGGCCACGCCGAGGCCGGCGACGATGGTCCCCGGGCCGAGGAGTCGAAGGGGGTCGAAGACGTCCTTGAGCGCCACCATGGCCGCGTACAGCTCGCCCCCGAGAAGCTCGGGCAGGAACCAGCTGCGCGAGCGGCCGCAGCCGTGCTCGCCCGAGATGGCCCCATGGTACTCGAGCACAAGGCGCCCGACACCCGCCGCGAGGTTCTCCATGCGGCGCACGCCATTGGCCGACTTGAGGTCGAGCAACGGACGCACGTGCAGGCAGCCGGCCGAGACGTGCCCCGTGAAGGAGGCGCGCGCGCCCTCGGCGGCAACGAGGCGCTCGAACTCGCCGATGAATCCGGCGAGGCGCTCAGGCGCCACCGCCGTGTCCTCGACGAAGGCCACGGGGCGCTCCGCGCCGGGGGCACCCATCAGCAGCGGCAGCACCGCCCGGCGCAGGGCGGCGGCCTCCGCCAACGCCGCCGGCTCCCGAAGCCATACCGTCTGCTCGGCGCCGAGCCCGGGGGCCAGCGCCCGCAGCCGCGAGAGGCCCTCGCGCGCCTCGTCTTCGGCGCCCTGATACTCGACCGTGAGCAGAGCTCGCTCGCGGCCCGCGACCAGGGGCGCCAGGCGCGCGTAGGCGGCCAAGCCGGGCACCGCGCGCAGCGGCTCAAGGTCGAGCAGTTCGACCGCCGACGGGCCCGTGCCGAGGATCGCCTGGGCAGCCTCGAGCGCCGAGGGCAGAGTGGCGAACGTGAGCGCCGCCCCGACCCGCGTCGCCGGCCGCGGGTCGAGCTCCACCTCGATCTCGGTGAAGAGGGCGAGCGTGCCTTCGGAGCCGGCCAGCAGGCGGCCCAGGTTGGGCCGCGGTGCCAGGAGCTCGCGGAGGTTGTAGCCCGAGGTGCAGCGCCGCGTCTGCGGGAAGCCCGTCGCGATAGGCCGGCGGTACAGCCCGCGGAGGACCTCAAGCGACGCCCCCAGCGCGCCGGCCCCGGCGCCGCTTAAGCCCGTGGAAAGGTCGTCGCCCTCGCAGCGGCCGAAGCCCAGCGTCCCCCCGCCGGCAAGCGCGGCGGCCACGCGCAGCACCTTGTCCTTGGATTCACCGTAGACGATGGACCGCGACCCGGAAGAGTTGTTGGCCACCATGCCGCCGATGGTGGCCTGGTCGACCGTCGACGTGTCCGGCCCGAACTCGAGCCCGTGCTCGGCCGCGGCACGGTTGAGTGACGCCTGTACCACCCCCGGCTGCACACGGGCGGTGCGCGCCTCGGGGTCGATGGCCAGGATGCGGTCCAGCCCGAAGCAGTCGACGGCGATACCGGGGCCGATGGCCTGGCCGGCCGTGCTGGAGCCGGCGCCCCGGACCACCACCGGGACGCCGTACTCGGCGGCGACGGCAGCGGCGGCGGGGAGGTCGTCCGGAGAGGCCGCGGTCAGCACGGCGTCGGGGACGACCCTGTAGATCGAAGAGTCCGTGGAGTAGAGCCAGCGCTGGAGCGGCGAGACGGAGACCTCGCCGGCCACCGCGCACCGCAGAGCCTCGGCCGCGGCGCGCCCTTCCGGGGTGACGTCGGGGATGCGGTGACGGGCGCTCACCCGCCAAGGATACCGCCTCAGAGCCCCCCGGGGCTGAAGGCCGGCAGCCAGCGCGACAGGTCCTGCAGCAGGCCGAGCATCATGAGCACGCCGAACACGAACAGCAGCGCCCCCGCGACGGCTTGCACGGCACGGTAGTGCCGCTTGACGCCCGCCAGGCGGGCGCTCATCCACTCGAAGGCCAGGGCGGCGAGCACGAACGGCACGCCGAGGCCGGCGGAGTACACGAGCAGAAGCAGCGAACCTGAGGCGGCACTCCGGCTCGAGGCCGCCATGGTGAGGATGCCGCCGAGCACGTAACCGACGCAGGGCGTCCAGCCGATGGCCAGGGCGGCGCCGGTGAAGACGGCGCCCCCGGCGCCGGCGTGCTTCGGCGTCACCCTCAGGACCGGCTTCGGCAGACGCAGCACACCGGCGACGACGAGGCCGCTGACGGCGACGAAGGCCCCGGCGGCGATGGTGAGCTCCTCCCGGTGGCGAGTCAGGAGCCGGCCGACGCCGCCGGCCCCCGCGCCCATGAGGACGAAGACGGCGGTGAACCCGGCGATGAACAGCAGCGAGGTGAGGAGCACGCGCCGGCGGCTGTCGCGCAGGCTGTCCACCCCGACGCCCGAGATGAACGACAGGTACACGGGCAGCAGAGGGAGCACACACGGCGAAAGGAACGACAGCAGGCCGGCGGCAAACGCCAGCCCGATCGCCGGGACGCTCAGGGAGGTGAGCTCGACGGCGGTCACCGGCGCATCGCCGTGACCGCGGAGCGCTCAGGGGAGCCGCCGGACGGCGCCGGCGCGCACGCCGGGCGGCGGCTCACTGGGCCGCGGCGAGGCCGGCCTCGAACCGGTCGCGGGACGCCGACCCGATGATGTGGTCCTTCTGGCCGCCGCCGGCGCCGAAGAAGAACGTCTCAGGTACGCCGGTGATGCCGTACTTCGTAGCCAGGCTGTCGTCGTCGACCACGACGGGATAGGTGAGGCCGTACTCGTTCATGAAGGAGGTGATGTCGCCTTCGCTGTCATCGACGGCGACTCCGACGAACTGCGCCTCCGGGTGGGCCTTGGCAAACTCGGCCAGCTCGGGGGCCTCGGCGTTGCACGGCCCGCACCACGAGCCGAAGAAGTTGACCACCAGCGGCTTGCCGGCATAGTCGGCGGCGTTGAAGTCGCCGGGCTCGAGGAACTGGACGGCGGGCCCGACGCCCGATGTGCCCGGCGGACCCCCGCAGGCGGTGAACGCGATGGCGGTCGCGACCACGGTCACGATGACGACGATGGTCCAGAGCCGTGTGCTCCGCATAGTCTCCTCTTCTCGCCGCGGCCACGTGGCGACAGCCCATTGGCCGGCGTCTCGCGGCAGAACATACACTACGGCCACACGTTTGCGCGCCGGTGCGGCCCCGGTATAATACCCCCCAGGGTATGTATCCGCCAACGACACGGGAGAGTGATGGCGTCCTACGATCTCACCTGCGACAGTTGTGGCCACTCCTTCGAGGTGTTCCGCCAGGGATTCCTCAGGGACGAGGACCGCGTATGCCCGGAGTGCGGTGCCGAAGAGGTGCGCCAGGAGTTCACGAGCTTCCTGAGCCTCCTGGGCGGCTCTGGTGGCGGCTGCTCCGCGCCGAGCGGCAGCCCCTTCGGCTGAGGCTGACCCCTCGCGGCGCGGTCGCGCCGCACGGCACGTTCCCCGAGAAGGGCGGGGCGCTCGCGAGCGCCCCGCCCTTCTCGCGTCTTGATACCATGGGCCCATGAGGATCCTGGTCACCGGCGGGGCCGGCTACATCGGCAGCGTGATCGCCGCTCGGCTCCTCCAGCACGGCCACTCGGTGACCGTCTACGACGACCTGACGCGCGGGCATCGGGCGGCCGTGCCGCCGGCCGCCACGCTCGTGCAGGGCGACGTCCGCGACGCCGCCCACCTGCGTGAGGCCCTGGAGCGCGACGCCTGCGAGGCCGTGGTGCACATGGCAGCCTTGGCCGAGGTGGCGGAATCGGTCCTGCAGCCAGATCGCTACCGCGACGTGAACGTGCGCGGCACGGCGGTCGTGGTCGCGGCGGCGAAGGCCGCCGGCGTCGGCCGCCTGGTGTTCTCGTCCACCGCCGCGGTGTACGGAGACCCGAGCCGCGTGCCGATCGAGGAAGGCGACACCCTCTCGCCCACCAACCCGTACGGGGAGACCAAGCTCGCCGGTGAACGCCTGCTGGAGCGGGCGCGGAGCGCCGGCGACCTCGCCTTCACCGCGCTCCGCTACTTCAACGCCTGCGGCGCCGACGGCCCCCGGGGCGAGGACCACGACCCCGAATCGCACCTCGTGCCCCTCGCCCTGCGCGCCGCGCGCGACGGCGCCCCGATGCGCGTCTTCGGCGCCGATTACCCGACTGCGGACGGCACCTGCGTGCGCGACTACGTGCACGTCGCCGACCTCGCCGACGCGCACGTCGCGGCCCTGGAGGCACTGCCACGCGTGCAGGGAGCCTTCAATCTCGGCACCGGCGGCGGAGCGTCGGTGCGGGAGGTGCTCGACACCGTCGCGGAGGTCACGGGGCTGGCGGTGCGAAGCGATGTCGCGGCGCGACGCGCAGGCGACCCGCCGGCGCTCGTCGCCGGCAACCGGCGGGCGGAGGAGCACCTCGGGTGGAAGCCGCAGCGCACCCTCGCCGACGCGGTCCGCGACTCGTGGGCGTGGATGGCCGCGCACCCACACGGCTACGAGGGCTGAGGCGAGCGGAGATCAGGCGCCGGAGGAGACCGCCGCGGCGCAGCCGCGGCTCAAGCCGCTGGCGCCGGCGCCAGCGAGCGCATGGTCACCGACTCGAGCACGGTCATGAGCTGGTCCTGGGCACGCAGCCAAGCCTTGTGCACCTCGCAGTGGCCACTCCGGTCGCAGTCCTCAGGCCACAGTACACACTGATTGAGGGCGATCGGGCCGTCGACCGCCTCCACCACATCGCGCATCGAGATGGCGTCGGCCGGGCGCGCAAGGGCAAAGCCGCCATGGGCGCCGCGCTGCGAGACCGCCAGGCCCGCGTGCACCAGGCTCTGGAGGATCTTGGCCAAGAAGCTCTCCGGGATCTCCTGCGCCCGCCCGATGTCGTGCAGCGACGCCACGTGCCCCTCGGGGAAACGCGCAAGATAGGTCATGGCGCGAATCGCGTACTCGCCTCCGCGCGTGAGTTGAAGTCCCATGTCTGCTCGCTTTCGGCCAGAGACCGGACTTAAAGGGTCCGGTTGAACTCTATGCCGACGCCCGGCCAGCGTCAACTGTACCCACGGCGCCGCGAGCGAGTTGTGTTAAGCGACGATTAAGCTTGGTTAGGTGCCATCGACGATGCCACGAAAGAGCCTGGTTTGCGGGCAAAACGCGGTCGTCCCCCGAGCAGCCGGGTGCTATCCTGCGGCGAGGCCCAGCGGCCGCTCTCCACGGAAGGACACGCTTGAAGAAGCACTTCGCCTTGATCGGCATCGGCGCCGCGGTCCTGGCTGCGGCAGCCATCGTGGCCGTCGGCGCCGCCTCCGGCGGCGGCACGGCCGCAGAGGGGTCGCCCTCCGGGCAGGCCCTACCGCCCGGCCACCCCACCGTGGCAGCCGACGCGCCCGACGCCGATGCCGCCACGGCTGAGGCCAGCGTCACGCGCAGTATCAAGGAGCTGGAGCGCGCTCGCGACGCCAAGCCGCGCGACATCGACGTGCTCCTCAAGCTTGGCGACGCGTACTTGCTCGCCCAGAGGTACCGCCAGGCGGCGGACACGCTCGCCGCCGCCTTGCGCCTGCGCCCCGGCCACGCCGCCGCGACCGTGCGCCTTGCTCTGGTGTGGCATGCGGAAGGCGACTCCGAGCGGGCGATCGACGCCATCGAGGGCGTGCTCGCCGACGACCCCGACAACCAGGAGGCCCACTACTCGCTGGCCATCGTCTACTTCTCTCAGGAAGAGCTCGCGAAAGCGCAGGCTGAGTGGACGCGGGCCGCGAAGGCCGACCCAAGCACGTCGATAGGGCGCCGCTCTCAGAGCTTCGTCGATCTGCTGGAAGGCCGCCAGACCCCCGACAGCCCCACCGGTGAGTAGCCGCCGCAGGTCCGCTACCGTGCGGGGCGCCGCAGGCGGACCGCACTGTTGCCGCCGCAGGTGAGCTACCGTGCGGGGCGCCGCAGGCAAACGGCACTGTTGCCGCCGCAGGTGAGCTACCGTGCGGGGCGCCGCAGGCGGACCGCACTATTGCCGCCGCCGCGGCCTCAGGCGACCTGCGCGCCGAGCACGTCCGCGATGTGCGCCAGAGCGAAGCGCTGCACCGCGTCCGCATCGTGGCCCGGGGCGTCGTAGGTCTCCACCAGCTCGCGGTGCACGACCACTTCGTAGCCCCGCAGGCGCAGACCGGCTACCGTGTGCAGCACGCAGATGTCGGTGCACACCCCGGCCACCTCCACGACGTCCGGCGCCAGCCGCTCGAGGATGGCCCCCAGGGCAGTACCGTAGAAGCCGGAGAAGGTGTGCTTGCGCACCACAGTCCCGCGAGCCGCGAAGCCGGCCAGCTCAGGCACCACCTCGTCCTCGCCGGAGCCCTCGACGCAGTGCGGCGGGAACATGGCGAACTCGGGGTCGTCGGGGGCGTGGGTGTCGACGAGGAAGACGAGGTCGGCGCCGGCGGCCTCGGCGCGCCCGAGGTGGCGGCGGAGACGCGGCGTCACGGAGTCGAGGCGCGCGCTGGCCAGATTACCGGTACGGCAGAAGCCGTTGAGCATGTCGACGACGAGGACCGCGGTGTGGGGCCGTTGGGAATCCATACCCGGTTGATACCCCGCCGGGCGGGCTTCAGACGACGCGTGCGAGGCGCGGGTTGGGCCGGTAGGAGCGCCCGACCTTGGCGCAGGGCCGGCCCTCGAGCAGCACGACGTCGGCGGTGAAGTCGGCAATGCCGCGCAGCAGGCTGCTGCCGACGCCGTAGGCGTCGGCCGGCACGCCGGCGGCCTCGAAGGAGGCGATGCGCTCGGCCGTAAAGCCGCCGCTCACGACGATGCGCACCGCGTGGAAGCCCTCGGCGTCGAGGGCTCGGCGCACCTCGTGCACGAGCTCGGGCGCCACGCCGTTGGGGCGGAACTGACCCATCTGGTGCCAGAGGCTGCGGTCCACCATGGTCTCGGCAGTGTCGAGGCGGACGCCCCACAGCCGCTCCCCAAGGGCGCGAGCACAGGCGAGGCTGGTGGCGACGCAGTCGTTGTCGAAGTCGACCAGCGCCGTAACGTTGATCTCGGGGTAGTAGACGTCGGCGAAGCGGCGTGTCGCCTCCACGGTGTCGCCGCCACAGGCCGCTATGAGGCCGTGCGGCACGGTGCCGATCCCTTTGCCGCCCCACCAGGAGGCCTGGGCGTCGGTGCTCACCCCGATCGCCCCGGCGACCTGGGCCGCGTACCCGTCGCCGGTCTGCACCCGGTAGTGGTCGAAGCGGGCAGGGAAGAAGAGGATCGGCTTGCCCGCGGCAGCGGTCACGACGCGGCGCACGTTGGTGCTGATCAGCGTGCGCCGCGTGAGCGCCCCGAGATACACGGTCTCGAGGTGGGCGAAGAGGCTGTAGTCACCCTCGATGGTGAGCACCGTCTCCCAGGGGCCGACCTCGTCGCCGTCGTAGAGCGCGTGCACCACGAGATCGTCCCAGCCGGCCACCCAGCGCCGGTCGGTGCCCTCGCCCTCGTGGCGGCCGCTGCACAGCCTGAGCATGGCGAGCGCTTCGTCCATGCCGCCCAGGATGGCGCACGCCTGCTTCTGGAAGACCTGCACGGTGACCGCGGGGTGCAGGCCTTGTGCCTCGAGCACGCCCTTGCTCAAGTTGAAGTAGGCGTCCGAGTAGTAGCCCTCCCGCATGCGCTCCACAGGCAGGGCGAAGACCTCGGGCGATAGGCGCGTGCGCGGCATGGGCGGATTGTACACGAGCCTCGCCGCGCCCAGGGCGAAGTGGCCCCGCCGCGGCGGGGCCGTGCTGCTAGAGCCCCGCCCTGGCCAGCACCTGGCCGATCACGGCTCCAGGGGTCACGGCGAGCCGCAGCGTGTAGACCCCGGCACGCTCCGCCTCGAGCAGCGTGAAACGGCCGGGCCCGCGGCGCAGCCGGCCGGGCCCGCCCTCCAGCGACCAGTACGGCGACCAGCTCACCTTGACGAGGTAGCGGCCCGGACGGTCGACAGTGACGCTCAGGTCACGATGCCCCCAAGCGCTGATGTGCGCCGTGCCGCCGTCGGTGCCGACGGCCAGGGGCGCGGAGGCGCGCAACTCGTACACGGTCCACCCGGCGACGCGCCGCTCGACGCTGAACTCCGGCGAGGTGTGCAGGATCTGCACCTCACGCCGGCTCCAGGGGTCCAGCGCCGCATCGGCGAGGAAGACGTAGCGCACCCCCATGGCCCGCAGCCACGGCACGTAGGCGGAGGCGTCGTAGGTCGTGTAGAAGAGGCTGTTGTGGATCGCGTCCGCCTGGCGGTACCAGCCGCGCGTCACGGGGAAGCCGGCCTCGGGGAAGTAGAAGGCCTCCCAGTGCCGGCGCAGGGCCACAACGTGCAGGCGGTGGTCGCGGTCGCGCAGCTCGCCGGCCGCGGCGAGAGCCGGAGCGAAGAAGCTCGGCCTGGTCTGCGGCCGTTCGGCCTGGTTGAGAAAGTGGGCGATGGGCGTGCCGATCTGCAGCACGGCGAAGAGCGCGATCGGGACGAGCACCAGATCGGCGCCGGGGAAGGGCCGTCGCAGCCGTGAGTGCCGCAGCAACGCCAGCAGCGGCAGGCCGAACACCATGAAGAAGCGGCCGATATTGTTGCCCAGCGGGCTGCCGGGGGTGACGAACGAGGTCAGGCACAGAGCGGCGTAGGTGCCGAAGAGGATCACGAACGGGCGCGGCGGATGAACGGCGCTGATGCCCGCGAGAGCCACGCCGGCAAGCGCGAAGCTCAGGTAGACGAGCAGCTGCGAGGTCTCGTTGAGGTAGTCGCCGGGCTCGTTGAACGCCCAGCCCAGGAGGAGGCGCGCGACGAGGGCCGGTGCCACGGCGGTGAGGCAGACGGCGTAGCGCCGCCGCACCGCCGGTCGCGAAAGGACGTCGGCGAGCGCGAGCACCCCGCAGGCCACCAATGCCATGGGGTTCGTGAAGATGCCCACCGCGACGGGGAGCGCCGCCCAGATCGGATGCCGGCGCGCCAGCAGCGCGAGGCCGCCCACGGTGAGCGCCAGGGCGAGCACGAAAGGGTCCTGCCCATGGGCGAGATAGACCGCCATGGTCGCCGCGAACAGCCATGCCGGCCAGATGTCGTCGAGGCCCCACAGGTCGCGCTGGTACACGTAGAAGAGGGGCGGAAGGGCACCGGCCGCGAGCACGGCCATGAGCTTGGCCGGCACGGCTTGGGCGAGCCAGTAGAAGACGACGCCGTAGGTGATCGCTCCGTAGCTCCCGCCGTACCAGTAGTTGTCCCAGAAGACCGACTGGCCAGTGCGGAGCAGAAACACCTTGTACACGTGGGCGGCATCGTCCCAGCCGGGCACGCCGCCCATCTGCATGAGCATCGCTGTGGCTGCGCACGCCGCGGTTCCGGCCGCCCACAAGAAGAGGAGGCCGCGCCGGGACCTCAGCCTCGCCTCGGCGGCGGCCAGGGAGGGGACCAACGATATCAAGCGCGCGGACCGGCGAGGCGCATGGCGGTGACGAAGTTCGCCGCCACCGCCGGGCAGCGCGGCAGCGAAGGGTACAGGGTGGTCGCCAGGCAGGCGCCGAGAGTGAAGCCCTCGGCTTGGGCCACGCCGCCTTGAGCCCCTACGTTGTAGGCGAACGTGTCCCGCTCGAGCAGCAGGAACTCGAGGTCGAAGAGCTCGTACAGCAGGTTGTCTTCACCGTCGTAGGGGTTCTCCCGAGCCGGGCGGGCGCGGACATAGCGGGGCTGCTCGTACCACTCGAGGAGCTCGGCCTCCGCGGGCAGGACGCCCGCGAGCTCGTGGCTTCGCCCCCGGCTGTCGGCGAGGCGGCGCAGGAGAAGGAGGGCGCCGCCTCCGAAGGCCAGGGTGGGCAGGCCGTCGCCAATGGCCTCGGCGAGCGCCGTCAGCAGCTCGCGATTGGCGGCGACCGCCGGCAGCCGCCCCTCGTCGAGCTGCCCCGCGAGCAGCAGGCCACTGCTGTTCGGCGGCAGCTCGCGGTCCCGGCCGACGTCGAACGGCGCCAGGTCGAGGCCCGCGGCCCGCAGCAGGTCGAGGTTCTCCAGGCCGAACGGCTCCAGCGGACCGCCCCAGGCCACCGCGAGGGTGAGGCCGGTGGCCGTGGGCAGGGGCGCAAGCACCCGTCGAGGCGGCGCGGGCAGGAAGCCACGGTGGGCCGCCGCGGACTGGACCGCCTCGCGCTGCAGATGAGCGCCGGCCTCGGCGCAGAGACCCTCTACGCCGTCCGCCCCGGTGGTCGCCGTGGCGCCGCGGCTCGCGCTCTCATACCGGCTCGCGAAGCGCTCGCTGAGCCCCGGCGGGATCCACCCGAGCAGCTCGACGCCGACGTCGCGACGGAGCACCTCGGCAAGCTCGGCCCCGGCGCCCTGCTCGTCGCCGCCGACGACGATCACCCCGGCGATCTGGGCGCGCGGCGCCAGGGCGCGGGCGCCGTACACGGCCGCGGCCACCGTTGCCCCGCGCTCTCGCGCGTCCACGACCAGCACGAGTGGCGCGTCGAGGGAGGCCGCCACATCGACCGGCCGTGAAGACACGGCGCCCTGCCAGCGGTCGAGTGCGGGCAGCACCGCCACCAACAGCACCAGTTCAGAGCCGGCGGCCCACGAGTCGTAGAGTTCGGCCACCGTCTCGACGTCATGCAGGGCCAGGTCGAGGATGCGCGGGGCCTTGCCGGGTCCGGCGGACAGCAACCGCCAGAGCGGAAGGTCAAGGCCGACGCAGATGGGGCGCACGATCCGCCGTTCGCCCAGGCAGGCCAGCAGAGCACCGGCGGCGAGTGCCACCGCGGGGCCGCGCTCGAGGCCGCTCACCACCAGCCGGGGAACCGACACGACGGGAGTCCTCCTCTCGGCCGGCGACGCGCGACGTGGCCGGCGGCCCGCGACACGGGTTTCTGGTCCGGACATAGAATACCCTACCGGTATCTCCAAGGATGGGGCGACGGGTGGATCTCCGGAAACAGTTGCATGAGGTCTTGTACGCACGCGTGCTGTTCACGCTGACGGTGCTCAGCGCCGCGCTCTGGGTCCAGATCGACGACCACGGGCTGGATCCCTCGGAGATGGCTGTGGCCATCGCCGCCGTGGTCGTCGCCAACCTTCCCTTCTTCATCCTCGAGCGCCGCGTCGAAACGGGCAGCCTGGCGACGGTCATGGTGGTCGTCGACCTCGCCGTGGTGACGGCGGGAATCGTGTTCAGCGGCGGAGCGCTCAGCTCCGTGGCGATCTTCTACGTGTGGCCGATCGTGCTGGCCAGCGTGTTCCTGCACGCCTGGGCGCCCTACGCGGCGGCGGCGGTCTCCGGAGCGGCCTACGCAGGCGTGTGGGCGCTGCAACATGGCGGCTGGCTCGACCCCGCCGCGGCGGTGACGGAGAGCAGCGTCCCCGCCAACTGGCCGGTGATCACCCTGAGCCTTCGCGTGGCCGCCTTCCTGCTCATCGCCCTGCTCGCCGGCCGCCTCGCCACCGCCCTCGTCCGCAGCACCGTCCAGCTCACCGCCGCCCAGCTCGACACCGAGGCCCAATTGGCGCGCATGGGTGCCACCAACGAGCAGCTCCGCCTCATGAGTGAGAGCAGCCGCCTGTTCCTCCGTCACAACGAGGTTGGCGCGCTCGTCTCCGTCGCCTTGCGCCAGATCGCCGGGGCCGCCGGAGTCGGAACGGGCTACGTCCTCATCCGCGCCCCCGGGAGCGGCGAATACGACGAGCGCGCCAGGCTGGGGGCCGTCGAGCCGTCACTGATCTGGAGGATGCGGGAGCTTGGCCTCGTCGACCTGGCCCGCGAGGGCGCCCGTCGCTGCGAGACCGTCACCGACCAGCGCGTCGGACGCGTGCTCAAGGCGGTGGAGAAGGACGGGTTCCACGGCTTTCTCGTCGCCCCCCTCGAGGCCAAGAACGACATGCTGGGCCTCGTCTGCCTGCTCTATCGCAAGGACGCGGTGATCCCCGATCCGGCCGTGCCCACGGTGCGGGCGCTCTGCGACCAGGTCGCTCTCGTGGTCCGCAACATCCTCTTCAACGAGGAGCTGGCGCGCAAGAACGACGAGCTCACGCACCTCGACCAGCTCAAGAGCGACTTCATGGCCACGATGAGCCACGAGCTGCGCACCCCGCTCACCGGTATCATCGGCTACAGCGACATGATGCTCAGCGGCATGACCGGCGAGCTCAACGAGAAGCAGATGGGCTTCGTCACCAGCATCCTCCAGGGCGGCGAGACGCTCCTCGGCCTGATCAACGACATCCTCGACCTCACGAAGATCGAGGCCGGCCGGCTCGAGCTCAACTTCGAGGCCGTCGACCTGCGCGCCGCTCTGCTCGGTGTGCTGCCGGTCGTCAAGCCGCGCGCGCAGGACAAGCGCATCCGCCTTTCCACGTTCCTGCCCACCGACCTGCCGCTGGTCTGGGCCGACCCCGGCAAGCTCAACCAGGTGCTCCTCAACCTCCTCACCAACGGGATCAAGTACACGCACGAGAACGGCAGCGTGAGCGTGGAGGCACGCACGGCCGACGGCTTCGTCGAGATCTGGATCAATGACACCGGGATCGGGATCGCCAAAGAGGACCAGGCCAAGGTCTTCCAGCGCTTCACGCAGATCGACTCGTCGGCGACGCGCCTGCAAGGCGGCACCGGCCTCGGCCTCGCGATCGTCAAGGAGCTGGTGGAGCTGCACGGCGGCGGCATCCGCGTGCAGAGCAAGCTCGGCAAGGGCTCCAGCTTCATCTTCACAATGCCGATATCAACCAGACCGGCTGATCCACTGGCCGCAGGCAAGATCAGCTGAGGAGGTGCACATCTTGGACAAAGCCATCCTGGTCGCCGACGACGACCCGGACATCTTGAGCATCGTGTCGATGTCGCTCGAGATGCAGGGTTACACGGTCTACAAGGCGACCAATGGACGCGAGGCCGTCGATCTGGCGAAGGAACACCGCCCCGACCTCGTGCTCATGGACATGATGATGCCGATCCTCAGCGGGTACGAGGCCGTCACCGAGCTCAAGAGCGACGAATCCACCCGCGGCATCTCGATCGTGGGCCTGTCGGCCAAGGCGATGGCGACCGACATGGCACGCGCCACCGACGCCGGTATCGACGGCTACATCACCAAACCCTTCCGCATCGCCCAGGTGCTCAGTGTGGTGGAGGAATACCTGCGCGGCTAGGCGCGACCTCGAGCCGGCCGAGCCGTCGTCAGGCCGGGCAGCACGCAGGAGCCGGTGGTTCGCCGGCGTAGATTGTGGCGATGGCCCATCCTACCCGGAACGACCTGCCTCCCATGCTCTGCGTCGCCGACGTCGACGTGCGGCTCACGTGCAGCACCTACTGCGCCTTCTGCGTGTACTACGTTCGCGACCGGCGCGTGGGCGAACGCCGTGATCGCCCGCGGCGTTCGCACGATCGCCGCGTCCTCGGCCGCCTGTAGGCAGCCGCCGCAGCACCACCGGCGGCGGCGCCTCATGGACTCCGGGCTTTTGCCGATATCGGGAGTGCCCGCACTGACCCGGAAGACAGGTGGACACGACGGCACACCCTCGTGAGAAGTCGGGGGGCGCTCGCCCCCAGCACAGACGTGGCGTCAGCCTCGAGCTCAAGACGACGGCCGTGGTCGCGGCCACCCTCACTGGCCTCTTCCTCGTCGTCACGCGCTACGCGGACGCGCAGGCGACCTGGCCGCTGGCCATAGCGGTCCTCGTCGCCTTCGTCGTCATCGCCGCCGCCTTCGACGTCCTCATCTACCGCACCGTGCACGGCCTCATCCGCCGCTCGCGCTCACGGCTGGGCGGCGCCTATGAGCGCGGCGACCCGTACTACCGCGACGAGGTCCGCGAGCTCGGGCACCTCGTCGGCGCGCTCATCTCGGTGCTCACGGCGGCCGAGGACAAGGAGTCGGCGTCGCAAGGCATCAGGGACGACCTGATGCGGCTGCGCTCGCTCAACCGCCAGCTCATGGACCTCACCGAACTGGGCAAGGAGATGAACTCCGCCCTGCCCTATCGCGAGACAGTGGACCGGGTGCTGTCCCGCAGCAAGACCTTCCTGCGCGCGGACTTTGCGGCTCTGCTCCTTCTCGATCCGGAAGCGCACGCCTTCTCGCTGGAGGGCGCCCAGGGCGTCCTGTCGCCCACGCTCTCGGTCGAGTGCTGCGCCCACACTGCCGACTGCCCCGTTCGCCAGGCGATCGCCGACGGGCGAGTGGTCCGCATGGCCGACCACGCCTGCAGCCTCTTCCCCAACACGATGACCGCCCAGGTGGTGATCCCGGTGGCAGTGGAGAACGCCGGCGACATGGCTCTCCTCGCGACGGCGACCTCGGGCGACTATCTCGATCCGCTGTCGAACGACGTGCTCGAGGCGCTGCGCAACCACGTACAGGGCGCCCTCAGCAACGCCCACAAGCACGACGCTATCCGGCGCCAGGTGATCACCGACCATCTCACGGGCCTCTATAACCGCCGGTACTTCATGAAGCGGGCGGGCGAGGAGATCCAGCGTAGCCTTCGCCACCAGGACCCGCTCAGCGTCCTCATGGTCGACATCGACCACTTCAAGCAGTTCAACGACGTCTACGGGCACGCCACCGGCGACCGCGTGCTGCAGACCGTGGCGCGCGCCATCCAGGACGCCCTGCGCGGCACCGACATCTGCTCCCGGCACGGCGGGGAGGAGTTCGCCGTCATGCTCCCCAAGACGCCGGGCGACAGCGCGTACTTCGTCGCCGACCGCGTGCGCCGCAGGCTGGGTGCCACGCGCTACACCGGCCTCGGGCTGCCGGCCGATGCGAGCGTCACGATCAGCGTGGGAGCGGCCACCTGCCCGCGCGACGCCACCACGCTGGACGAGCTGATGGAACTGGCCGACAAGGCGCTCTACCAGGCCAAGCACGGGGGCCGCGACCGAGTGGTGCTGTGGGGCGACGCCGAGCGCGAGCCGGTGCGCCGCTGAGCCACCCTGCGGGGCCACGGGGCCGGGCTTCGCGCGCCGCGGCGCGCGAAGCAGCTCGCGCCAGGCGCCCTTTTCACGCGACGCCGCTCCGCCGGCACGACGGCGGTATACTCATCCTGACCTTGAGGAAGTGAGGCGCGCGACCTTGACTGAACCTGCCGATGCCCGGCTCACTCCCGCGGAACTGGCGGCGTGGAGAGGGATGCTGCGTGTGCACGCCTCCCTGATCCACGAGCTCGACGCCGATCTCAGCGCCGAGCACGGGCTCCCACTGCGCTCTTACGAGGTGCTGCTCTTCCTCGAGGACGCGCCCCGGCAGCGCCTGCGCATGACCGACCTCTCGCGCTCCGTGCTGCTCAGCGCGAGCGGCGTGAGCCGCCTCGTCGACCGGCTGGAGACCGAGGGCTACGTGGCTCGCGAACGCTGCGTCGACGACGGCCGCGGGTACTACGCGGTACTCACCACGGGCGGCGCCGCCAAACTCACGGAGGCCCGAGCGACCCACCTGGCCGGGGTACGCCGGCACTTCCTGGAGCGCTTCGATGCGGCCGACCTGGCCCGGCTCGCCGTCTACTGGGAGCGTGTCCTGCCGGGCGCCGCCGGCGACCCGGGGCGAAGCGACAGCCCGGGAGCCGCCTGATCGAGGCCGGGGCGGGCCGCGAGCCGCCGCGGCGCCACTCTGGCGAAGCCGCCGCCGGCCGGCCGCGCGCTCAGGCCTTGCCGAGCAGCACGCTCAGGCACATCACTGCGAGCACAGCGGCGGTGACCGCGACGTAGCGGCGGTCCTTCTCGACGGCGAACGCCACCAACGAACCCGCGACGCGCAGGAACGGCGTGGCGATGAGCGCGATGAGGCCGGCCGAGAGGTACGCGGCCGGGCGCAGGCGGACCAGGCCGCCGGGCAACTCGGCCAACGCCACCACGCCGGACGGCAACGGCGCCGCGTGCGCCAGGCCGAGCCCGAGACCGGCGGCCATCAGCGCCACGCTGACCCCGATGCCGACGAGCAGGACGAGCCGCACGGTGCGCTCCACCGGATCCATGCGGTGGCGCGGCGCCGGCGGGGCGGGTGGTGGCGCGCCCGCCCCGCCGTTCATGGCCCCACCCCGGCGGCCGCAAGCGTCATGAACACCGCGAAGACGACGAGGACCGCCTGGAAGACGCGGCGGAGCAGGCGTGCCGGGAGGCGGACGGCAAAGCGCGGGCCCAGCCGCGCGCCGGCCAGGATACCGAGCGCCGAGGGCACCGCCCAGTACGGGTCCATGTGCCCGCGGCCGTAGAAGATCGCCGCGCCCGTGGCCGCCGTGACGCCGATCATCAGGTTGCTCGTGGCGATGGTGGCCTTGAGCGGCACCCCCATGAGCAGGTTCATGATGGGGACCTTGAAGGCGCCGCCGCCCACGCCGAGCAGCCCCGAGACGTTGCCGGCGCCGAGGCTGAGGACGAACCCGAGGCGCAGGCGCCGCACGCCGTAGCGCACCTCACGGCCCAGGCGAGGGTCGAAGTACGCACCTTCGAGGACGCCGCCGCGCGACGGGAAGAGGTCGCCCCCGCGGCGGTTCATCTGCCAGGCCACGTAGACGAGGACGGCCGCGAAACAGCCCTGCAGCACGCGGCCGTCGATGAGGACCGCGGTGACGCCTCCGGCCACGGCGCCGACCGTGGTGGCCACTTCGAGGAGCATCCCCAGGCGCACGTTGCTCATCCCCTTGCTGACGAAGGAGGTCTGCGCCATGGACGAGGTCGCGATCACGCAGACGATGCTCGTGGCGATGGCGGTCTTGATGGGCACCCCGAAGGCCAGCGTGAGCATCGGCACCATGATGACCCCGCCGCCGACGCCGAGCATGCTCCCGAAGACCCCGGCCACGAAGGCCACGAGCAGGAGTGCCAGGATGGTCGCCGTGCGCGCCTCCCTACTCCTCGCCGCCCGGCGGGCGGCGGAGCTGTTTGACGGAACCGCGGCCCTTCTTGGCGCTGAGGCGCCGCTCCACCGCCGCGCGCGAGGGCCTCGTGGCCTTGCGCGGCGGGGCCGGCGGCGCGGCAAGCTTCTGCAACTTGAGGCGCAGGCGCCGCAGAGCGTCCATCTTGTTGAGGTACTGGCTGCGCTGGGCGCGGCAGGTGACCGTGAGCCCCGTCGGCACGTGGCGGAGGCGTACGGCGCTGTCGGTGACGTTCTGGTGCTGCCCACCCGGGCCGCCGGCGCGAAAGGTCTGCACCTCGCACTGGGCGAGGAGTGCGTCGTCGGTGAGCGGGATGTCGATGGGCGACGTCATGGCCAAGACCGGGCGCTGCCACTCCGCCGGCCCGCACAGCGTACCACCTCGCATGATAGCCTCTGACCATGCTCGCCATCGCTCTCGCCCTCGGCGCGTCGGTCTGCTGGGGCTCCGGGGACTTCTTCGGCGGCCTCGGGACACGGCGTGCCAGCCTCTGGGCGGTGATCGTCGGCAGCCAGGCCGTCGGCCTCGCCGGCGCGGTGCTCGTGACTCTGCTCGCCGGGCGTCACTGGCCGGGCCTGCTCGCCCTGTGGCCGGTGCTGCTCGGGGGCTTGGCCAGCGTGGTCGCCATCTCGTCCTTCTACAAGGCCCTGGCCATCGGCTCTATGAGCGTCGTGGCGCCGATCAGCGCGGCCAGCGCCGTGATCCCCTTCCTCTTCGGCCTCGTCACCGGCGAGCGCCCCGGCGCCTCCCAGCTGGCTGGAGTGGCTCTGGCCGCCGTGGGGGTGCTGCTGGTGGCCACCGAACCGAGCCGCACGGGCGAGACCATCGGCGCCGCGGCGCTGCCCGGGCAGCCGGCCGTCGAGCCTCAGGCCATCGGCGCCGGCCTCCAGCACCGCGACCGGCGCCGAGCCGTGGCTCTCGCCCTGCTCGCCGCCGTCTGCATCGGCCTCGTGATGCTTGGCTACGACGCCGTCGCCGAGCACGACCCGCTCTGGGCGATGCTCGGCGGCCGGGCCTCGTCGGCGACGGTGTTCACCTTCGTCTTCCTGGCGCTGCGGCCGCGCCTCCGGCTCCGCCGCTCGGCGCTGCCGCTGATCGCCGCCACCGGCATCGCCGACACCGCCGCGAACGGGCTCTTCGCTCTGGCCACGACTCACGGGTACCTCAGCATCGTCGCCGTGCTGGGCTCTGTGTACCCCGTCGTCACCGTCGCCCTCGCCTACGTACTGTTGCGGGAGCGCGTCGCCCCGCATCAGCTGGCCGGCGCGGCAGGGACCCTCCTCGGCATCGCCCTGATCGCCGCCGGATAGGCGCCCCACGGTCATGGCCTTCGGTCGCCGTCAAGGCTGAGACGCGGCTTCGAGCCCCCAATCCTCCAGGACCACGTCGAGCACCGCCTGGCCCATGCGGTCGCCCCCGGCACGCGTAAGGTGGATGCCGTCCGAGCCGCGCATCAAGACCATGGCGCCGCCGGGATCACGAAGGTACTCGGCGAAGGATCCCCCGTCGCCGGCCATGAGCCGCCACGTACTGACGAACCGGACCCCCGGGTGCTTGGGCGCCACGGCCGCATAGATGTGGTTCATCATGGCGATGCGACCGCCGTACCCTGCATCGCGCATGATCGGGTTACCCACCCAGTACACGCGCCGGCCGCCACGCGTGAGGATCTGCATCGCGCGGCCCACGCGCTTCGCGTACACCTCCCGCCAGGCTCTGGTGCCGACGTCCAGGACCTTGCCCCGGTACATCACGTCCTGCCCGTCGTTGGCGCCGAAGATTATCACCGCCGCGTCAGGGTGGAACTCGACCAGCTGGTCGATGAGGCGCTGCCGCCAATCGTAGTAATCGGGGCGGCTGAGCCCGCTGCTGATGTGGTAGTCGAGTCTCGCCGTGATCAGGCCGGTGTCCTCGGCGAGGTTGACCAGCGACGAGCCGAAGACCTGAGCCATGGAGTCCCCGGCGATGTACAGGCGCAGAGGCCGGCGGCGCGTGACGGCGCGCGGCCAGAGCGGCTTGACCTTGTCCACCTCGGCGAGGGCATGGTGGACCTTCGGGCCCCGGCCGAGTGCCGTGTCGATGGTCTCGGCCGGGCGGTCCAGGTGGAGGGCGTCACTCAGCGCTGTCATCGGCCGCAGCAGCGTCAGCAGGACGCTGCGGCCGGCACCCAGCGGCCGGCCCTTCACGTCCTCCTCGATCCCGCGCGCGTCGAGCAGGCCGGCGACGAAGAAGCCGATCAGCATGGCGAAGAGCACGGCTCCGGCGGACGCGCGGCGCCGGCGCCCCCGGCGCGCGGGCGGTTGTCCGGGAGGCACGTGAGACGGCTCCAGCGGGCCCGCGCGCGGGGCCCGCACCCCGGGCTCGCTCCACGAGAAGCTCTCGTCCTCGCGACCGCCGAAGGGCCGCCGCACCTCGTCGCCAGGCCGTCCTTCGTCAGGCATCGCCGGCCACCACCATCAGAACTTGAAGTACAGGAACTCGGCCGCGCCCTGCGGGCCGAGCACGTCGATCAGGAAGAGTCCGGCCGCGAGGACGGCGCCCTGGCCCGCCCAGCCGATCCGCGCCAGCCCACTCTGCAGCCGCTGCGTCGCCCCGCGCGGGAAGTACTGGATGGCGATGCCCAGCACGACCAGCCCCGCGACCGGCCAGGTCACCGCGCTCCCGAGGCTGCCGAGGCCGGCGACCAGGCGCCGCAGCACCGCGAAGGCCGCCCCGATGGAGTCGGCACGGAAGAACACCCAGGCGACGCTCACGAACGCGAACACCGCCAGCCGCTGCAGGGCGCGGGCGCCGGCCGTGCGCCCTGGGTCGGGCAGCCCGCGAGCGCGGCGGACGCTGCGGCGCGCGTGCTCGAGGCTCTGGGCCGCGCCGTGCAGTCCGCCCCAGAAGACGAACGTCCAGGCGGCCCCGTGCCAGAGGCCGCCGAGCACCATCGTGAGCATGATGTTGACGTACGTGCGCCGGCGGCCACGGCGGTTACCCCCGAGGGGGATGTAGAGGTAGTCGCGCAGCCAGCCGGACAGGGTCATGTGCCAACGGCGCCAGAACTCGCGCACGCTGCGCGCCGTGTAGGGCGCGTCGAAGTTGTCCGGCAGCTCGAACCCGAGGAGCAGCGCGACGCCGATGGCGATGTCGCTGTAGGCGCTGAAGTCGCAGTAGATCTGCACGGAGTACGCGCAGATGCCGACGAGCGTCTCCCAGGACGAATACTGCTGCGGTGAAGCGAACACGCCGTTGACGAGGTGCGTGGCCAGGTAGTCGGCGATGAGCATCTTCTTGGCCAGGCCGCCGAGGATCAGCAGGAAGGCGCGGCCCGCGTCCACCGCGCGCGGGTCCCGTGCCGTCCGCAGCTGGGGGAGAAAGTCGCGGGCGCGGGCGATCGGGCCGGCCAGCAGATACGGGAAGAAGGCCGTGTACACGGCCAGATCGAGCGTCGGCGCCGGCTCCAGCTCGCCGCGGGCGATGTCGATCACGTACGTGAGCATGCGGAAGACAAGGAACGAGATGCCGACGGGCAGCACGACGCGCAGCAGCGGCAGCGGCGCCCCAAGCCCCAGGGTGCCGAGGACGTCGTTGAGGTTCACGGCGAAGAAGTCGGCGTACTTGAAATAGCCCAGGGCGGCGAGGTCGACCAGCACGGCGAGCGCCACCCAGCGCCTGGCGGCGCCAGGCGCGCCGCGGCGCGCTCGCGCGGCACGCACGCCGAGCCACTGGTTGACGAGCGTGGCGGCCGCGAGCAGCAGGACGAAGCGCCAGTCCCACCACCCGTAGAACACGTAGCTGAAGGCGAGGATCGTCCACTTCCAGAGGCGCAGCCGGGGCATGAGGAGCCAGCTCGCCGTGTACACGACGAGAAAGAAGATGGCGAATGTGATCGTCGGGAAGAGCACGGCGCCGCCCTGGTCGGGTGAGGCCTCGGCGGCGGCCCCACCTGCTGCGGCGATGCTACCATCGTGGGCGCGGGCGGCGCAGCTCCTCCCGCGCCCCGGCAGGAAGGCGGCCGCAGCGAGGAGATCGCCTTCCGACCTCTGGGGCTCGCACCCGCCGTGGCTTGCCCGGGCGCCCGGGCAACGGCATCATCAGGCCTGACCGCGACGCACCCTCTGCCGCCGGGGAGCTGGGAGCCGAAGTCCGGCGCGCGTCCGACGACAGGCCGGGGCCCGGCGCAGACGACGACGCCCACCGCGACGAAAGGATCCGCCAGCCATGGACGCTCCCGCCATCACGCGCTCGTTCCGCCCCTCGTCCCGGGGCCTCGACTACTCCTGGCCCGGGACCAGCGTGCGCGAGGCCTGCGTGCGGTATGGCTTCCGGCCCGACGAGGTGGTCAAGCTCGCCTCCAACGAGAACCCCTTCGGCACCCCGCCGCACGCGGTCGCGGCGGCCGCGCGCGCGGCGCAGCAGGCCTCGGTCTACCCCTCCCCCGGCTACGACTACGCCGACCTGCGCCGGGCGCTGGCCGGCTACGCCGGGGTGAGCCCCGACATGATCATGCCGGGGCCGGGCTCGGAGACCATCGTAGGCTACCTCTCACGGCTGTTCATCGACCCCGGCGACGAGGTGATCACCGCACCCGAGAGCTATGACGGCTACGGCTGGGCAGCGGGCATCATGGCAGCCGAGGTGCGCCCGGTCTCTCTCGTCGACTACCGATACGACGTCGATGCCATCCTCGCCGCCGTCACCGGGCGCACCCGCATCATCTGGGTGTGTAACCC
>JBAZPK010000007.1:0-37507 GCA_041648235.1 Thermoleophilia bacterium
TCACCCCCACGCCGCCCCCCTCGGCGGCGGCTCGCGCCTCGATGCCGCCGAGCCCGGAGGCGCCCGGCACGCCGTGGGGATGGAGCGCCTGCCTCGGCGGCGCGGCGGTGGCTTTCGGGCCGGAGGTGCTGCTCTGGGCCGGCGCCCGGGGGATGGACGTGCCCGCCGGCACCGCCCAGGCCGCCACCGCCCGTTCGGCCGCCCTCCTGGCGGTGAGCTCGCTCCTGGTGTACGGCTGGCAGACCTTTGCTGCCTGGCTCTGCTCGCTGCGCTTGCCGGGCAACCGGCCGGCCGACTGGGGCCTCCGCCGGCCGACGGTGGCCTACTTCTGGACGATCCCCCTGGCGCTCGCCGGCGTGTACGTCCTGAACTTCCTGTACAGCCTGATCGTCTCGTCGGGGGAGCAGGACATCATCGGCCAGTTCCCGCGCAGCGCCGCGGGAATCGCTCTCTTCGTGCTCGTCGCCGTCGTCATGGCCCCGCTCTTCGAGGAGGTCTTCTTCCGCGGCTTCCTCTTTCGCGGCCTCGCGAACTCTTGGGGCTGGGCCTGGGGGGCGGTGCTCTCGGCGGCCGTGTTCGGCCTCGCGCACCCGCAGGTCGATGTCTTCGTGCCGCTGTTCGCTCTGGGGCTCGTCCTGGCCTGGGTCTACAAGCGCACCGGGTCGCTGTGGACGAGCATCACCCTTCACGCCCTGTTCAACGCGATCTCGGTGCTCGCCTGGGCACTCACCGGGTGAGAGCAAAGAGGTGACGGCCAGCGGGCGCCGCCTCCGCCGCACGACCGGGATCAGCCCAGGAGGGTGGGCTTGCGCAGCTCGCGGCAGTGGCAACCATCGTCCGCCGGCAGGGCGGCGAGGGCCGCCAGCAGGATGCGGCCCATGAGCCCGGCGTCGTCGTGAAAGATCTGCGCCAGCACCTCGTGCTCCCACTCCCGGACGACGCCCTCCGCGTAGTTGACGATCAGGTAGACCCCCGCATAGCAGGCGCCGATGTCGCGCGCCAGCCAGACCTCGGGGCAGAAGCTCTGGCCCACGACGTCGCCCATCGCCTGCAGGTGCCGCACCTCGGCGGGCGACTCGAATCGGGGGCCCTCGGTGACCACGTAGGTGCCGCGGGTGAAGAGGCGGCGGCCGGGCGCGTGACGCCGGGCGGCGCCCACGAGCGCCTCGCGCCCGGCCGCGCACACCGGGTCGCGCATGATGAGCAAGTGGCCGCCGGCGACCACTCCATAGCGGTCGCGGTCGGTGGTCTGGTCGACGAAGTCGTCCACCACCACGAGGTCGCCGGGGTCGAGAAGGTGGTTGAGACCGCCCACCCCCGCCTCAGAGAGGATCCTCTTGACGCCGGCGCGGTGGAGAACGCTGAACACCTGCCGCGAAGCGCGCCCACGCGAGACGCCCTCGCGCCAGCCGTGCATGCGCACGTGGAGGGCGGTGAGCCCGCCGAGCTCGAAGAGTGTGAACGGCGGGCTGTCCCCCCAAGGAGTCTCGAAGACAAGGCCGGTCTCAAGGACGCGGGCACCGGGGTGCAGGTCGCCGGGGAACGCCGCGGCATGCGAGCCGGAGCCGCCGATGACGGCGCGCGTGGCGGCGGGCACAGCCGTGGCCGGCCCGCTCACAGGCCGGCCAGCTCGGGCGTTACGCGCAGCACGACCAGCTGCACATGATCGCCCCGGTCAGATGTGTAGCGGCTGAGCTTCTGGTCGAGCCCGGCCGGGAACCCGCGCACCTGCCCGAGCACGCTCTTGCCTCGGGTGAGCACATCGCCGATGGCGACCTCCGCCTTGGCGATGTGAGTGATGATCAGCAGGAGCGACGGATCACCAGCCACCTGGATGTCGACTTCGACGTCGTCGTACCTCCCGAGGAGGGAGTACTTCTTCATGCTGACGACCTTGCCGTCCACCGGGCTCACCACTGAAGAGCCGGGCACGGCGCCCACGTCGAGTCCGGCCGTCGACGACGACTGGTCGCCGCCCTCGCCGTCCATGAGGTAGTACTGCACACCGCCACCTCCCGCGAAGATGTCGGCGAGCCGCTGACCGAGGCTGCCACCGCCGAGCCGGTCCCCGGCCGGTGTGAACGGCACCGTGCCGGCGCGGTCCACCGGATGGTAGGCCACCGCCGTGGTCACGTCCGGAGCCACGGGCAGGAGCACGTCGACCGTATCGACGCGCGCGACGACCACGTCCGCTCCCGGATCGGGGCTCTGGGCGAAGGTGGGGAGCGCCGCGCTCTCGGGGACGCGCGCCGGGGGCTGCCCTGGGACCGCGTACGCGGCCCACACGGCGAGAGCGATGAGGGCCACGAGAACGACCAGCGCGACCGCCCGCCGGCGCCGGATCTGATCGCGGCGGCGTGCGTTGGCGCGCCACCGCTGCCTGGCCGGGCTGCTGTGCATGTGGCCCGCAACCTACATCGACCCGCGGAAGGCCGCAAGCCGGGCGACGTTGAGCGGCGTGTCGCCGGGCCAGGCCGTGCCTGGCCGAGCGCCCGGGAGACGGTGGCAGCGCCGCCGGAAAGGCTCGGGTGGCGGCGCAGGGCGGCAGCCACGCGTCCAAGGCGGGCGGCGCACAGTTCCGTGCCTCGGCGGCCGCGGCGCACCCCAGGCGCTTCGTCGATCGCCGGCGCGTCCAGACTCGCGAAGGCGGCGGCACCCGCCGGACCCGAGAGCGCGGCCACGCTCCGTAGACCCGTGGCGACCGACAGGCCGGACACCGCAGCCGAGCCGGGAGCCCCGGCGGCGGTCCCCGCCGCCGGCTGAGCCGGCTCGCTCCCCCTCAGCCTCGCGGTCACCAGCCTGTCGCCGGTCCTGACGACGGCTACTGCCGCACGAGGCCTCAACTCCGCCGTGCCGCGGCCGATATCTGAGGGTGAAGCGGCCGCCCAGACAAGGGCGCGGGCCCTGGGGCCGTTCCCTCGACACGAGGCTCGGAGGTGAGTCATGAAGGCACGTTGTGGTATCGCGATCATGCTGGTGGCCCTCGCCGCGCTCATCTTCGCCGCCGTGCCTGCCACCGCCCCCGCCAGCGTCACACTGAATTCCTACGAGAAACAGATCATGACCCTCGTCAACCAGAAACGCGCCAAGCACGGCCTGGCCAAACTGCGCATCAGCGGCAAGCTCGTCAAGGCTGCCCGGGCTCACTCGGCCGACATGGGCACGCAGCAGTACTTCGAGCACAACGCGCCCGGCGGCGAGACCTGGAGCCAGCGGATCATCCGCTTCGGGTACACACGCGAGGGCTACCGCTTCTGGAAGGCGGGCGAGAACATCTTCTGGGGCAGCGGATTGCTCTCCAGCCCGACCTACGTGGTCAACACCTGGATGCACTCCGACGCGCACCGTGCCGTGATCCTCACCAAGAGCTTCCGCGAGCTCGGTATCGGCGCCGTCAAACACGCCGATGGGTATCTCGACTGCTCCAGCCCGGCGTGGTTCTTCACGCTCGATCTCGGACGCAGGATCGCCTCGTAACGGCAACGAGCAGAGCGCCGTTCTTCAGCCGAAGGGCGCCGAGGGCGCCCTTCGGCGTTCTGGGGGCTCCTTCAGACGACCGGCGCGGCTCCGCGTCTTGCGGCAGCCGAGGCAGGGCCGGCGCGGCCGCAGGCGCCCGCCGGCCCGCGGAGTAGGATGAGCCGATGAGCCCCGAGCCCGTCACCACGCAGGCGCGCCTGCGCGCGCTCTTCCGCGAGGGCGGCCACGACGAGGTCGTGGCCGTGGCCCACGAGGCGGCGCGCGCCGGCCATACGGTCAAACTGCCGAGCGACCTGCCGGCCGCGCTGCGGGCAGCGCTGCTCGCGACCGGCATCCAGCGTCTGCACGGCCACCAGCGCGCCGCCTGGGAGCTCTTGCGCGCCGGCGAGAACGTCGTCATCAGCACCGGGACGGCGAGCGGGAAGAGCCTCTGTTACCAGCTCGCCGTCCTCGACGCGCACGCCCGCGACCCGCAGAGCCGCGCCCTCTTCCTCTTCCCCACCAAGGCCCTCGCCCAGGACCAGGCGCGCCAGCTCGGCGCCCTGCGCCTGCCCGCCGTCACGCCGGCGATCTACGACGGTGACACGCCCAACGACACCCGATCCCTCCTGCGACGCACGGCCACTATCCTGCTCAGCAACCCCGACATGCTTCACCTGGGGATCCTCCCTAACCACGAACGCTGGGCCGAGTACCTGCACCACCTGCGCTACGTGGTACTCGACGAGGCGCATGTGTACCGCGGCGTCTTCGGCAGCCACGTGGCCCAGGTGGTGCGCCGCCTGCGGCGCCTCTGCGCGCACTACGGCGGCACGCCGCAGTTCGTCCTCACGTCCGCCACCATCGCCGATCCGCAGGCCTTCGCCGAGAAGCTCGTGGGCGCGCCCTTCGCCGCGGTGGACGAGGACCAGGCACCGCGGCCCGAGCGCACGGTCGTCTTCTGGGACCCGCCGCTCGTGGACCCGGAGCGCGGCGAGCGACGCAGCGCCCTCGCCGAGGCCGCTTACATCACCTCCGAGTGCGTGCTCGCCGGGGCGCGCGTGATCGCCTTCGCGCCCACGCGCAAGGCCGCCGAGCTCGTATACGGGCACGTGCGCCGCCGCCTCGAGGATCGCGACCGTTCGGCGGCGGCGCGCGTGCAGCCCTACCGCGCCGGCTACACGCCGCAGCAGCGGCGCGACATCGAGCGCCGCCTCTTCGCTCAGGAGCTCGACGCGGTGATCGCGACACAGGCGCTGGAGCTGGGCATCGACGTCGGCGGCCTCGACGTGTCGCTCGTGGTCGGCTTCCCCGGTACCGTCACCAGCCTGCGCCAACGCTGGGGGCGAGCGGGCCGCACCGGGCACGGCTGGGCCGTGCTGGTCGCCGGCCAGGACGCACTCGACCAGTACTTCATGCGCGAGCCTGAGCGCCTGCTCGGGCGCCGTGTGGAGGAGGCGATCATCGACCTGCACAACCCGCACATCTCGGCCCGACAGCTCGAGGCGGCCGCCTACGAGCGGCCCATCACGGCGAGGGACGAACAGTACTTCGGCGAGCAAGGGCTCCTCGCGGCCGAGCACCTCGCCGAGGCCGGCCGACTTCGGCGACGGGGCGACGGCCTGGTGTGGAACAGGCCGTACTCACCCGCCGCGGAGGTCTCACTGCGCACCGCCTCGCACGAGCAGTTCGCGATCGTGGAGGCGGGCGGCGGCGAGATCATCGGCAGTGTGGAGCGCGAACGCGTCTTCCGTTTCGTCCACCCCGGGGCCGTCTACCTCCACCTGGGCCGGAGCTACCTCGTCAACCGGCTCGACCTCGAGGCGCGCAATGTCCTCGTGGACGACTTCAACGGCAGCTACTACACCCAGGTGAAGACCGACAAGAACGTGCTGATCGCCGGCCAGGCAGAGATGCGCGAGCTGCCCGGCAGCACCCTCTTCCGCGGCGAGATCGAGGTCACCGAGCAGGTGATCGCCTACCAGCGCCGCGACATGACCGACCAGCACATCATCGATACCGTCACCTTGGACCTGCCGGAGCAGACCTTCACCACCCAGGCATTCTGGCTGGCCGTGCCTGACCCGCTGCTGGAAAAGGCGCTCGCCGCCCTCGCGACGACCGACGAGCTCGCGACCCCAGGCGCCCTGCACGCCGCCGAGCACGCGCTCATCGCCGTGCTGCCGCTCTACGCCATGTGCGACCGCTGGGACATCGGCGGTCTCAGCACCCCCTGGCACTGGCAGACAGACACCGCCTCGATCTTCGTCTACGACGGCTACCCGGGCGGTATCGGGCTCTCGCGGCGAGGCTTTGAGGCCTTCGAGAGCCTCGCCGCGGACGCCCGCACGCTGGTCGCCGAATGCCCCTGTGAGAGCGGCTGCCCGAGCTGCGTGCAGAGCCCCAAGTGCGGCAACCTCAACGAGCCGCTCAGCAAGGCCGGCGCCGTGGCCCTGCTGAGCGCCATGCTGGGTGCGGCCGCCGCGCCACCCACGGACGGCGCGGCGTCACCCGGCGAGGCAAAGGGGCCTGAACGCCCGCCGGCGTGACCATCGAGAGGCTGGACCCAGCCGCCCTCGGGGCGGCTCTGACCCTGGGCCTGCCCGGCCCGCCAGGAGGCCGACCGGGAGGCCGACCACAGGCTCTTCGCGCCGCCCGAGTCGCCAGCCACAGCCACCTGAGCGCCGGGAGAGACGTGCGGAGGACCGGCCTTCCTCCCTTTGCCTCAACGTGACTCGCTCGAGCCAAATACCGGGAAGATCTTGGCGTAGAAGTAGAAGAGCACGAACGGGAACGCCAGAACCGTGAGTGCGCCCGCCACTCCCTCCCTGAACGTCTCGACGCTGTGGGGAATCACGGGCAGAACGTACTCCATGTACCCCGCGAGCGTGAGGGAGAATGCTTGCCCCCCGATCACGACGTTCCACCGCATCATGAAGACGCCGAAGAGCACCAATGTGACGCCGACGATGGTCCTTCGGATGGTCAGGCCCGGGATGAGCAGCAGGATCAGCGGCACGAACATGCCGAGGCCGTACTGGAGGACGAACACCTTGACGAAGTCCTTGCCGAAAAGCACCGTGCTCAACACGTCCCAGGAAGCGATGCCCGTGTAGCCGCGGAAGATGAGGTCGAGGAGCTCCAGGCTGATGGCAAAGACCAGGAAGAAGAGCAGGTACCTCGAGGTCATCTTGATGACGCTGATCTCGACGCTCTTGATCTCCTCGCGGCGCTCGACCACATGCGTCTGTGGCTGCTCTCTGCGGGCCAGGAAGACCAGCAGCTTTCTGATCTCCATCGTCACGATGTAGGCGAGCATGCAGAGGGCGATGCCTGAGACCACCGCGGACATGATGAAGATGACCGGCATCAGCGGCGTCATCCAGAGGGCATTCGCCTTGACCGAGCCGAAGATGAAGCCCGCATAGCCGTGCAGGAAGAGAGCGACGGGAATGCCCGCCGTCGCGAGGACCCTTATCGCCTTCTCATCCTTGTGCCGAGCCGGCTCGGTGATATCGAACGAGCCCAACGTCAGAGCAGTGAAGATGAGGTAGAACAGCCACTCGATGAGGGTCTTGTGCGGCCGCTTCTTGAGGGAGACGGACTGCTCGACGAAGTGCCCTCGATAGAGGAACCACAGCTCGGACGCCACGATCGCGAAGTAGGTGGAGAAGACGACACCGAACGCCGCAATCGCAGATGTGAAGTGAGGTGTCATCATCACGTTGATGCCACGCAGGGGGTTCTGAAGATGCATCAGCAGCGGCAGCATCGCCGCGGGCAGCAGGGCGAAGCAGAGCACCAGGGCAAAGCTGGCGATGCCCTTGAGCTGCTTGATGCCGAAGACGTGGTAGAGAGACGACAACACGAAGGACCCCGCGACGAGACCGGTCATGAACGGGTACATGACGATCTGGATGGACCAGTAGATGTACTCGTTCGGCAGGACGAAGAGGTCCTTAAGCGTCCAAAGTTCACCCGGTATCATCTCAGCGCACCTCCCGATCCAGCCCGATGTAGAAGACCTGGGGTCGGGTGCCGTATTCCTTTCTCAGGACACCGACACGCTCGTTGGTGATCGCTTCCGCGACGGGATCGTTCGGGTCGTTCAAGTTGCCGATCTGCCGCGCGCCGAACGGACACGCCTGCACGCAGGCGGGGCTGAGCCCCTTGGTGATGCGGTGATAGCAGAACGTGCACTTCTCCGCCGTGTGGTAGACCGGATGGAAGAACCTGGCGCCATACGGACACGCCATGATGCAGTAGCCGCAGCCGATGCACCAGGTCCTGTCGACGAGAACGACTCCGTCAGGCGCCTTGAACGTGGCGCCGACCGGGCAGACCTGCACGCATGGCGGCTTGTCGCACTGGTTGCAGAGCTTGGGGACGAAGAAAGCCTTGTCGATCTCTTCGGGTTTGATGGAGAGCTGACCGCTCTCATTGAGGTCGACCCGGGAATCAGTGAACCCGTCGCGGGCGGCCTTTGGAGAATCGGCGTGGAACCCGCCGTCCTTGGTCAGCACATAGCGCTCGACCCAGGTACGGGAGGCGTTGGCATCGTAGGGGACCTCGTTCTCCAGTTTGCAGGCCTTCACACAGAACCCGCACCCGACGCACTTGTAGGTGTCGACCAGAAACGCCCATCGAACCGCGTCGTCCGTCTTTAGGGCCTGCACACGTGCGGGGCTCAGGATCTCGAATGCAGCCACCGGCACGAGGACCCCGGCGACGACCACCGTCGACTTCTTCAGGAAATCTCGTCGCGACATCGCGTCAGTCATCTCAAGACCCCCCGAAGGACCGCACCGTGGTCCAGTTCAGTAGTTGCAGCGCCGATCTGTGCGGATTGTGGCAGTTGACGCACTCGACGCCGGGGTTGTGCCCCGCCGGGTCGACGCCCTTGACCCCGGCATATGCGGTCGACGAGTAGGGCAGCCTGGTGTGGCAGGCGAGGCAGAGCTCCCGCTTCGTATCGATCGGGAGCCTCGGTGGGTCGGTCGGGTGTTTCATTGCCGGGCCATGGCAGTTCTCGCACTGGATGGTCGCATGCGGGTGCGGGTAGCTGCCCTCCTCGTCGAACCTGTTCTGGTGACAGGACCTGCAGTACTCCCTGCCGCGGTACGTGATCTTCTTCCAGTCGTCGACGCTGTAGCGCAGGAACTGCACGGTGGGTCGATGCGGGTCGTGGCACTTCGGGCATCCGAAGCCGGTGTTATGAGCCTGCGGGTCGATGCCCGTGATTCCCGCCCTCCCGCTTGTCGGGTACTGCAGCTTGGCATGACATCTCAGGCAGAGCGCCCGCGTCTTGTCGATAGCAAGCTTCGGCGGATCGGTCGGATGTCGCAGCGCGGGCCCATGGCAGTTCTCGCACTGAATGACCATGTGCGGATACTTGGCCATGCCGTCGAACACGTCCTGATGGCAGGGCTTGCAGGAGTCCCTTCCCTGATACTTGACCGTCACACTCTTCCAGTCCTCGATAGTCCCTGTGCGATACAACCCATACGTGAAACCACGTTCGTGTATGCCGAAATCGCCTGGAACGTAGAAGTACCGGAAGACGAGCAGAACGGCGACGAGCCCTAGGACGACCCACAACGGTCTCAAGACGTGGTTCTTCATGCATCGGACCTCAATGTCGAGGGGAAACCACTGGGAAGACAGAGTAAACGCCTTTGCGCCGGCGCACAAGGGCTCCACCTCGAACCATGCGGTCTCCTGAGCGAGCGTTGCTCTGAAGGCGCAGGCGATCGCGAGCGGGGAAGCGCGGATGGGGTGGGCTGTCGATCTTCCGGTCAGCCGATCGCCGACAAGGCGTTCGCGGGCGCGCTCAGCGACGAGGGCGAGTTCCCGCTCTTTCTCGCTGCTTGGCCTCCCTCCCAGCCGACGGCCGCGTGGCGGCACCGCGCCGGCATCTCCCTTGGCAGGCGACGCTTCACCACGTATGGTGCAACCCTCTGCAACCCGACCGTGAGGTCTTCTTTGACACCTGCTCGGGGCGCCGCGCCCGATCCGCCACCGGCCGCGAAGGCCGGTCCCGCGACGCCTGCAGCCGCGCTGCCCGACAGGCACGCCGAGCCGGGCCACCCGGGAGCCACCGGGGGGAAGCGCGGCGAGGGGCCGGGTACGGCGCTCCCGGTCGCCGTTGACGTGAAGCTCGAGCGCCGCGACGTGGATGACGTCGCGTTGGACGTCGCGCCGCCCGGTCCACAGCTGGCCGAACTTCGCGGCACCCGCGAGGAGCGCCGATGAGGGACCATCCGCGCTACGTCAGTGTCATCGGCGCCTCGAGCGCCAGCCCGGATCTGACCGCGAAGGCCGAGGACCTCGGCGAGCTCCTCGCCGAGCGCGACCTCGTCGTGGTCTGCGGCGGCCGCGATGGCGTGATGGCCGCCGTCGCCCGCGGCGTGAGGCGCAAGGGCGGCGTCACGATCGGCATCCTCCCGGAGGCCGACCGCCTTCACGCCGCCCCCGACCTCACCTACAGCGTCTGCAGCGCCATGGGCTACGCCCGCAACCTCAGCGTGGTGGCGAGCGGCGACGTGGTCATCGCCCTCGGCGGCGCCTGGGGCACGCTCAGCGAGATCGCCTTGGCGCGCAACGTCGGCAAGCCGGTCATCCTTCTCGACACCTGGGAGCTGCGGCCGCCGGAGGGCGGCGAGCTCGACGGAGTGCTGCGGGCGCGGACGCCCGCCGAGGCCGTCGAGCTCGCGCTCTCGAGCGGGCGTGCTCGCTGACCCTGCGGCCCGCCAAAACGTCAACCCTGCTCTGCCGCCCAGGCTGCTTCCCGCAGCGCAGCCGGCTGGTATAGTTCGTGCGCCGGGCTGCCTTCCCCGCTCGGTCTCCTTGGGCCGAACCATGACCGAACGCAAGCCGATACCGGGTCTCGTGGCCGCCAAACTCGCCTCCCCGCGAGTCGAGGCCGCCGCCGTACGCCCCGACACATTGGCGGCATTCAGGCGGGCCAGCGTCCGCCGGTTGACCGTGGTGTGCGCCCCCGCGGGGTACGGCAAGACCACGACGACCGCCGCGGCCGCCGACCAGCTCGGCCTGCATCCTGTCTGGTACAAGCTCGACGTCCTCGATCACGATCCCGTCGTCCTCCTGGCGTCGCTCACCGAGGCGTTCCGGCAACGCCACCCCAGCTTCGGTGAGCTGATCCTCGAGCGCCTGCGGTCGGCTGCCGACGCGCCGTTTCCCCTCGAGCAAATGACCGCGATGTTCCTGTCGGAATGCGACGCCCACATCCATGAGCGCTTCCACGTCGTGCTCGACGACTACCACGAAGCCGCCGACTCCCCCGAGCTTAACCGGACCCTCGACTACCTCCTCACCAACTGCCCGGCCAGCCTTCACTTCATCGTGCTCAGCCGCTACGACCCGGCTTTTGCCACCGCGAAGATGAAGCTCTCCGGCGAGATCGGCCTGCTCGGCGTCGATGCCCTGCGGTTTGACTCCGAGCAGGCCGCTCGGGTCCTCACCGCCCGCACAGGCGCGCCAGTACGGCCCGCCGACGTCGAGCACTTGGTCGAGGCCACCGAGGGCTGGCCGGCCAGCATCATCCTGGCAGCGCTGTCGCTCGAGTGGCTGGACCTCGCCCCTCTCGAGTCCCACCTCACCGATCCGCGCATGCGGCTCGACGTGTACTCCTACCTTGCGGAGCAGGTCTACGCCCGTGAGGGCCCCGCCACGCAGTCCTTTCTCAAGCGCACCTGCTGCCTGGAACACATCACCGTCGAGCTCGCCAACCTGGTTGTGGGGATCGACGACGCTCAGTGTCACCTCAGCCACCTCGAGGCCCACCGCGTCTTCACTTTCGCGACTCCTCAAGAGGGCGCGTACCGGTACCATACGCTCTTCCGCGATTACCTCAGGCAACGATGCCTTCAGGAGGATGGAGCACAGGCGTTCCACGATCTGCAGCGCGACACGTCAGTGGCCCTCGAAGACGCCGGCGAGGTCGAGATGGCGATCGAGCTCAGCCTCAACGCAAACGAACCCCAGGCGGCCTTGGACAGCATCGCCCGGGCCGGCGAGCCGGGGCTCGACAATTTCCGCTCGGAGTCCTTGATCTCCTGGCTCTCGCGTCTCGACTCGCGCGCGGGCTGGAACCACCCGTGGGTCCGGCTGCTGCGCAGCCAGGTCCGCGTTCGGGACGGCGACTACGACGCGGCCATCATCGACATCGACAAGGCAGCGCATGACTTC
This sequence comes from Thermoleophilia bacterium, assembly GCA_041648235.1. GTDB lineage: Bacteria > Actinomycetota > Thermoleophilia > UBA2241 > UBA2241 > CAIXSE01. Next base: position 11,665 of record JBAZPK010000007.1, read on the forward strand.
GAGGCCGCGCGCGACTCCGCCGGTCTCTACCATGCGCTGTCGGCCAAGGAGTGTGCACTCTTCTGGAAGGGCGACATCAGCGCCGCCGCTGAAACTTGTCGGCTGGCGTTGGAGCACGCCCCGCACGATCAACAGAGAGTCCACACGCTCATCAGCCTGGGCTCCGCGGCCCTTGAGATGCGAGATTGGCCGCGGGCAGACGAGGCCTATTCCGAGGCCGAGCGCCTATTGGGCATGGGTGGTGGATCCGAGAAGACTCGGGTAACGGCGCTACGAGCATTCGCGTCGTTCCTTCAGGGTGACTTCCGAACAGCCGCGCAGCAAATCACCGCAGCAGTCGTTGCGCCGCTGAGGAGCAGCTACCGAACGGCCATCCTGAATTCGGCCAGCATGATTCAGATGGGGCTCGCAGAGTTCGACGTATCCCTCTGCCTCGCTGCTGACGCCCTAGCGGTCGCGAAGACCTATGGTTGTGGCCACATGGAGCCCCTGGTTCTTGACAACCGAGGCCTATGCCTCGCCTCGGCCGGCCTAATGGAATCCGCACTGCGCGACCTCCAGACGGCCGCAGATACTTCGGTCGTTCGAGCGGATTCATCCATGAGCGCACTCTGTCTCAGCCACAGGGGGACCGTCTTCCGCAGATTGGAGCGAAACGCGGAGTGCGAGCATTGGTATGCGGCAGCCCATCGACTGTCACTAGACGGATCGGATCCATACGTCCGACTGAACTGCTCCGCCAATCTGGCCTTGATCCAATGCCAGATGAGTGAAACTGCGGAATCACCCCTCCTGGACATTGCGAGAGAGGCGGAGAACGCGCTCCTGCTGTTCGTGGCGCAGAAGGCGCGGCTCTTCCAGGCGCGCTTGCTGTGCTTGGTGGGAGCTTACGACGCCGCCAACGAGCTCTTGGCCTCGTGCGTCCCCGCCCAGCTGCGGCTCGGCCACTTGAACCTGCTCAGTCAGGAGATGGTGCTCGACCCGATGCTGCTCCAGACGTACCTCAATGGGAGCCCGAGCCCGTCCGCGCGTGACAGTCTCTTGCGACTTGTCGCGAGGCACTGGAGAGGGCCAAAGTCCCTCGCGACGCTCGCCCACACAGCCGCTACGTCCCTCGTTGACGCCGTGATCGATGTCGTTGCAGACGTCGGGCAGGAGGACCTCCTGGCCACGATCCTTCGATCAGCCGAGGGCAACCCCGACCCAGAAGTGCGAGCGGCCGCGCGGCGGCGGCAGGGCCGCGGCTCGGCCGTGGCGGAGAATCGACTGGCGCGGGCATCCCTGACGCGTCGAGAGCTCGAAGTCCTCAGGCTGATGTCCGAGGGCCTGCGCAACCCCGAGATCGTCCGCCGCCTGCATCTGTCATCGTCCACGGTCAAGACTCACATCAACCATATCTTCGCCAAGCTCGGCGTGGAGGATCGCGTCGCGGCCGTCCTCGAGTACCAGGCGAGTATTGAGGGATGATGCGGCCGTCCACCAGCCCACCCCTTCTTCTCAACCCTGCCCAACACACGAAATCCAACCTGGGTATGATTCGCTGCGCATCTCCCCTCTCTACCATCACCCCGCAAGCACTCACGCTCAGGGGGGAGACCCGATGCAAGCACCAGTATCCGTCGTCTACGTTGAGTCGAGCAGCATGACGCCGCGCAAGAAGACCGTCATTGACATCCTGCGCGACAACCCGGGCTTCGTCTCCGGTGAGGCCATGAGCGCGAAGCTGGGCATCTCGCGCAATGCCGTGCACAAGCACGTCAAGTCACTGCGTGCCCGCGGGTACAACATCCTCGGGATCTCGCGCCGCGGCTACAGGCTGGAGGACGAGCCTTGTCGCCTTTCGATGGGCCACATCACCGACCGCACTGCCGGCAGTGCCTTCGGCCGCTCCTTCCGTTATTACGACGAGATAGAATCGACCAACGCTGAGGCGAAGTCGCTGGCCAACGGTGGAGCCCCCGAGGGCACCGTCGTGATCGCCGAGTGCCAGACGGCGGGGCGCGGGCGGCTCGGGCGGCGCTGGACGTCCCCCGCGGGCAAGGGCCTCCTCTTCTCAGTCATCCTGCGACCCAGCCTACCGATGAGCGACGCGCACCTCCTGACCCTGGTCGCCGCGGCGGCTGCCGTAGATGCCATCGAGCAATCACTCTCTGTCTCCATGCAGATCAAATGGCCCAACGACCTCTTCGTCACCGACCGCAAGGTGGGCGGCATCCTCATGGAGGTGGCCGGCGAGCAGGACGAAGTCGACTGGGTGGTCGTCGGTATCGGCCTCAACGTGAATACCGAATACAGCGAGCTTCCCGTTGCCTTGCGCCGATCGGCCACCTCGCTGAAGATGGTGTCCGGAGAGGCCGTCGACCGCAGCGACCTGCTGGCCAGCCTGGTGCTCGCTCTCGAGAAGCACTATGTCGAGGCAATCAGCAACGGATTCGAGCGCGCGCTCAGCACCTTCCGCGAGCGCGACTACCTGCTGCACAAGAGCGTGAGCGTGCAGACACGCGAGGGTCCGGTAGTCGGGGCGGCATCCGGCATCGACGAGAGCGGCGCGCTCCTGGTTCAGCTCCCCCACCGCCACATCAGGCGCTTCCACGCGGGAGATGTCACGCTCACGCCATAGATAGGCCCGCGGGCCCGGGGGCGCCCCCGGGCGTCTGCCACGCGAGTCTTGACAGCCGCCCGGGGGCTCACTACATTGTCACCTCTGCCCTTCCGAGAGAGGTTGACAATTGCCACGGTTCACCACGCGCGAGCTGACCCTCGCAGCCATCTTCACGGCCCTCATCGCCGGCGGAGCGCTCATCACCGTGCCGCTCGGAGCCGTGCCGTTCACGCTTCAAGTACTGTTCGTGCTCCTCGCCGGCATGCTGCTTGGCCCCCGGCTCGGTGCGATGAGTATCCTCGCGTACCTCGCCCTCGGTCTCGTCGCCCCCGTCTACGCAGGCGGGAGCTCTGGGCTCGGCGTACTCTTCGGCCCGACGGGCGGATACTTGTGGGGGTTCCTACCGGGTGCGATAGCCGCTGCGGCGGTCACAAGAAGCCGGCTCCCGGGGCTCCCCCGCCTCGTTGCCGCCGGCCTCGTGGGCTTGATCCCGATCTACGGTCTCGGTGCCGTGTGGCTCGCGCTGCAACTGCAAAGCCCGAGCTACGAGGTGGTGGTGGTCGGCGGCGTGCTGCAATTCCTGCCACTCGACGTGCTCAAGGCCTTCATTGCCGCTTTCGCGGCCCGCAGCCTCTTCAGCCTGCCGCTGGGTCTTCCTGCGCTTCCGAGAGACCGCTGACGTCGGCCAACGCGTGGCCGCGCAGCCTCAGGTTGATGCGGCCACGCTCGTATTCACCCATGAAGTCAGTGGAGCTGCCGTCGCGATAGGCAAGGTCCTTGTCGCGGAGCACGCGGGCGAGAGCTTCCACGTAGCCTGCGTCCAGGCTGCCTCCCGCCATCGCACGCAGCTCCTTGAGCGCCTCAAAAGAGCTTCGGGCGGCACGGTAGGGGCGATCAGAGGTCATCGCGTGGTACGAGTCGGCCACCGCAAGGATCTTGCTCAACTCGGGGATGCCTTCTGGCCCGACGCCACTCGGGTACCCGCTCCCGTCCAGGCGTTCGTGGTGATAGCGCACGATGTCGGCGACGGCCTGGTACGCTGCGAGGTGAGAGAGGACTTCCGCCCCCTTCTCTGGATGCTGCCGGATGAACGCCCACTCCTCTTCGTCGAGATCGGTCGTCTTGCGCAGCACGGCGTCGGGAACCCCGACCTTGCCGAGATCGTGCAGCAGGCCGGCCAGATGCAGAGCCTCTGCCTCTTCCTCTGGAAGCCGCAAGGCAGTGGCGATGTCGCGGCAGTACATGGCGACTGCCGCCGAGTGTTGCGCCGTGTACTCGTCCTTGCTGTCCAGCAGCACGACCATTGCCGCAGCCAGGCCGATGTTCATCTCGAGGTACTGGTCGCTGAGCTCCTTCTGTTTGGCGACATGCGCCTTCTCTCGAGCGAGAAGCTTGAACATGTATTGGCTGGCGAGGAGCGGGATGAAGAGCAGCACAACCGCCACCAGGCCCGCCTCGACGTACAATGCCGCCGTCATGAGCCCCAAAGCCGTCAAGACAGCAAGTGAACGCAAGAACGGCGGGTACTCGCTTCTCCAATAGTCAGCAAGCGGTCGACGGTACATCATGCTCGCCGCCGCGCTGGCGATGCCCAAGTTTGCCGCCTCATACACGGCGGCGGCGAGAACACCGGCCAGCAGCAGGCCGGGCGTCAGGCCATCCAGCCCAAATCCCCACTCCGATCGGAGGACGGAGAACGCGAGGGCTCCAAGTGCGGAGGCGAGAACGTAATTCGAGAGATTGAATAGCGCAATGAAGACGGATCGTTCGTGCCAACATCCCCACAGGCCCGCCACTCCAGCGACCACCATGGCCGGGGCTGGGCCAAGGAACATGATCGCAAGGAGGATAGGCAGGTTGGCTGCGGTGACGGTGACCCTATCTGAGAACTCCACAGCAAGACTCTCCGCCACAACGGCGAGCACAGCGAGAACGACACACCCCGCCAAGACGTCTGCATCGAAGCCGTTGAGGCCAGAGCCAAACAGGGCAACACCTATCGCCGCGGCCGATGATGCCGCGGTGCACACGGATAGCGCTTTGAAGCTGCCAGGAAGTCCGAGCAAGGGTACCGCCCTATGCGAGTCGCAGGACTCCTATCGGCATACCGCTGCCGAACCTGTACAGCCTTCTTGACGCAAGAGCCTAATGGACCTTGCTGCTCCCACCCGAGCCGGCGAGAGCTACGAGCAGAGATGCAAGGACTGTTTCAAACTTCTTCATTGTTGACAGCTCAGTGGACTTTGACCGGAGAGTGCACCTTGACCGGAGAGCGCATGAGAACCTCCTAAAGTTGCCGTCACCACCTGCCGATAAATGATGGTTGACGATCAGTGTGCCCGGACTCTACTTAGACACAAGTGTGTGGCGTTGCCGCGCGACTTGGCCATAGTGGGCAAATCGATGACGCACTCCCGCCAGAATGGACAACACTTCTTGCGCCCAGGTTCCAGATGCCGTTGACCCTTGCCCTCAGGTAAGCTCTGCTAGGCACCACTCAAGGCACGAGCCACTCGGAACATGGGGGATTTCCATAGAGGCGAACCCGGCCGTTGGCACTCAATCGACCGAGACGCCAACCCGCACAGTCAACTTCGCACTGTTGTGGGCCGGGCAGTTTGTTTCGCAGATGGGCGACCGCTTGGCGATGGTCGCGTTCCCATGGCTCGTGTACAAGAGTACCGGCTCGGCGGTGAGCACTGGCGGTATCTTCGCCCTCTACACGTTGCCCTATGTGCTGTTCGGCGCGTTCGCCGGGGTGCTGATCGACCGCTTCAATAAGCGCACGGTGATGGTCGTCGCTGACGTGCTCCGTTTTGGGCTGGTGCTCCTCGTCCCCTGGGCAGCACAGTGGTCGCTCCCCGCCGTGTATGTGCTCAGCTTTCTGATGGCCAGCGCGGCTGTCTTCTTCGACCCCAGCAAGCTGGCCATCGTCCCGGACATTGTGCCGAGGGACAAGCTCATGCGAGCCAACTCGCTGCTCTCGACAGGGGAAAACCTGACTGAAGTCGTAGGCTACGGTTTGGCAGGCATCACGTTGTCCCAGGTGTCGACGACCACCGCCTTCAGGATCGACGGCGCGACGTTTCTGGTGTCTGCCGTGGCGCTCATCGCCATGCGATACAGGGCACCCCTCCGCGAGGCGGCGGAGCGTGTTGGTGAGTCCTTCTGGTCAGAGCTGCGCGAGGGAATGCGCTATCTCGAAGGTCACCAAGGCTTGCGCGCGAACACCGTGATTACCTTGGCAGCCGCAGCGGGAGCCGGAGCGAGCTACCCTCTCACGTTCATGCTTGCGGTTCGCGTCCTCAATGGTGGTACGCAGGCATTTGGTCTTTTCGAAGGGGCGTTGGGGCTCGGCTATTTGGCTGGCTCGGTGGTCCTCGTCGTCCTCGCACGGCGAGTTCCGAAGGGCATTGCGATGACTGCCGGCTTCGCGGCTACCGGAGCAGGCATCTCTCTAGTGGGCGTCTGCCCCTCTGTATGGACAGCTGCGATACCGTTTCTCGCAATTGGCATGGCCAACGCTGTCGCCCTGATCGCCGTGGATACCTACCTGCAAGAGGTAGTGCCGGAGCGCCTGCGCGGCCGCGTCTGGGGGACGCGGTTCACGCTGACGCAGGGCACTTACGCGATCTCGGTACTCGCCGGCGGGGCGCTCGCCGGCGTCTTCGATGTGCGCGCCCTCTTCATCGTCTCGGGTGTGCTCATCGCTCTGCCGGCCATCGCCGGCCTGTTCGTCCGGGAGATCCGGGAGGCCTGAGGCGGGAGCCGGACCCGGCCGCGCCGATCTTCCGCCGACTGCAGCCGCAGGGGCGCGGGTGATAGCCTTAGCCTCACACCCGTCAGTCCGTGGGGCACCGGTTCGTGAGGCCGCGCCGCCCCTCGACCACAGACTACGCGCATGAGCTTCCACACCGACACCCAGATCACCGGCCCTGGCACCCAGCCACGCACCAGCTGGGTGCAGCTCGGCGTGGTCTCCGCCGGCGAGTTCGTCACCTGGATCGGCTTCGGCGCCATCCTCCCCTACCTGCCGATCTTCCTCAAAGAACAGGCGCACAGCTCGATGCTCATGATCGGCGTCGTGGCCGCGATGTTCTACCTGGGGACCCTGCTGTTCTCCTCGCCCCTGGGGTGGCTCAGCGACACCATCGGGCGCAAGCCGGTGATGGTCTTCGGCGCTGCCCTCTACACCGTCTCGCTGCTCCTCTTCACCACGACTACGGATCCCTACTGGTTCATCCTCTTCCGCCTGCTCGAGGGCATCGGGGCCGCCGCCTTCGGGCCCGCGGCCCAGGCCTTCGTCGCCGACATCACCTCGGAACAGAACCGCAGCAAGGCCTACGGATTCCTCACGACAGCGCAGTTCGGCGGGCTCATCTTCGGGCCAGCGATCGCGGTGCCGCTCTACGGCCTCGTCGGTGGGGGCACCGCCGGCTACTACGCCATCTTCTATTTCGGCGCCGCGCTATCGGTGATCTCGCTCGTCTCGATCATCGCCCTCGTACGCGAGCCCGCGGCCCTCGAGGTGCGCCGCGCCCAGCGCCGGCACGACGCACAGGCGGCGGGTGGCGGCCGCACGGCGGGGCGCCCGCCTCTGCGAGCGATCCTCACGCCGGCGATCCTCGCCTTCGTCGTCGTGGCCTTCACGAGTCACTACGCCATGGGGGCCTTCGACGTCGTCTGGAGCCTGTGGCTTGACAGCCTCGGCGCGTCGAAGACCTTCATCGGACTCACCTGGATCGCCTTCAGCGTGCCGATGCTGCTCTCGTTCGTCGGCGGCATGGCGGCCGACCGCTACAGCCGCTTCTGGCTGTTCATCGTCGGCTACGCGTTCTCGGCGTTGGCCTGGATCTTCTACGGAGTCACGCGCGACTTCACCTTGTTCGTCATTGTGAACGCCCTTGAGGGCCTCGCCATCGCCTTCTCCTACCCCGCCAAGCAGGCCTTCCTGGTGCAGGTGAGCCCAAGGCGCTGGATCGGCACCGTGACCGGCGTGGAATCCACCGCGATGCAGCTCGCCGGCCTGCTCGGGTCGCTCACGGCGCCGATCCTCTACGGCTGGGTGTCCGGGTACGTGCTCGCCTTCGCCGGCGTCCTCAACCTCGTGGGCTTGGCTGTCGCCGCCCCCACACTCGGTCGCGAGTGGCGCCGCCTGAGCGCAGATGGGCACCTGCCGACCCGGGCGGAGTTGGAGCTGATCGCCGACGAGGCGCGCCGCGCTGTGGCGGCGGAGCCGGCGGACGGCGCGAGCTGACCCCGGTGACCGGCCGGAAGGCCGGCGCCGCCTCGGCCACGGGCAGTTCCCCGGCCGGCGTCAGACGAACCGGCGAACCTCCCGGTAGAGCGTGTCGCGTTGGACCGGTGAGTAGCCGGCGGCACCGATGAGCCGCACCATCTCAGCCACGTCGCAGGCGTTCGCCACGCCGGCGGCGGCGACCACGTTCTCCTCGATCATGGTGGAGCCCATGTCGTTGGCGCCGAAGGCCAGGGCGACCTGCCCCATACGCAGGCCTTGCGTCACCCATGAAGCCTGGATATTGGGCACGTTGTCGAGGTAGATGCGGCTCACGGCGAGCATCCGGAGGTAGTCGAAGCCGGAGGCCGGGACGTGGCCGGCCGCAAGCTCCGTGTTGCCGGCCTGAAAGGTCCAGGGGATGAAGGCGCGAAAGCCGCCTGTCGCATCCTGAAGGTCGCGGATGCGGCGCAGGTGCTCAACGCGCTCGGCGGCGCTGTCGAGCGAGCCGAACATCATCGTCGCCGTGGTGCTCATGCCCAGGCCATGCGCCACGCGCATCACGTCAAGCCACGTGTCGGTGGAGATCTTGTGGGGGCTGATCTCCTTGCGAACGCGGTCGACGAGGACCTCGGCGCCGCCACCGGGCAGCGAGTCGAGGCCCGCGGCCTGCAGGCGGCGCAGGGTCTCCTCGATGCCGAGCCCACTCATCCCGGCGATGTGGACGATCTCCGGTGGCGAGAGCGAGTGGATGTGCACCTCAAAGCGCTCCTTGATGCCGCGGAACACCCGCTCGAACCAGCAGATGTCGAGGTCGGGGTGCAGGCCACCCTGCATCATGATCGCCGTGCCGCCAAGGGCCAGCGTCTCCTCGATCTTGCGGTGGATATCGGCCTCGGAGAGCAGGTACCCCTCCCCGCTGCCTGGCTTCTTGTAGAAGGCGCAGAAGCGGCAGCCCGAAAGGCAGTAGTCGGTGTAGTTGATGTTGCGGTCGACGATGAAGGTGACCTCGACGCCGGGGTGCAAGCGGCGGCGTACCTCGGCGGCGCGAGCCCCGAGCGCCAGCAGCTCGCCGCCCTCGAGGAGGGCGAGGGCCTCGGCGTCGGAGAGACGGTCGGCGGGCGGCGAAGGCACGGGTGCGGAGCCGGCGACTGGGGCGGTCCCGTTCACGCGCCCTCCCCTTGGCCGAGCGGCATGGTCATCACCACGAAGTCGAATCCGACCCCGGCCGCGTCGTGGTGTACGGGGATGCCCTCGATCACCTCGTCGCCCGGCTCGAGCCTGAACCCGATGCTGCGGTGGAAGGCGATGGATCTCGTGTTCCAGGTGCCCGTCTCGGCGTACAGGTGAGTCCCGCCGCGCCGGCGCACGAGGTCGGCGAATCGCCGGTACATCTCATGCCCGAGTCCGCCGCCGCGCAGGTCGGGATGGACGCCGGCGTAGTGGACGTAGCCCGCCCCAAGCCGGCGCTGGGAGAGGTAGCCGACGAGGAAGCCGACGAGGCGGCCTTGCTCCTCGACGATGATGCAGGTGTCCCCCATGTGCTCGAAAAGCTGTGGGCAGACGCCGTGAACCATGTGCCGGCCCGGCCACCAGGCGTCGATGGCCGCGCTCACGGCCGCCGCATCGGCGGGCTCGGCCGCACGCCAGGCAACGCCAGCAGGAGTTGGCGGCGTGCTCATGTGGCCACCTGCCCAGCCAGCCCACCGGCGACGGCAGCCGGCAGGACGTCGTTGACGGCCGCCGCAAGGTCGGGGATGCGCTCCAGCTCGCCGACGGCGGCTGCCCGCCGGTAAAACTCCGCGAGGCCGGCGCGATACGCGGGCGTGAAGCCGAACTTGAGCTTGTCGAAGTACTCCATGAGATACCCCTGGCTGAAATCGTAGCGCTGCGCCGCGGAAGCGGCCGTCAGTTCCGGGTGCGCGGCGCAATCGTCGCGCGAGGCGAGCAGCGCCGCGCCGATCGCGGCGGCCGCCTCCGGGCGGCCGCCGGCCAACTCGCGGCGCGCGGCGCAGACGGCGAAGACCATGGGCAGGCCGGTCACCCGGCGCCACTCCTCGCCGAGGTCATAGTGGTATGGATAGACGCCGGCCCGCAGCACGTACAGGGCCTCGTCACCGATCAGCAACACGCCATCGGCGCTCGCGAGCACTTCGGCGAGCGTGCCCACGCGAGGCGCGAACGCAGGCTCCATGCCCCACTCCCGGCACAGCACCTTGAGCAGGCAGATGGAGGTGGCGCTCTTCTCCGTGAGCGCGATGCGTCGCACATCGCGGAGCGGCACACTCGTGAAGAGCTGCACCGAGTCCACGGCGCCGAACGCGCTGATCGACACCTGCGGCAGGAGCGACAGCTCGTCGGCGCCGCGGGCATAGGCGATCGAGGACGACAGAGTCACGTCGATCGCCCCCTCCACGAGCATCCGGTTGAGCGCCGACGGGTAGCCCTCCACGATCGTGGCGCTGAAACCGCGCGCGCCGAGTTCGCGCTCAAAGTGGTGGTACAGCGGGAAGCAGTTGACGAACTCGATCCGCCCGACACGTACCGGACCGGCAGGTTTGGCAAGGCGCGCGCCCGCGCCGGACTCAGCCGCTGTCGCCGTCATCGTACCGCCGCACGACGTTGTAGAGCGTGTCGCGCTCCACCGGCACGCGGCCTGCCGCGCGGATCACGCGCACGAGCTCCGCCCGCGTGAGCTCCTGGCCCGTGTCGACGCCCGCCGCGTGGCTGATCTTCTCCTCTACCACGGTGCCATCCAGGTCGTTGACCCCGAACACCAGCGAGACCTGAGCGAGCTTGAGACCGACGTTGATCCAGAAGGCCTTGATGTGGCGGAAGTTGTCGAGCACCAGGCGGCCCACCGCCAGCATTCGGAGGTCGTCGAAGCCGGTGGGGCCCGGCAGTTCACTGAGCCCGGTGTTGGCCGGTTGAAACGAGAGCGGGATGAAGGCGTTGAAGCCGCCCGTGTCGTCCTGGAGCTCGCGCAGACGCAGCATGTGGTCGGCGAGCTCCGCCGGCGTCTCCACGTGCCCGTAGAGCATCGTGGCGTTCGACTTGAGCCCCGCATCGTGAGCAGCGCGCATGACGTCGAGCCACCGCTGCCCGCTGATCTTGCGCTCGCAGATCAGGTCGCGCACGCGACCGCTGAACACCTCGGCGCCACCGCCGGGCAGCGAGCCTAGACCGGCCTCCTTGAGCTCCGTCAGGACAGCGGCGACAGACTTGCCGCTGATCTTGGCGAAGTGTGCGACCTCGCTGGCCGTGAACGCCTGGATGTGGACGTCGGGCGCCAGGTCCTTGAGGGCGCGCATCATGTCGAGGTAGTACGTGAAGGGCAGGTCCGGGTGCTCGCCACCGACGATGTGGATCTCGGTGATACCGCCCTCGGCGAGCGTCTCGCGCGCTTTGCCCACGACCTCGTCGACCGTGAGCGTGTACGCGTCGGCATCGCCCTCGTCGTGGCTGAAGGCGCAGAAGAGGCAGCGATTCCGGCACACGTTGGTGTGGTTGATGTGCCGGTTGCTGATGAAGTAGACGTCGTCTCCCACGGCGCGCCGCCGGGCGAAGTCTGCCATGGCGCCGAGGGCGAGGATGTCGTCACACTCGAGAAGAGCGCAGGCCTGGCTGGCGTCGAGGCGGGCGCCAGCCTCGATGGCCTTCCAGACACCCTCGAGGCCGGCACGCGCCGCGAGGGCGAGGATCTCAGCGGGATTCACGGATTGGACTCCAGACGTATCAGCTGTAGCGGTCGACGACCTGTGTGGCGAGCTGGGCGAGCAACTCACGCTCGACCCGGCCCGGGCACTCGTCGAGGACTCTGCGGGCTCCCTCAATGTACCCCAAAGCGACCGCCCGGGCACGCTCGAGGGCGCCGCTCTCGGCGACCGCCTTCACCACCGCGTCGACCGCATCGGGTGACGAGGCCGGCGACGCCAGGAGCTCGGCGACCCCTGAGCCGGTCTCAAGCGCGAAGATGATGGGGAGCGTGATCGTGCCGTCACGTACATCGGTGCCGGGGCGCTTACCGGTCTTGGCCTCGTCACCATCGAAGTCCAGGATGTCATCGAACACCTGGAAGGCGAGGCCGATGAGGCGCCCGTACTCGCCCAGGGCAAGAGCCGCCTCCTCTCCCGCCGCCGAAAGTTGCGCCCCAAGGCGGCAGGCGGCGGCGAACAGGTCGGCCGTCTTGCGCTCACAGCGACGCTCGTAGTCGGCCAGAGTGGTCTCCACCTGGTGCGCCTGGGCGCGCTGCATCACCTCGCCCTCACTGAGGCCGACGGCGGCCGCACTCAGAATGTCGACGGCCGCGGCATCTCCCGTGCCGACCAGTTCAGAGAAGGCGCGTGCCAGAAGGAAGTTACCTGCCGAGACCGCCGTCTCCACACCGAACTCGTGCGCTACGGTGGGGCGCCCGCGGCGGAGCTCCGCGCGGTCGAGGACGTCGTCGTGCACCAGCGTGGCCATATGCAGCAACTCGACGGCCGTGGCCGCGCGGAGCACGGCTTCGCCGAGCTCGCGATCGCGGCGCACGCAGAGGAGCGTAAGCAGCGGCCGCACGCGCTTACCGCCGGCGCCCAGCGTGGCCCGACACGCTTCGCCGAGCTCGCCCGGGAAGGCGCCGGCGACGGCGCCGAGCCGCGCCTCCACCAGCTCGGTGCCGCGCGAGTAGCGGCGCTTCTGCGCCGCGCTGCGCCAGGTCAGCGACGGCCGCGGGCTCACGGCGTCACACCCGCCGGCCGGCCTGGGACCTCGCCGACGTGCAGAGCGACGGCGCCGAGCCCGAAGCGGCGGTACCGGACCCGCACGAGGCCGGCAGCAGCCATGATGGCCGCGAGCTCGTCTGCGCGAGGGAAGGCCTTCACCGATGCGGGCAAGTACGTGTAGGCGGTGGCGTCGCCGGTGATCAAGCTGCCCGCCAAGGGCACGAAGCGGCCCATCCAGAGGTCGTGGAAACGCCGCCCGAAGCCGCGTGGCGCCCAGGTGGACTCGAGGCAGACTACCCGGCCACCGGGACGCACCACGCGGTGCATCTCAGCGAAGGCGCGCGGGATGTCGGGGACGTTGCGCACGCCCCAGCCGACCGTGACCGCGGCGAACTCACCATCGGCAAAGGGCAGGTCGAGAAGGTCGCCGCGGAGGAAGCGCGCCGGCGCGGGCAGGCCGCGGCGCTGCCGCGCAGCGGCTTTCGCGCGCGCCTGCGCGAGCATCGCCTCCGTGAAGTCCAGGCCGGTGACCTCGCACCACGGGCAGTGGTCGACGAGCGTGAGGCAAAGGTCGCCGGTGCCGCAACAGACGTCCAATGCACGGTCGCCGGGCCGCAGACCGGAGGCCGACGCGGCGGCGTGGCGCCAGCGGCGGTCGAGACCGAACGTCATCACGCGGTTCATGAGGTCGTAGCGCGACGCGATGCCACCGAACATGGCTTCGATGCGCCCGGGGTCACGGTCGATCGGCAGCGCGCCCCGGGCCCGGGGCGCACCGGAAGGCTCGGCGGCGCGCGTCAGCGCCGGCCTCCGTCCCAGGGCGCGAACAGCTCCTGGGTGAAGCCGAGGCTGCTGAGCACCTTGCCGGCGACGTGGTCGATAGCGTCCTGCAGAGTCCGCGGGCGCGAGTAGAACCCGGGCATCGCCGGTACGACCACGGCGCCGGCCTCCGCCAGCTCGAGCAGCCTCCGCAAGTGGATCCGAGTGAGCGGCGTCTCGCGCGGCACGACCACCAGGGGGCGGCGCTCCTTGAGCGCGACGTCGCCGACACGGTGGATGAGCGTGCGCGTCGTCCCCAAGGCGATGTGCGCCACCGTCGAGACGGAGCAGGGGCAGACGACGACGGCATCGGGGAAGCTGCTGCCGCTCGCCGGCGGCGCCGCGAGGTCGTCAGGCGCGTAGACCTCCGCAGCCGCGCCAGCACGCTCGAGGAACTCCGCGGTGACCGCCGTGCGCCCCTCGACGGACAGCTCGAGCTCGTGCTCCAAAACGAGAATGGCGCTGTCGGAGATGGAGAGCTGCAGCGTACAGCCGGCTGCTGCCAAGGCTTGCACGACCCGCAGTGCGTAAGGGGCGCCGCTGGCACCGCTGATGCCGATGAAGACGCTCCGCGGCGGCGTGACGGTCACGATGCGTTCCGCCGCCGGCTCCACACGGCCGTCGCCTCAGCCGCCGATGGACCCGTTGTGGCACTGGCCGCCGTAGCAGCCGTTGGGGCCCGTACCGGCATTGCCGTGGCATTTCACGCACAGGCTGCCGCTGCTGTAGACGTGGTTCGGGTGGTCGGCGATGAAGGCGCCGCTGTGAGGCAGGTCCACCCCGTGGCAGGCCGTACAGAAGGAGGCGCTGTGGCACTTGGTACACAGGCCGGGGGACGAGCTGGCCGTGGCGGGATGCGCCCCTACCCACCCGGCAGGATGCGGCATCTGCAGGCCGTGGCACTTGATGCAACTGTTCTTGCCATGGCACTTCACGCACTTCGCCGGTTGCGCGAGCGCGTTGTCGCCGTGCCCGCTGGTCCAGCCTGAGGGATGCGGCATCTGCAAGCCGTGGCAGTCGATGCAGAAGGTTGGATCCTTCTTGAGGTGGCACGACGCGCAGATCGCCTTCCCGCGGTCGAGGACCGTCAAGCCGTGTTCGCGGTTCCAGCGGGTCGGATGCGGCATCGCGAGGCCATGGTGGCAGTCTGCGCAGAACGTCTTGCTCTCGTGGCACCCTCGGCATTGCGTGCCGCTGACGTGCCCCTCGATCGGAACGTTGATCTCCTCGGCCGGCGCGCCGCCCACGTGGCAGGTGTTGCAGTCCGCGGGCAGGGTCTTGCCGTCGTGACAACGAGCGCAGATCGGCATCTTGTTCTGAGCCACGCGCGCGACCTCGAGCTGGGTCCCGGGATGGCTGATGTCGGCGTGGCAGGTGATGCACTGGTAGCCGGCCTCGCGCAGCCCCTTGTGGTTGACGCGGATATTGCCGACCACCTGGTCCTTCTCGATCTCGGACTTCGGGTGGCATTGCACGCAGTTGTTGGAGCCGACGACGGTGGAGAGCGGGCGTTCGTAGGCATTCGAAACGAACAGGATGAGGTTGGTCATCCCCTGCAGGTTCCTGATCGCGTAGTTGAACACGCCGGGCTTCGTGTGGCACTGCTGGCAGCCGACGCCCGCCCGGTAGTGCGCCGTCTGCTTGTAGGTCTCGACCTCGGGCTTGACGAGGTGGCAGGTCTCGCATGTCCCGAGATTGTTGAGCACTGTGGAGAACCCGACGATCGTGGCAAGGATAATGACGACGAGCGCCGTGACGACGCCGGCCAGCCAGCTCAGCGGCACTCTGCCTTCAAGAAGCACCCGCCCTCTCGGTATCCTGCGTCTCGACACGGCTTACTGGCTCCCCGGGACCGAGGTCGGGCTTGGCGGCGTCGGCGTCGGCGTGTACTGGATGCCCTTGAAGAGGCTGTGGGCGCGGGGCTCGCCTGATGCGTGCTGTTCATGACAAGCCTGGCAGTTGTCGAGTGTGTGGCAGTTGAAGCAGCTCGGCGCTCCCGTCCGCGCGACCGCCTTGAAGTGGCTCGAGACGAAGTCGCCGGGGTGCGGCATGTCGACCTGATGGCACGTCTTGCAGTAGCGCTTGATGTCGTGGCACTGGGCGCAGCTCTGGCGGCCGCGCGACTCGGCTTCGGCGCCGTGCCCGTACAGCCACGCGTCGCGGTGCGGCATGAGGATGCCCGAGTGACACTTGGTGCACGAGTCCTTGGCGGTGTGGCAGGCACTGCAGGTGGAGAGAACCCCGATGGCACCGTGACGGGTGTTCCACTCACCTGACTTGTGCGACACGGGGGTGGCGTCGTAATCGCGCCTCGTGTGGCACAGGTCGCACTGGGCCGAAGCCTCCGCGCCGTTCGGTGCCCTGTAGTCGTTGTTGTGGCAGATCAAGCACTGCTCCATGACCGGAAAGGTGCGCGAGCCCTCGGGGATCGCCGTGTCGTGGGCCACCGTGGAGTGGCAGCGCACGCACAGGAAACCCGCCTCGACGAGGTGCTTGTGCTGGACCCGGATGCCGCTCTTGGTGACCGGCTTGAACAGCGTCTTGTTGCTGTGGCAGCGGCGGCAGGACTGGTTGACCACGAACCCCAGGATGGGCTTCTCGTAGTCGCCGGTGAGCTGCGCCAGCGGCTGTTGCAGGTTCTCGAGCTTGGAGGTGAGGAAGAAGAACGGACCCGGCTTGGTGTGGCACTGCTCGCAGTTGACATCACCGTGGGCGGACTTCTCGTAATCCTCGACGTAGGGGACGTGGCTCTTGCAGGTGCTGCAGAAACGCGACGTGGAGCTGGATGCCAGAGAAACGCCGATGACCACCACGAGGGCGGTGAGCACCACAGCCGCGATCGTGACACTCAATGTGGTGAGCCGGAACCTCACGCGTCAGTAGCGGCGCGCAGTCGGCCATGCCTGGTGAACGGCACGACGGTGGCAGAGGACGCAGCCGAAACCGTTGGCGTGCCGCGGAGCTCTGGAATGGCAGCTCACGCAGACAGACGAGGACGGCTTTGCCTGCCGGGCGTGGAACTTCGACGTATGACACCTGGCGCAGCGCTTGATGCCGGACCCCCGCCGGGAGGCGTGCAACGGTTTAGCGTGGCAGCCGGTCTGGTTGCAGGTGCGCTTCTTCGTGACGCTCGCCGAATGCTGCGCCCGCGACTGGACGCCAGGCCCCGAGCCCTTGTGGCAGGAGGCGCACTTGCCGAGCGGGACCAACCTGCCGGCGTGCCTCTTGGTGTGGCAGCCGGTACAGCGCTTGAACCCCGGGCTGGACGCCTGGAAAGTGTGGAACGCGGCTGCCCTGGGGTGGCACGAGGCGCAAGCGACGGCCCCGGCATGCTTCTGATAGTTGCCGTGGCAGACGCCACAGGCGTCGAACTCCTGAGGGCCGTTGTGATGCGGGCTCGCGGCGGGACTCGCGATGCCGGCGCTCGTGGTGTGGCAGGCGAGGCACTCCGCGCTCGCGCCGAGGTGGGGGCTGGTGCCGTGCGTGAACTCCGCCGTGTAGCGCTTGTCGAAGCTGTCGTAGAGATGGCAGCTCTGGCTGCAGGCCGCGCTCGGCGACGAGAGCGAGGAAGTGTCCTGCCCTGGGGCGTGGCAGCTCCAGCACGTCTTGTCGGGCACACTGACGAACCCGGAGTGGCAAGCGGTGCAGGTGGCGTCGGTGGGAGGGCTGCCCGAATGGCAACTGCACCCGACCGCACTGTCGTGCTGCCAGGCGCTGAGCGCGGCAGCCGGGCCCGCGTGCAGCCCGGCAGCGAGCGCCGACCCCGCGAAGGCGAGCGCCACGGCACACAAGCCGAGCAGCGCCCGCCGCCCAAGACCACTCATGGTGCCTCCTCCCCAACCGCCTGCTCAGCGGGGCATCCGCCACCGCCCGCCGAGGCGGCCATCCTCACACGACCGGCCGCTTGGCGCGGCCCTTCACGAGGCTACCCCCGCCGAAGCCGGGGTCCCCCTCATGCGCAAGATCGAGTCTAACAGTCCTTGGGGCGACGTTCACCCTCAGAGTGACCCCAACCAGAAGGAAGCCACCCAGATCACGAACAGGGTGAACGCGGCCCACACGAGGAGCGCGACGATGGTAATGGCCCACCAGATGACGTTCTCGACTCGTTGTCGCGACGGGCTATGCACCGGCACGAGGACCTCATGCAGGGATCCCTCGCGCACGCGGCGCTCGTACTCCAGGGGGCGCTCGCGCGCGTACTCGTCCACGGGGAGCCCGCCGTCGAACATGGTCTTGTCCATGGGGAAGACTTCGGGCCGCAGGTGGGCATGGAAGACGTGCCAGAACACGAAGACGAAGCCCATCGCCAGCAGAGCCCCGCCTGAGTGGTTGACGAGCGCGAAGTTGAGAAAGATGCCAGGCAGGAACCGGGTGGTGAGCTGCGGGTACCACAGCATGGCGCCGGTGACGCACATGATCGTGACGCCGCCCGAAGCGGCCCAGAACTCGAACTTCTCCCAGTACGAGTAGCGATCGTGCTCAAGCACGGGGCGGCCTTTGCCGAGGAACCAGCGCACCATGGCGACGAGGTCGTGCCAGTCCTTGCGGGTGGGGACCATCGTGCCCGGGCCCCAGTAGCGTCCTCTGGTCTTGACCAGGATACGAGCAAAGAAGCCGAGCATGCAGAAGACGCAGGAGACCATGATCATCGCCGCGAACCGATGGACGATGCCGGCCGTCTGGATGCCGCCCAGATGGCTCATCTCCCACTTCGCCCAGCCCTGATCGCTGTATCTCAACGGCATGCCTGTGAACACGAGCACGGTGAAGCTGCACATGATGAGGAAGTGCACCCAGCGCTGGAACGCCGTGAAGCGCTGGTAGTGCACCTGCTCAACGGCGGCGGCGGCCGCTGCGATCCTGGCGGCCGCAGTCGGGCTGTGGTGGGTCTCAATGCTTGCCACGTGAGTAGAGCCCCTCCTTAAGGCCACGGTAGAAATACAGGAAGCAATGCAGCCCGCCGACGAGGAAGAGCCCGACGATCAGCAGTTTGTGATTCAACTCCATGACCCACACCGACATCGACGACTTCGGGGAGGTGGGGTCGACGTGGACGAGGAAGCTCGCGAACTTCCCGCTCGCGTGCTTGTGGCACTTGCCACAGGTACGGGCCACGTTGCGATCGGAGACCATGCTCGCCGGGTCCGCCTGCGGCAGGATCTCGTGGTACCCGTGGCAGTCGGTACAGACGGCCCTCGTCGTCGCCCCCATGCGGAACGCCTTGCCGTGATACGTGTCGAGGTAGGTCTCCGACCGTTCGCCGTGGCAACGGCTGCACATCGGCAGCACCGTCTCCCGGAATCCCGGAGCGCCGGGGCTGATGATCCCGTGTGAGCCGTGGCAATCTGCGCACGATGGCGCCTTCTTGTCGTTCTCTCCCAGGACGAGGTCGCCGTGGAAGGACTTGCTGTACATGGTGAACTGATCCGCGTGGCAGTCGCTGCAGCCGAGGAGCTTGGCCTGCTGATACCAGCCGAGGGTCTCCTCGGCCGTGTGTTCCCTTGGCTGAAGACCCACGTGGCAGGCCGTGCAGTCGAGGCGTGAATGGATTGAATCGTGCGTGTCGTCCGCCGTGACCACGAGGCTCTTGCGCTCGCCCTCGACGACCACGGTCCCGATGTCGGGCTTGGCGTGGCACACAAAACACCGACCGTTGGCGCCGTGGGCGAGGGAGAACTCGATGGCTCCCGCCGGCGCTGCGAAGGCCACGACCGCGAGGACAGCCGTCACGAGGAGCGTACCAAGGAATGCATGCCTGCTCACGGCGTCTGCACCCCCTTCTCTCGATGACAATCTATGCACATCAGGCGGGGATGACAGACCATACACGACACGGTGCCCTTGGCGGCCACGGGGGCGTGCGACTCCGTCCAGTCGGCGGGATGACTGACTTCATGGCACTGCTTACAGAGGATCTGGTAGCTGTGGCACCCCAGGCAACGCCCACGGTCCCCACGCGCCTGCTCGCCATGGGAGTAGCGCCAGTCGCCTGAGTAGTGGCCAGGCGTGGGCTTGGCATGGCACGAGTCGCAGAAATCGACTTTGTCGTGGTGACAGCGCAGGCAGTCCGTCTCGTTCGCGAGGGCGAGCTTGCCGTGGGCCTTGATGTAGTCGGTGGGGTGCGTCTTGCCCTCCGGCGGAGTGTAGTGGCAGAAGGAGCAGCGCTTCGGATCGTTGGTCTGGTCGTGGCACATCGTGCAGGGGGCCATGCTGACCTTGCTGCTGCCGCCCTGCACCGCGTGAGAAGTGTGGTCATGGCAGTCGATGCACATCAGGTTGTTCTGGTTGATGTGGGTCGCGTGCGGCATGCGCAGGCGGCCCGGGATGCCCATAAGGCCCTTGAGCGGGTGGCAACCGATGCAGTTCTCGTTCGCCGGGCGAGGCTCCCGCTCGTTCGCGGGCTCCATGTTGAGGTACACGGCCCAGATATTGCGAGCCTCTCTGGCACGCCACTGAAGGGACGCGCCCAGACCCGGAGGCACGTGGCACTGGACGCACGGGACCGCGGCGTGCGGCGATCGGCGCCAACTCGAGTACGCCTTGCGCATCTCGTGGCAACTGCCGCAATAGCTTGCCGTGGACGTGGCCTGGACCGGGACATAGAGGGCGACTGCGGCGACGCAGAGCGCGCCGACCACGACGATCGCCATGAACCAACCGGACCGGCGCCATGATCGGCGGCTGATCGGGTGCGGCTCGTTGTGTGCGTCGTCGTTCACTCGAACGTCCCCCTGAAGATCGCGTGGAGTGGAGACCGGCGCGTGCTCAGGACCGCAGTCACGGAGACCAGGCGCGCCAGGCGCCGGATTTTACCACACGACGCGCTCGTGCAAGAAGTCACATCAACCGCCCGCGCCAGGCCCCCGGTCACCAGAGGAGCGAGGTGGCGATGACGGCGCCGTAGAGAAGGCCCACGGCACCGTTGACGGTCATGAAGCTCATGCCGACCCGGTCCAGGCCGCGGCGGGCGATGTCCACATGCGACCATGCGAGGAGCGCCGCGACTGCGGCGAGCCCAACCCAGTAGGGCGACGGCAGGTGGGAGACGCGGCCGACGAGGCCCAGCAGCACGACAGCGCCCACGTGCGACGCCGCGGCGACGCGCAGAGCGCCGCTCGGCCCCAACCTGACCGGCACGGAATGGAGCCCGTGCCGACGGTCGAACTCGAGGTCGAAGATCGCGTAGACCACGTCGAAGCCGCCCACCCAGAGGCCGACGGCGGCGAAGAGGAGCCAAGCCTCGGCCGAGAGGCCGCCACTGACTGCGAGCCAGGCGGCCGCGGGAGCAAGGCCCAAAGTCAGCCCCAAGGCGTAGTGGCAGAACCAGGTGACCCGTTTCGCGTACGGGTAGAGCACGAAGGCCGCCAACGGGACGGGCCAGAGGAGGCGGCAGGGGTCGGACAACTGGAAGGACGCCGTGACGAGGAGCGCCACGGACACGCCCGTGAACAGCCACACTTCGCGACGGCCCAGGCTCCTTGCCGGGAGCTCCCGCGCCGCCGTGCGCGGGTTTCGGGCGTCTATCTCGGCGTCGATCAGCCGGTTGAGGGCCATGGCGCTGCTGCGAGCCCCGACCATCGCCACGGTGATCCAGAAGAGCTGGGGCCAGGTGGGCAGCCCACCCGCGGCGAGAAGGGCGCCAACATAGGCGAACGGCAGCGCGTAGATGCTGTGCTCGATCTTGACGAGCCGGGCGAACAGGGCGGGCTTGGAGACCGAGACGCTCCCCGGCAGAAGCACGGTGCCGGGCTCAGGCGCTCGGGGTCGCAGCGCCGCGAGACTCGCCGTCCCGATCGTCGTCCGCACCTGCTGGCGAGAGAACCGGCCCCGGGCGATGCGCGAACTTCTCGAGCAGGTAGGTCGCCAGCGCGACTGCCACCGCGAAGAGCCCGATCACGAACAGGACCGTGTACACGATGATGTGCGCCGGTGAAGTGATCCCGAGGTACGCGCTGACCGTCCAGGCGAGCGCGGCCACTCCCCAGTTCGCCAGCGACAGGCGCAGGAGGCTGCGACGCACGCGCGCGTTCCTGGCGTGCTCGTCTTCGGCGGTCACGAGGCTTTCGGGCTTATCGAGCATGCTTCAGCGTACCACGGACCAGACGACGAACGCCGTCATGAGCACCGCACCGACGCCCGCGGCGCCGGTGATGACCCACCAGATGCTGTCGCCGAAGAGAGTCCCCCACGTGACCGTCTTCTCAACGAGTACTTCGTCCAGCGTGCCTTCTTCGACGCGCCGCGCATACTCCAGAGGCCGGTCGTCCCTGTAATGGTGCACAGGCAGGGTGCCGGTGAACATGACCTTGTCGATGGGGAAGGATTCCGGCCGCAGATGGGCGCTGAAAAAATGCACGAAGATGAAGATGACGCCCATCGCGAGGAGCGCTTCGTTTGAGTGGATCACGAGCGCGATGTTCAGCACGACGCCGGGCAGGTGCTGGGTGGTCTCGAGCGGGAACCACATCATGAACCCGGTGGCGCCGATGATCACCGTTCCGGCGAAGAGCGAAAGGTAGTCGAACTTCTCCCAGTAGGTGAAGCGGTCGAACTGCGGCTTGGGGCCGCGACCGACGAACCAGCCGAACATGCCCACCATGTCGTGAAGGTCCTTCATGCGCGGAACGAGGGAATTGGGACCGCGGAGCTCCTTGCCGCGGCTCCGCAGGAGCACGACGATCACGTAGATGACCTCGGCCGTCCAGTAGAATACCGTGACGATGGCCGCGATGCGGTGGTAGACACCGGCTGCGGTGACTCCTCCGAAGAGGTCCATGAACCACTGCGCCCAGGCGGCGTCCTTGTACTTGAGGGGCATGCCGGTGAACACCAGGGTCGTAAAGCTGACGATCACGAGGAAGTGCATCAGGCGATGGAAGACGTTGAAGCGGTGGTACTCGACTCGCGTCTGCCCTCTCCGGTCCCTCGGCGTGCGCACTCTCTGGGCGTACATGCCCTCCCGGAAGCCGCGGTAGACATACAGCGAGGTGTGGACCGCAGCGAAGGTGAAGACGACGGCGATCAGCGCCACGTAGGCCGCCCAGAACAGGAAGATGAGCCACGACGAGCGGGGGTCCTGGGGGTTCACGTGCACCTGGAACCCGGCGAAGTTGTTGTTGGCCCCGGGATGGCAGCGGCCGCAGGTCTCGGCGAGGTTACGCTTGGAGACTGAGCTGGACGCGTTCGAGCCGGGGACGATCCTGTGACCCAGGTGACAATCGGTGCACACCGCGGCCCCCTCGCGCCCGAGGGCGAAGGCCTTGCCGTGATAGCTGTCGAGATAGGTCGCCTCGCGACCGCCATGGCAGCGCGTGCAGAGCTGCGCCACGCTCTCCCGGAAGGCGGGTGTGCCCGGGGAGACGATATTGTGCGCGTCGTGACAATCGGCGCACAGCGGCGCCCTGGTGTCCTGCCGGGTCAGCGTCAGCGCGCCGTGGAAGGACCCCTCGTACATGAGGGCCTCGTCCGCGTGACAGTCCCCGCACACGTCGAGTTTGGTCCTTCGCAGCCAGCCGGAGGTGACGGTCTCCGAGTGCATGCCCTCGTTGAAGCCCAGGTGACAACTCACGCAGGCGAGCTTGCCGTGGCGTGAGGAGGCATGCGTGGCTGGATCGACGTAGATGCTCTTGCGCTCCCCACCCACGTCGATGAATATGCTGACCCGCTCGCCGTCGACGTCGATGAAGCCGTTCTCGCCCTTCTGCCCATGGCACGCGAGACACGCCTCGTTGCCGGAGGACTTGAGGGCCGTGCCGGCGGTCGAGTCCGCGGCGCCGGCTGCTCCCGGCAGCGCCGCGAGCCCAAGGACGAGGCAGCCGAGCAGAACCCCGGCCGTGGCGAGGCGACGGAGGCTCATGGATTCACGCCCCGCTCCTCGTGACAGGTATCGCACATGCCCTGCGGATGGCAAACGAGGCAAGCGCCGGGGCCCTGCCGGGAGGTAGGCCCGTGCAGAGCCTCCCAGTCGACGGGATGCGTCACGGCGTGACACTGCGCGCAGTAGGCACGATCGTGGCACGCCTCACAGCTCTGCGAGTCGGTCCGGGCGTCGGCCCCGTGGGTGTACCTCCATCTGCCGGAGAAGTGAGGCGCCGGCGGGAAGGCATGGCAGGCGTCGCAGAACGTCTTCTTGTCGTGGTGGCAGCGCAGACACCCGGCCTCGTTGAGCCGCGCCTCGCGGCCGTGCTCCTTGAGGTAATCAGGGCGATGCTGGTCCACCGGCGGCGCGGCGTGGCAGAAATCGCAGCGGTTGGGGGCGCCTTGCTCGTTGTGGCACATCGGGCAGGTCTGCATGGTCACGCGCGCGGGCTGGCCGGCCTTGCGGTGGGAGGTGTAGTCGTGGCAGTCCGCACAGGTGAGGTTGCGCAGCCTGATGTGCACGTCGTGCTTCATGCGCACGCCGTTCGACTCGTTGGGGATCTTGCCGAGCGGATGGCACTTGAGGCAGTTGGCATTACCGGGCATGTGGCCTCTGTCTGGGGCCCGGTCGACAGCGAGGTAGGAGGCCCAGATGTTCTTGGCCTCCTCGATACGCCACCTGGCCTGGGCGACGAATCCGGGCGGGACGTGGCAGGCGGTGCACGTGACGTCCTTGTGGGACGAAGTGGACCAGCTCGCCTCCGCCGCTCGCGTGGCCTTGCAGGACGAGCAGTACGCCAGGGAGTCCGTAGCGCTGACCGGGATCACGACGACAGCGCCGACACCGGCCAGGAAGGCGATGACGACCACGAACGTGAACCAGGGCCTGCGATACCAGGCCCGCTGTTTGATCGGGTAGCGGTGACCGCCCTCAGTCACGACAAGATACTCCCACAGGCTCCATCCCACGCAAGAATGGCTGGGCGAGGCGTCCCCTGACCCGCCCGCCCCTCGTTGGCGCCGATTGTACCATCACGCCCGCAAAGTGGCGACCAGCCTGAACGGCCGGCGGGCGGCGCATCCGCGCGGGCTCACGAGAAGGGCAGGCCGAGCTCGGACCAGCGTGCCGTCACCCGCTGCTTGACGGCGGGGTCCATCACGAGCTCATCCGGCCACTCGCGCCCGTGGCCCTCCTCGGGCCACGTCTTGGTGGCGTCGATGCCCATCTTGGCACCGTAGCGCGCCAGCGGGCTCGAGTGATCGAGCACATCCAGCGGCCCGTTGACCACGACACAGTCGCGGGCCGGATCGACGTTGTTGAAGACGCGCCAGGTGACCTCGCTGTAGTCGTGCACGTCGACGTGCTCGTCCACGACGACGACGAACTTCGTGAACATCATCTGCCCCATGCCCCATACGGCGTTCATGATCTTGCGTGCCTGGCCGGGGTACTCCTTCTTGATGCTGATCACGGCGCAGTCGTGGAAGACGCCCTCGATAGGCAGGTCCATGTCGACGATCTCGGGCTGAACGAGGCGGAGCAGCGGCAGGAAGAGACGTTCCGTGGCCTTGCCGAGGTAGGCGTCCTCCATCGGGGGCCGGCCGACGATGGTGGCCGGATAGATGGCGTCGCGGCGGTGGCTCATCGCCGTGAGGTGGAACACCGGGTAGTCGTCGGCCAGCGAGTAGTAGCCGGTGTGGTCACCGAAAGGCCCTTCGCGGCGCCGCTCGTCCCTGTCCACGTAGCCTTCGAGGACGATCTCGGCGTCGGCCGGCACCTCGAGGTCGACGGTGGCGCACTGGACCAACTCCACGGGCTCGCCGCGCAGGAAGCCCGCGAACATGAACTCGCTGATGCCCGGCGGCAGGGGCGCCGTGGCGGCGTAGGTGACCGCCGGGTCGGTGCCCAGCGCCACGGCCACCTCGAGGCGACCGTCCGCCTCGCGGAAGTTGGCGGCCCCGTCGTGGTGGACGTGCCAGTGCATCCCCGTCGTCTGGCCGTCGTAGACCTGCAGACGGTACATGCCGGCGTTACGCCGCCCCTGGCGGTCCTTGGTGACGACGATGGGCAGCGTGATGAACGGGCCGCCGTCGCCGGGCCAGGTGGTGAGCACCGGCAGCCGGGCGAGGTCCGGCGGGTCGACCACGACCTCGCGGAAGGCGGCCTTCTTGACGACCCTGGGGCCGTAGGAGGCGAGCTCCTTGAGCTGACCGAGCGCCTTGACCTTGCCGACGAGGCCACTCGGCACCTGCAGCTCGACGAGGTTCGCGATGCGCGCCGCGAGATCGTCGAGTGGCGCGCCCAAGGCAAGCTCAAGGCGCCGGTACGAGCCGAGCTGGTTCATGAGCACGGGTACGGCGGCGGCGCCCGCCGACCGCCGGGGCCGCTCGAACAGCAGCGCCGGGCCGTGCGCCTTGCTGGCGCGGTCGGCGATCTCGGCCATCTCGAGGTACGGGTCGACCTCGGGGCGCACCCGGGCCAGCTCGCCCTCACGCTCCAACAGGCCGATGAAGGCACGCAGGTCCACGGTCACCTCTCGGGGTCGGCCGGCGCGGCGAAGGCCGGGGCGGGCGGGGCGGCAGGGGCAGGCGCGCCACCCGCCAGCTCGGCCTCGAGCGGGC